>JALUVF010000124.1 GCA_027020915.1 bacterium
ACCAGGTAGATAGGCCCTAGGTGGAAGCTCAGCAATGGGTGAAGCCGAGGGGTACTAATGGGCCGTGAGGCTTGACCCCTTAGGAATAATAAAGCAAAGGGAAGCAAGCCCTTTGGCCTGTATGACCTAAGAAAGAGACCGAAGAAAAAGAACCGGTGGTACTCAAAGACATCCAGAGTACCTTGCTCCCTGTTCCCCTAACATAAAGATAGAGGATAGGGGTTCTGGCGGTCATAGCGGGGGTGAAACACCCGTTCCCATTCCGAACACGGAAGTTAAGCCCCCCAGCGCCGATGATACTGCCACCGGGAGGTGGTGGGAAAGTAGGACGCTGCCAAGACCCCTTTTTATATCAGGGATTGTGAAGAAAGGAACTAAAAGCGAGGCGGATTGCCGGTTATTCTTTCGTGGGTTTAGGGGTTTTCCAGGAAGGGGTTGAGGCGTAAAAGGGGCTGCCAAAAACAAAAAGGCAGCCCCTTGTTGTTTACCAGTTCTCTGCCAGGAGCTCGAAGTGGGCCTGGGGGTGGGCGCAAGCGGGGCATTCTTCGGGAGCCTCGGTGCCCACGTGGATGTAGCCGCAGTTCCTGCAACGCCAGACCACCTCTTCATCCCTCTTGAAGACCCGGCCTGCCTCGATGTTGGCGGCCAGGGCGCGGTAGCGCTTCTCGTGGAACTGCTCGGCCACAGCTATGGCCATGAAGACATCGGCGATCTCGTCGAATCCCTCGTCCCGGGCAACCTTGGCAAACTCGGGGTACATGGTGCTGTGCTCGTAATTCTCTCCATCGGCTGCCGCCTTGAGGTTCTCCAGGGTGGTGCCGATAACCCCGGCGGGGAAGGCGGCCGTAATCTCCACCTCGCCCCCTTCCAGGAACTTGAAGAGCCTCTTGGCGTGTTCCTTCTCCTGGTCGGCCGTCTCCTGGAAGATGGCGGAAATCTGGACGTAGCCCTCTTTTTTGGCCTGGCTGGCGTAGTAGGTGTATCGGTTCCTGGCCTGGGACTCTCCCGCAAAGGCCGTTAGCAGGTTCCTTTCTGTTTGGGTCCCTTTTAGACTCATAAGACCGTTCCTCCTTTGCGCACAATTTTCAAGAGTTATTAATTGTTACTCATTTTGCATTGCTAATCAAGGGCTGAGGATTACCCTATTTCTCACCGTGTTGTGAGCCCTTTTGGTTATGAGATGTGATTTGACTTTGTTCTTTGTGTCTGATATTTGGCAGTAAGTCCTTTTCTTCCGGGAGTTTTTTCTTTTTCTCATTAGACTAAATCCCTAAGGAGGGTGATTTTATGCAGAGGTCTTTTTATCTCTTTGCTGCAATGATTTTCTCCGCTGTGGTCTTGCTTGCCTCTGTCTCCCATGCTACCTATAACGTTCTCTTCATTTTGGACGGATCCAATTCCATGTGGGGCCAGGTGGATGGCACTTCCAAGATCACTACTGCCAAGGCCGTACTGGTTGATCTCTTGAAGAGCCTGCCTGGAGGCACCAATGTGGGCATTATGGCCTATGGCCACAGATGGGAAGGGAATTGCAAGGATGTGGAACTTTTGGTGCCTATCGGTCCCAATAATCCAGGCGAATTGGCAAGACGTATAGGGACTATCCAACCCAAGGGCAAAACTCCGCTCACCTATGCGTTGGACCAGTCTTTGCCCCTTTTTGCTTCGCTGAAGGGACAGAACAATTATGTGGTCCTCGTTTCTGATGGAAAGGAGACCTGCGGTGGCGATCCGTGCCAGGCGGCGAAGAAGCTGGCAGCGGCGGGGGTTGGAGTAAAGATTCATGTGGTGGGGTTCGATGTGTCAGCTGCCGAAAAGGGGCAGTTGGAGTGCATCGCCAAGGAAGGGAAGGGCCGTTATTTTAATGCCGGGAATACGGAAGAGTTCAAAAGGGCCTTTGCCCAGGTGAAACGGGAGGTGACCCAAACCCCCCTCCCCAAGAAGACCAAGGTCTACTTCTTTGACGACCTTGATGGTGATGAGCTGAAGGAGCACTGGGAAGTGATGAATCCCGATCAGGAATACTACATTGTGGAAGATGGGCATCTACTCATCGTTACCCAAAAGGGCCTGGCTGGATGGGATAAAGTGCCGAATATGATGGTCCTTACCAAGGCACTGCCCAAGGGCGACTGGGTGGCAACCCTAAAGGTTAGGGCTGTGATGCAGACTCTCCATACTCCTGTATACTTCCTCTTATACCAGGATAAAGGTACCTATCTGGGGATCATTAGTGGGACAGAGAGCTGGATGGAGTACAGGAGCATGTATGCGGTGAAGAGACTGAAAGGAAAGAACACCCGGCTTGGACATTATAGCAGACTCTACGAACAAGTGGGCAAGCGTTTTCTGAATAAGTCCTATCCCGCTCTTTATTTGCGTATTAAAAAGACAGGGCACAAGTACACCATGGCCTTCAGTCTGGATGTGAAGGATTGGCGGGGCAAGAAATGGCGCTCCATTGGGGAAATGACCATGCTCAGAATAGCGGGGCGTCTGGTCCTTGGAACGTACATCAGCGACAAGAGTGTTTCGGGAGAGACCAATGTGGAGTTTGACTGGGTGAAGATTGAGGCCGTCAAGTGAAGGTGCCTGATAGATAAAAGTGGTCTTTTCCTTTGGATGGAGGGGAGAATGGGGAGGTGGGCGTCTCTTCCAGCCTTGTTTTTGTTGGTATTGGCTGTACTGGGATTGGTTATGCCAGGGGCTCGGGCTGGGAACGGTTCCGATGATGCCCGCCTTCTTTTCATTGATGTGTGTCGGCAACTAGAAGACTTCAAAGCGGGTGGGTTGCAGGGCGATGGGGCTGAGGCTGCCTGGGAGGATACGGTTCACTACCTTGGCGAGAGATTCGGGAATTTGCCCCTTAGGGCTCTGGTCTTGCCTCCTTCCGCCAGGCTGGAAGGAAAGGCTGTCTGGGGAGTCTCCAGCCTGAGAGGCAGGCATAGTAGGCGAATTCGCGTAACCTGGGACAAAGAGAGAGGCAAGCTCGATGTGGAAATCTCCGGCGATGCCTCGGGGAAGAGACTGGGAGAGAGCAAAACGCCCGTTGGTCACTATATACAGCGCTTCCAGGTCGATGTGGTCCAGGAGAGAGACCGGAATGGGAACCTTGTTCTTAGGATGCGATTGCCCACAAAAATGAAGCTGGAAAGTTTCGTTGAAGAATGCGATGAGAAAGGCTTCTTGACCGGACCTAACCAGGTGGATCTGAACGGCACCTGGAACAGCAGCAAGGGCAAATGGATCATATCACATCCCCCTCTAAGATGCGGCGATCCTCAAGCAGAGATCACTTTGGTTTTGATCAGAGAGAGTGGCTATAAAGCGGAGTTTATGGGAGTCATCCGGGCCTGGGTCATAAAAGCCCGGCATGTGATCACCCACCCTGATGCCATCGGTTCCAAGCTCCCCTTTAAAATCCGTCAGATACTGGCTGCTGCGAGAAAGTATCCCTTTGATGTTGAACTCACCGTCCGCCGAGGTAGGCACGGGGCTTTCTACCTCAATGGGACCTGGAAGGGTCTTATGGTGACCTGGAATCCCGATGAGATGGTGGTGAAGAAGGTTTTCCCTGGTTATCAAACCCCCCTGGTTCTGGTGAGAGAGGCTCCCAAAGGCGGGTATCGTATCGTTCGCATTGAGGTGGACACATGGGGTTGGGAGAGTAAGCTTGCTGATTTAAAGACCAGCATCTCCAGGTTAGAGCAGGAGCTAAAACGGTATAGGGACAAGAAGCAAGAGGCCAGATCCCGCTTTACAGCCCTTGACAAGAAGCGCCGGGGACTCGAGCAAGAGATGGGGCGAGCGGCAAAGGATATAGCCCATCTCGAATACCGCCTCAGGATATTGGAAGCTCGCCTTGCGGAGAAGGAGGTTCGCCCGGAAGGACCCCTCCCTTGGCCTCTTCCAGGGCTTTTTGATTACAAGGCTGATTTGGAGAAAAAACTGGAAGAAATCTCGAAAGTTGCATATCCGAAGCAGTTCGATGAATGGGAGAGAGACCTTGAAAAGGTGAATCGCCAAATCCAGAGGGAATACTCCAAGATAGGGTTTGATCCAGAAAAGAAACGTGCACAGATGAAAGAGGAACGCAGGCAGATAAAAGACAAGCTGCCCAAATTAAAAGACCGATATTGGGATTTGAAGAAAGGGCTGGCCCATCTCGATGGTGATATGGAGTCTGTGGCTGCGGTGATTCTCTGTCACCAGAAACATATCAACGAGTTGGAGGTAAAAATCACGGATCTTCGCCAGAAATGTAGGGGGTTGGATGAGCGGGATACCCCCTTTGTGGACACCGTGTCGGTGCGTAATGCCGAGAACGAGGGGATTGGCCGCTGGGTGAAATGGGCGCCTCTTGATGCCATTGATCGAATCAATGATGAGACTGAGAGACTTCACCGGCTATTGGTAGAAGCCGGGGAGGTGAAGGAGCGGGCCAAGGAGAGATTCAACAAAGCCGGTCAAGATGCGAGACGAGCATTGGACGAGGTGTCGAAGGCCGTCATGAATTCGGCCTATCTCCAGGCTGGTATAGAGTCAGGCTACTATTTGTATGACGTATTTGGCAAAGGATGGCAGAAAGGAGGGCCCCTGGGGGCGTTGACGGAGGCGCTAGGCAAGGCGGCCGAGGCCTGTGTCATGGGGGGAATCAAATTTGCCGAGGCAAACCCCAGGAAAATCGAGGAAAGGATCCAAGAGAGGTACGGCCTAAAACCCGACTATCTTAGTGATGTGAACATGGGGAAGATAAAATCCGCTGCAGCCAAGCGGGTGCTTAAGGAGACCATATTCCGCAAGGGGAAGCAGAAAATGAATCAGCACGTTATGGCCAGGGTACAGCAATACCTGGTGGATCACATGACGGATAACCTGATTAAGGGCATTAAGAAAGGGTTACCCGTCCAGGTCCTGGAAAAACAGTCCAGGATGATAGTCGAATATAATGATTATCTTGATAACTTAAGAAGTGCGAAGCCCTATCAGTTGAAGAACTTTGCCAAAGGACTTTTCAAGGACCTTTCCAAAACCGTGTTAAAGAGCCTGGCCAAAGGAGTGGAGGAACGAGCCTGGATCAACTACTTCGAGAAGGACATCTGGGCTCGAATGTGTCTCGCCAGTTTCTTACAGGCCAAGAAGACCTACTGGGATGTCTACGATCAGTACATGGTATGGCGGGAGCTGAGGGAGAAGCTGGTGGAGAACTATGATCCCGAGAGCGGTTTTAAAGGCCCCAAGTCGGCCCTTCTGGAGGAAGGCAAGGCCTATCTGATTCAGCTGAGGCTCAGGAGTCCCAGGGGTAGGCGGGAAGAGGTCTTCCTGGGCGGAAAGAAAGCCACTCCCGTGGGTGATCCTGATGCCCATCGCTTCCGGGTGGTAGTTAGAGACCTTCAGGCTTCCAGGTATGGAGACGTGGTTTTAAAGATCCAGTTCACGGAATGAAGGGACCTACTGGCTCCTAATTCCCTTCTGGCTTGTTTCCCCCTGCCGGTTTCTTCTTGCTTCAGATCCCTATTTAATCTATAGGTGAAATCCAATTCCTGCTTGGAGGTCGGTATGAAGGTTAGGTTGGCCACCTATCTGAGGAACTGGGTATCCCTTGTGGGCGCCATGATCGCCCTCATCAGTCTGTTCATGATCGTCTTTCTCTTTGTGGTTACGGTGTTTTTGGGAAAGGGAGGAGTGTATCTGGGACTGGTCACTTACATCCTCCTGCCGGGCATCATGATTTCCGGCTTGATCCTTATCCCCGTGGGGATGATCCTCCAGGCCAGGAAAGAGAGAAGGCTGAAGAGGGTAGAGGAGCCAGGCTGGCCCCGGGTGGATCTTAACAATCCCAAGCATCGCAATGCCTTTTTCACCTTCTCAGCCTTCACGGCCATTTTCCTCCTCATGTCCGCCGTGGGCAGCTATAAGGCCTTTCATTTTACCGAGACCGTCCAGTTCTGTGGCAAGCTGTGTCATACCGTGATGAAGCCCGAATATACTGCTTATCAAAGGTCTCCCCATGCCCGGGTGGTGTGCGTGGAGTGCCATGTGGGCCCCGGGGCGGACTGGTATGTGAGGTCCAAGCTCTCGGGACTCTACCAGGTCTATGCCACCCTGGCCAACTCTTATCCCCGGCCCATCCCTACTCCCATCAAGAGTCTGCGTCCTGCCCGGGAGGTGTGTGAGCAGTGCCACTGGCCCCAGAAGTTCTACGCCTATAAGCTGCGCCTGGAGACCCACTACCTGCCCGATGATAAGAACACCCGGTGGGACATTCAACTTATTATGAAGATTGGGGCGAAACATCCCGCCTTGGGCCTGAGGGAGGGCATCCACTGGCACATAAATCCCGATGTGAAGATTGAGTACATCGCCACGGACAAGCAGCGGGAGGAGATACCCTGGGTGAGGTATACCAACCTGAAGACCAAGGAGACCATTGTCTACCAGGACAAGGATAACCCCCTGAATCCCAAGGAGATCAGCAAGCTGGAGGTGAGGACCATGGACTGTATGGATTGCCACAACAGGCCTTCCCACGACTTTCAGCCTCCCTCCAAGTTCATCAACACGGCCATGACCGCCGGGCGGATACCAACCACCTTGCCTAACCTGAAGGCTGTGGCCCTGGACCTATGCGCCAAGGAGTATCCCTCCACCCAGGCGGCACTGAAGGCCATCAGTGACGGTATAAACGATTACTACAAGAAGAATTACCCCGAGATCTACGCAAAGAAGAAGGCCTTGATAGCCAAGGCCATCAAGGGACTTCAGGGAGCCTTTTCTCACAACATCTTCCCCGAGATGAAGGTCCGCTGGAGCGTTCATCCCAACAATCTGGGCCATCTGGAGTCCAAAGGTTGCTTCAGGTGTCATAACGGTACCCACGTGAGCGACAAGGGAAGGGTCATTGGCAGGGACTGTAATCTCTGCCATACCATCATCGCCCAAGGAAAGCCCGGGAAGATGGAAGAGGCCCCCATAGACGGAGCCCTGGAGTTTAAGCACCCCGTGGACATCGATGAGGAGTGGAAGGAGAGCTTCTGCAACGACTGCCACACGGGCTTGAATCCTTAGCCTGGGGCCACGGCCTTCTATTCCTCCAGCCTCAGGGATGGAACGATCTTGTTTATGCCCCAGAAGAGGATGAAGGGCATGACGGCCACAAAGAGGGCTCCAAAGAGGCCTTCTTTGAGTGTTTCTATGTTGTGGGGGATGATGGGCAGGTGGTACTCCATGTATCCCGCAAAGGTGAGGGAGAAGGCCTGCCCTCCTATCACCACGTTCCACCTCATCATGAAGACACCGAAGATGACCAGGACCGTTGCCGCTACCACCCTTCTCAGGGTGAGCTTTGGCGTTAAGAGCAGGGCGAAGGGGACTATGTAGCCCAGGAGATACTGGAAGAGGAAGATGCTCACGAAGTCCCGTTCGTAAATGACCGATCTCAGGATGTCCCAGGACTTCACGGCGGTGTAGCCCCTGAATATGAGATCCAGGATCTCAAGGGTCACTGCGGCTATCATGAATCCCACCAGGTACTTGGAGGTCTTTTTGATGAGCTCTATCTCCACACCACCGATCCTGTCGGCGTCGAGGCCCAGGTCTGTCTTGGAAGTCCTGATCCTGAACTTCTTCCATTCCACGATCACTATATAGGTGAGCATACACAGGGCGATTCCGGAGACGATGGCCGACATGATGAATATGACAGGCATGAGGGGAGTCATCCAGAGGGCGTTGGCCTTCACCGAGCCGAAGATGAACCCGGCGTAGCCGTGGAGGAAGCAGGCTACCGGGATGCCGATGCCTGAGAGGATCTTGGCGGCCTTTTCGTCTTTTCGGAGGGCCTCTTCGCTGATGTCGTAGGCACCTAGGGTGAGGACCCTGTAGATGTTTCTCTTGATGGTGTTCACCGCTCCTTCTCTCTCCTTGAGAACCGTGGCCTGCTCCACGAAGAATTTCCGGTATACGAACCATATCTCTGCGGCCACGATGAGGAAGTAGACGGAGAAGACGATGCCGAAGGCGGAGATGGCAGAGGTGAAGTGGGGCGTGAGGAAGACCTCCATGTTTCTCTGGGGCTGCTGGAGGTGAAGGAGAAGGGGTAGAGGCGCCACTATCAGGAGGGCGAAGGAGAAGACCAGGGAGAAGTTGGCCATGTCCTTCAGATCCTTCTGGCCAAAGACGTGGTAGAGGGATGAGAGGACAAAGGCTCCTGCCACCAGTCCCGTCATCAAAGGGTACATGACTATCTGGATGCTCCAGTATATGTATTCGTTGGGATAGACGAAGAGTTCTTTGACGGTCCATTCAAGGCCATGAACGGTTCCCGGGCCCATCTCGTCACCTCACGTTTTTGTCCAGGCCTATATAGTAGGCCTGGGGTTTGGTCCCGTAGTCGTCCTTGAGCACCCCTATTCTCTTTGTGAGGATGGTTCTGGCTACGGGGTCATTTGGGTCTTTCAAGTTGCCTATTTTCCTTGCACCGAAGGGACATGCCGCCACGCAGGCCGTTTTCATACCCTTGTGGATGCGGTGGTAGCAGAAGGTGCATTTGTCGGCCACCCGGTAGACGGGATGGAAGAATCGGGCGCCGTAAGGGCATGCCATGATGCAGTAGGCGCATCCTATACACCAGGACCGGTCTACCAGGACCACACCGTCGGCTGTCTGGTAGGTGGCCCCCACGGGACAGACCTGGACGCAGGGGGGCTTGTCGCACTGGTTGCAGAGCTTGGGTACGAAAAAGGCCTTGCCTATATCCTTTGGGGGCACCTCTCTC
>JALUVF010000125.1 GCA_027020915.1 bacterium
TCCTCCCCGCCGCCTGGAAGGGTGAAAGTAACCCGTGTTCCCGAACCTTCCACAGCTGTGGCCTCTTCCATATATTCCCAGGGACCTGGAAGGCTTCTTCCTTCCCGGCCTCAGCCTGCTCCTCCTCCCCGATCTCAACCTCGACCTGGGGCTGGGGAAGAGCCTCCATCTAGAACTGTTGTCCAAGCTCTTCCTTCTACCCCCCGCCCTTTCCGGGTGGTGGAGGAGTTTATCAGGGCCTACCGGGAGGAGGACCTCACCTCCTTGCTCTCCCTCTTTTCCCACGATGCCCTGGAAAACGGTGAGCCCGTGGCCAGGTATGTTCCCAGGTATCGCCAGTTCTTCGAAGCATTTAGGGTATTGGAGTACAGGCTGCTGGACAGGGAGATTCATGCCTCGGGAGACAGGGTGAAGGTGAAGGGCTCCTACCTGGTGAGCCTGGTCCCCCGTTCGGGGGGTAACCTTTACTGGGTGAGGGGCACGGTGGCCTGGACCCTGGTTAAGGACGGGGATGGTCGCTGGCTCATAGATGCTCTGGACTACACTATGGAGTGATCACCTTTAGGGGGTTCCCTTCCGTGAGGTCCCTGGCCAGATTTTCCCCCACCTCTTTCACCAGGGCCTTGCGGGCTCTTTCCAGGAGCCGGGGATCCCTTATCCCTGCCCTGTGGCTGTCCGAGGCCACGTAGGAGACCCATCCGTTGTTCACCATCTTCCAGGCCCACTTCTGGGCCTCCCTTCCCCAGAAACCCAGAAGGCTTCCGGCGTCCAGCTGGATCTCTCCCCCGGTGCTCACAAGCTCTCCTGGAAGGCTGGTGGAGGCCATGGGGCTTCTTTCCGGGTGGGCTAGGATGGGGATTAGGCCTGAGGCCGTGATGTCACCCAGGAGTTCCTCCAGCCATGGAGGGAGGGAGAACATGGGGGCTTCTATCAGTATGTGTTTTCTCGAGGGGTACAGGGGAAGGCGGTCCCCCTCTATCCATTGAATCATTTCCGGGAAGGGCTCTATCTCGGCGGCCAGGAAGACTTCCAGGTCGATGTCTTCCTCTTCCAGCCCCTTTTCCAGTTCCTTCAGCAGCCTGGCCCCTTCCCTTACTCCCCTGGTGTAGGCTCCGGGGATGAAGTGGGGGGTGGCCACCATGGTGGAGATCCCCACCTCCGAGGCTATTTGGCAGAGCTGAAGGGTCTCGCTCCAGTGTTTGGGGCCGTCGTCCACTCCGGGCAGAATGTGGGCGTGAATGTCTATCATCTCTCCTGCCTTCGGGCCAACCACGAGATGGCCATCAGGGTAAAGAATATGTAAGCGTTGGCGGGTATGTGGAAGTTGAAGTCGAAGAAGGAGTGGATGAGCATGGCCACCATGCCGGTAGCGGCACCTCTGGTTATCAGGGAGGAAGAGTCCAGGGACCATTTGAGGGCCGTAGCCATGGTCCAGAGGAAGGGAATGGTGATGGCCAGACCCCCTTCGGCGAGAAACTCCAGGTAGTCGTTGTGGGCATGGGTGAAGATGGATTGGGTGGCGAAGGTCTTGTATATGGGAAAAGAGTACGGATAGGTGCCCAGACCCGTGCCAAGGATGGGAAAGTCCTTGAACATCTTTAAGGTATCCTTCCAGACCAGGATACGGCCCTGCTCTATGGCTACCGCCGTCTGGAAGAACCTCTCCAGGATGGGGTCTATGCCCATCCACAGCAGGTAGGCCAGGAGGATGATGGCAAAAAGCCATATGTAGCCCGTTATCCTGGCTCCTCTTTCCCTTTTCTCTCTGATGGCCAGGTAGGTCCAGAAAGTGAAGGAAGCTACGAAGGCCACTATCCCCGCCCTGGAAACGGTGAAGAAAAGGGATAGGGAGAGGATGACCACGAGGAATATGCCCAGGA
>JALUVF010000126.1 GCA_027020915.1 bacterium
AAGCCCTGGAAGAACCCCTTCAAATTCTCGAAAGTCAAAGGCCTCAATCTCCTCTCCAGAGAGGCGGGACTGGCCAGCAAGACCCCTGGGAAGGAGTCCGAGGGATAGAGCCTGTCCAAGAGGCCCACACCCTGGGGAAAGAAGGACCTCTCCAGTCTCCTGTTAATAAGCATGTCCGATGCCACGTTGTAGATGAACCTTTCATAGGTGCTCCTTCCCAGGGTAGCTACATCCAGGAGTTCCCTCCTCTCCTGGTGGGACAGCTCGTGGAGAAAGATGAAGAGGGCATCCCTGGGCTCCTTCACGTAAGCCTCTACAAAGAGGGGGTTCACCGCCAGACCCACCTCCCCATGGGAAGTGAGATAGATGGAGGCCGTTTTCACGGCCTGGGTCTCTTCTATGCTCTCCAGCTCCAAGACCTGGGACACCAGGCTCCAGAGGGTGGGTTCCAGGGAGTCAGCATCCTGGAGGGCCTGGCCCAGCAGGTTCCAAAAGACCCCCTGGCCCCTCATGACTCACACCCTCAGCCGGGGTACCGCCAGGACCACCCAGGTCTCCCTTTCCTCATCCAGGTAGTTGACCCACAGGTTCTCCTTCATGGAAGGCGGGGCGTCCTGGGCGTAGTAGATCCCGGCAGTCCTGGATAGGATGGACAGGGCCTCCCCCTGGTCCAGGATGACGGGGGTGTCCTGGGGAATGGCCAGGGGGGATCTGGTGTCCAGGAGGTAGCCCATGGAAGGAAGCCCCCTGGGGGGATGGGGGATCCGGGTCTCCCCCAGGTCCTGGATCTCCCTGTAGGATGGGAGCCTCACCACCACCCGGGCCTCCAGGTGACTCAGGGCACCTGGAGAGTAGGGAGATGACCCGTAGAGCACACCCTCCTGGAATACCTCATGGTACCTCTCCAGGAACTCTCCTACCGTGGGGAAGTAGCTCCAACCCTGACCATGAAAGACCGTCAAGCCGGAGGACCTGTCCCAAAATACCAGGAGGGACCGAGGTATCCCCAAACCTCCCAGGGACTGGTGGGTGTCCAGGTGGAGGAAGTTGCCATCCACGGAAAAGGTGTCCATGAGGAGGAACCACCTGGTTCCCTTGGACTCATAGGGTACGGCTCCCCTTTCCCTGCCCGTTTTAAGGAGGGAAAAGGGGCCGAGGGCTCTGTCCTGGAAGGTGTGGTGGATGAACTCGGCCACGAGATTGGGGTTTTTTAGACTGGCCATCTCCAGGAGTTCTACCACCCGGCGGTAACACCGGTTGCTCCCGTAGGAGATGTTTCCCAGAACCTCAAAGTCCCTGCTCACCAGGAACCCCACCAGGCTGTGGACCCCATGGCTCACCAGGGCCAACCTTTCCACGGTGATCCCCGGCGGGGTGATTCTCACGGTGGGGTGGTATTCTCCCGTCTCGGCGAAATCCCTCCCGGGAGTTCCCTCCATGGTGAACCTCCAACCTTGGGGAGAGGGCAGGATCCCCGTGGCATACGCAAAGGGGTGTTCCGTTAGGGCCCTCTCCAGAGGGACTTCCATAAAATCCACGCTGCACAGGGAGACCTGAAACTCTCCATCGTAGTAGACTTCCTTATAGGCGGGCCATTTCATGCCACTCCTCCCTGGCCTCCAAAAGCCTGAAGTAAAAGTCCAGGACCTCTCCCTCCTCCAGGTTATCCATCCCTTCCTCGTAAGCGGCTATAATGGCGCATCTGCCAACGAATCCAGGGTCATCGGTGTCCAGGGGCACATCCTTTTCAATGTGGGAAAACCTATCCGGGTCGCCCAGGTTGGCCCCGGTGACCCTCTGCCAGAGCTTCAACAGATGGATCTTGGTCCTGAATCCCACCTGGAGGCGGCCCTCCATAACCT
>JALUVF010000127.1 GCA_027020915.1 bacterium
GGAGGCCGTGGCCCATGGAAGGGTTGCCGCTGTGGAGATAGACAGGTACTTCGGCTACGAAGGCAGGCTGCCTTTCCCCGACAGGGAGGTGGTGGAGACCACCTATGATGAGGAGGCCTATCTGGTCACCATTCCCAAGACCAGGCCCAACCTTCTCCCCCTGGAGGAGCGGAAGGGCTTTGCCGAGGTGAACCTGGGTCTCTCCCTTGACCAGGCCGTGGAAGAGGCCAGGCGTTGCCTCCACTGTGACAGGCCTCCTGAAGAGGTGGAGGAGGAAGAGGAGGAGAAGAAGGAGAAGGTGGAAAGGGTGGAAATATGAGGAGTGGACATTAGGGAGCAGGAGCGGATTTAAAAGAGACACTGTTGGAGGGGAAGTAGGGGGATATTGTGAAAAAACAAATTTTCTCTATTGACAGGTTTCAGAATCGGGTGGTATGTAGCCCGAGGGTTTCAGGAGGTGTCCAATGAGAGACGTGTATTGGCCTCTGATATTGGTCCTGCTCTTGGCTGTGGGTTTCGGGGTGTTTGCGGTGCTCATGTCAACCCTTCTGGGTCCCAAGAAGCCCGATCCCGTTAAACTCTCTCCCTATGAGTGCGGCGTGGACCCGGTGGGAGATGCCAGGATGCCCTTTTTTATCCATTATTACGTGGTTGCCCTGCTCTTTCTCGTCTTTGACATCGAGGTGGTCTTCACCTATCCCTGGGCGGTCTACTTCAAGAAGCTGGGTCTTTTCGGCTTTTTGGAGATGGTGGTCTTTATAGCCGTATTCTTGGCTATTTTCATCTATGTATGGGGAAGGGGGGCCCTGGAATGGGAGTGAAGAGGACGCCCATAAAAGAGGTTGAGATTCCCAGGCTGGTCACACCGGAGGAAGCCGTAGAGGAGGTGACTCCCGAGGAGCTGGAGATGTTGGAGAAGGGGGGGGTCCTTCTCACCACCCTCAACAAGATGGTGAATTGGGCCAGGAAGTGGTCTATCTGGCCCTGTACCTTTGGATTGGCCTGTTGTGCCATTGAGATGATGGCCACGGCTGCTTCCCATTACGACATGGCCCGCTTCGGGGCCGAGGTCTTTAGGCCTTCTCCCAGGCAGGCCGATCTCCTCATTGTGGCGGGCACCCTCACCAAAAAGATGGCTCCCGTGCTTAAGCGGGTGTACGACCAGATGCCCGAACCCAAGTGGGTCATTGCCATGGGGGCTTGCGCCATTGGAGGGGGTATCTACAGGAGCTATGCCGTGGTCCAGGGAGTGGATAAGCTCATTCCCGTGGACTACTACGTTCCAGGATGTCCTCCCAGGCCTGAAGCCCTGCTTCAGGCCGTTCTGATGCTCCAGAAGCATATAGAGGAAGAACCCTTCAACAACAAGATTTAGGGGACAGGATGGTGGCCATGGCAGACTGGCTGGAAGCAGTGAAGGAGAGGTTGGGAGACTCGGTGCTGGAAGACTTGGAGTTCAGGGGGGAGTACACCCTGGTGCTGGATAAGTCTTCCCTGCCCGAGGCTCTGGAGGTGTTGAGGAGGGAGTTCGGTTTCGACTGTCTGGTGGATCTGTGTGGTGTGGACATGGGTGTGGATCAGGAACCCCGTTTTTATGTGGTCTATCATCTCAGAAATATGGTCACCAGGGCTCAATTGAGGGTGAAGGTGGGGCTCAGGGATGGAGAGGGGATTCCCACGGCCTGCAGCGTCTGGCCCGGTGCCAACTGGATGGAGAGGGAGGCCTATGACATGTTCGGCATAGAGTTTGAGGGCCATCCCGATCTCACCCGTCTCTATCTGGCGGACGATTTCCCAGGCCATCCTTTGAGGAAGGATTATCCCACTGAAGGCTACGACTTTGAGGAGTAGAAGATGAAGACGGTGGCGGAGCATACAGAGAGGAGGACCTACACCCTAAACATGGGGCCTCAGCACCCCAGTACCCACGGTGTGTTGAGGGTGATCCTGGAGCTGGAAGGGGAGACCATAGTAGACGCCAAACCCGTGGTTGGCTACCTCCACAGGGGGACGGAGAAGCTGGCCGAGTCCAAGACCTACCAGCAGGTGAGCCCTTTGATCGACAGGTTGGACTACCTGGCCTGTCCTGCCTACAACTTTGCCTACTGTCTGGCCGTGGAGAAGCTTCTGGGAATAGAGGTGCCCCCCAGAGCTAAATACATAAGGGTGATTCTGGCGGAGCTGGCCAGGATTGCCAGCCATCTCATCTGGCTGGGAAGCCACGCCATGGATATAGGGGCTGTTACCGTCTTCCTCTATACCTTCCGGGAGAGGGAGGTGACCTATGAGCTCCTGGAGATGGCGGCCGGGGTCAGAATGCACCAGAGCTACTTCGTGGTGGGGGGCGTGCGCTGGGACCTCCCTGAAGGGTTCATCCCCAGGCTCAGGGAGTTCCTGGATATTCTTCCCTCCAGAATCCAGGAGTACGAGAACCTCCTCACCAAGAACAAGATCTGGAAGTTGAGGACGGAGGGGCTGGGGGTCCTGAGCAAGGAGGACGCCATTGCCCTGGGGGCTACGGGCCCCATGCTCAGGGGTTCCGGTGTGGAGTGGGATATCCGAAAGGTTTATCCTTACTCGGGCTATGATGAGTTTGACTTCGACATCCCCACGGGCAAGAACGGGGATGTCTACGACAGGTACCTGGTGAGGATGGAGGAGATGAGGCAGAGCCGTAGGATCATCCTCCAGGCCCTGGAGAAGCTGCCCGAGGGTCCCATCCATGCCATGGAAGGCAAGCTCTACTTTCCCGATCCCGATTGGGTACGGGGTGAACATAAAGACATAGCGGCTCTCATTCACCAGTTTAAGCTGGTGGTTGAGGGGTTCCATCCTCCCAAGGGGGAAGTCTATCAGTCCATAGAGGCTCCCAAGGGTGAGCTGGGGTTCTACATCGTGAGTGACGGCAGTCCTAAACCCTACAGGCTGAGAATAAGGCTGCCTTCCCTCATGAACCTTCAGACCCTGCCCCTGCTCTCCCGGGGACACAAGGTGGCGGATCTGGTGGCCATTATTGGCACCTTGGACATTGTTCTTGGTGACGTAGACAAGTAGAGGGGAGGTTTTTGAGATGCCCAAAGTGGTTATTGACGGAATAGAGATCGAGGTTCCCCCAGGGACGACCATCCTGAACGCTGCCCAGCGGGTTGGCGTGGAGATCCCGGTCTTTTGTTATCACCCCTATTTGAAGCCGGCGGGCATCTGTAGGATGTGTCTGGTGGAGGTGAAGGGGGTGCCCCGCCTTCTCCCGGCATGTGTTACGGAGGTCCAGGATGGATGGGAGATCTACACCAACAGCGATCGGGTGAGGGATGCCAGGGAGTGGCTTCTGGAGTTCGTTCTGGTGAATCACCCCCTGGAGTGTCCCATCTGTGATGAGGCAGGAGAGTGCGAGCTCCAGAACTTCGTCTTCAAGTTCGGAGAGCCCAGGAAGCGCCTCTACGACGAACCGTTCAAGTACCCCACCCGTTATCTGGGTCCCCTCATCGTCCATCAGATGAACAGGTGCGTGTTGTGCAGAAGGTGTGTGAGGTTTAGCGATGAGGCCATGGGAGGCACGGACTGGGGCGTTTACGAGAGGGGCTACAGGACCATCGTGGGTCCTTATGAGAGCGACATCTTCGCCCAGAAGTATACCTTCAACATGGAGGCCCTGTGCCCTGTGGGTGCCATCACCTCCAATATCTATCGCTACAAGACCAGGATCTGGAAGCTGGACTTCACCAACAGCGTGTGTGCCCATTGCGAGGTGGGTTGCTGGTTGGACCTGGGGGAGAGGAACGGCCAGCTCCTGAAGGTTCTCCACAGGAGGGGCTATCCCTCCCCTTGGATCTGTGACAAGGGGGGCTACGGCTTTGAGTACGTGAACCACTCGGAGAGGATCACCGTCCCCCTCAAGAGGGAAGGCAACAGATTGAGGGGGGTCACCACCGAGGAGGCCCTGGAGTATGTGACGGGAAGGCTGAAGGAGCTGGTGGAGGGAGGCGCTAAAGTGGCTGCCCTGGCCTCTCCCAGTCTCACCTGTGAGGACTACCTCCTCATGGGCAAGTTCATGAGGGAGGTGGTGGGAAGCGAGTATCTCGATTACCGCCTTTACGGAGGCAACACCTACCCCGAGAGGTCTGATGTGGATTCCCTGGAAGACGTGGAGAAGGCCGAGGCCTACCTGGTGGTGGGAGAGGACCTGAGCATTCATCATCCCGTCCTGGCCTTGAGCGTGGCCAAGGGTTGCAAGGAAGGGGGGTCTTCCCTCTATCTCGTGGTCACAGGCGATTCCTTCCTCTTCAAATTTGCCACTGAGCATGCCAATCCCCTGCCGGGAGGAGAGGAGAAGGTGCTGGATGCCTTGTCCCTGGCCCTGGAAGGCAAGGACTACGCTTCCCTTCTGGAGGAGACCGGGGTTACAGGAGATACGGTGGAGGCCATGGCCCGGGGATTGCAGGAGAAGAAGCCCCTTATCATCGGTGGCAACCGCCTCACCCCCCATGGAAGGACCCTGCTCAAGGGATTGGGAGAGAAGCTGGGGGTCACCCCCCTCTTCCTGGACTGGGGAAGCAACTCCAAGGGGGCTTTCCAGATGGGCTTCTGGTCTCCAGGGGGAGAGAGTGTAGAGGACCTCCTCAATAAGTGCGTCTCGGGAGAGATAAAGGGTCTTTTTGTCTCTTCCGTGGACCTCTTCAGGGACTACCCCAATGGCGCTTTGGTGAAGGAGGCCCTCTCCAACCTGGACTTTCTGGTGGTCCACGACATGTTCTTCACCGAGACGGTGGCCTATTCTGACTGCTATCTCCCCGCTGCCAGCTTTGCCGAGGATGGTGGCACCGTGGTCAACATGTTCTGGGAGACCCAGAAGAGGAACCGGGCCTTTAAGCCCAAAGACGAGTCCATGCCCCTGTGGCAGGTGGCCCTGGGACTCTCCAGGAGGTGGGGATGCTCCCTGGGGGACTACGGGGGCATAGAAGATATCACCCCTCAGGTGAAGGAGCGACTCTCCCAGAGACTGGAGGTTCCCACCACCACGGGAGGGGTGAGGGCTTCTCACCTCAAAGGAGACATTCCCGCTCTCTTCGAATACCCCTTCTATCGGGCGGGGATGAAGACCGATTTCTGTAACGCCTTTGTCCAGCTCGCCCCTGAACCCTACGTCACCCTCAATCCAGAGTTCGGGGATGAGCTGGGCTTCAAGAACGGAGACATCGTCATCGTTGAGGTGGACGGTAACCAGTTCCGCATGAAGCTCTTCTTCAGGGATGAGGTGCCCAGGGGAGGGGCTATAGTGTCCAGGGGTTTCTCCGACTTCCCCATCACTAGGGCCCTGAAGGGCCTTTGGTACAGGGGGATAGAACTGAGAGCTGCCAAGGAGTGAGCCATGATAGTGGCCATCGTTATTGCGGCGATAAAGCTGTTGATTCTCTTTGCGGTGCTCATGCTTTTTGTGGCCTATGGTACCCTGGCAGAGAGGAAGGTGTCGGGCCACATCCAGGATAGGTTGGGCCCCTATCACTGTGGACCTCACGGTCTCCTGCAACCTCTGGCCGACGGTCTCAAGCTGTTCTTCAAGGAAGACATTGTGGCTTCCGAATCGGACAAGATCCTCTACTATCTGGCTCCCATGATAGCTATAGTGCCTGCAGTATTGGCCCTGGGGGTCATCCCTGTGGGGGATAGTGTCACCCTCTTCGGCAGGAAGATCGGCCTGGTGGTTGCCGACATCAACGTGGCCCTCCTCTATCTCTTGGCCGTATCCTCCTTTTCGGTATACGCCATTGTCTTTGGAGGGTGGTCCTCCAACTCCAAGTACCCCCTTTTGGGAGGGCTCAGGTCAGCTGCCCAGTTCATCAGCTACGAACTCATCCTGGGGCTCTCCATCATGGGGGTCATCATGGTGGTGGGCTCCTTCAGTCTGGTGGATATTGTCCACTATCAGAAGAGCATGTGGATGGTGGTCTACCAGCCCCTGGCCTTCATCATCTATATGATTGCAGCCACTGCCGAGTTGAACCGCCTCCCCTTCGATCTTCCCGAGGCCGAGTCGGAACTGGTGGGTGGATACCACACTGAATACAGCTCCATGAAGTTCGCTATGTTCTTCCTGGGGGAGTACGCCAACATGACGGTCACCTCGGCGGTGGCCGTATGTCTCTTCCTGGGCGGGTGGTACAGCCCCCTCTCCTTCCTCTCCTGGATACCCGGTCCCATATGGTTTGCACTGAAGCTTATGGCCGTCTTCTTCTTCCTCCTCTGGCTCCGCTGGACCTATCCCCGGTTCCGTTACGATCAGCTCATGGTCTTTTCCTGGAAGTACCTCTTACCCCTGGCCCTGGTGAACATCCTGGCCACGGGTGGAGTCATGATTCTCTTGGGGGGGATTTAAGCCATGGTTGGGCCGTTGCTTAAGGGTCTAAGGGTCACTTTTGGCCATCTCTTCAAGCCTGCGGTGACCGTCAAGTATCCCTATGAGAAGAGGCCTGTGGCTGAGAGGTACAGAGGGCGCCACATCCTCAAACTGGACGAAGACGGAAGGGAGAAGTGTTGCGCCTGTGGCCTCTGTGAAGCCGTGTGTCCTGCTGGGGCTATCACCCTCTACGGTGCCGAGGACCCCGAGTTCAAGAGGTCCGATGTGGGCAAGATAGCCGAGACCTACGAGATAGACTATGCCAGATGCATCTTCTGCGGATACTGTGTGGACGCGTGTCCCAGGGGGGCAATAATCATGACCACCGATTATGAGCTTACGGTGCCCGGCCCTGGCAGGAGGCATCTCTACAAAGACAAGGACTGGCTTTTAGAGAAAAGAGGTGGAGAGTAACCATGATGATCAATGCCTGGGATGTGGTCTTTTTCTTTTTGGCTGGCCTGATTCTCCTGTCGGCCCTGGGGGTGGTCTTCATCAGACATCCTGTCTACTCGGCCCTCTCCCTTCTGGTCAATCTATGTGTGACGGCCATCCTCTACCTCTCCCTCATGGGGGCCCCCTTCATAGCCATGGTCCAGATCATTGTCTATGCCGGGGCCATAATGGTCTTCTTCCTCTTTGTCATAATGCTCATGAATTTGAGCAAGGGGGAGTACCAGGAGAGGACGGTTCCTTGGAGGCTTTTGTTTGGTGTGGGGGCGGCTGCCCTTTTTGCCTTTCAGATCTTTATCCTTGCAGGTGAATGGAGGGGTGTCCTTCCTCCTGGAGCCCGGGGTTTTGGGGTGAAGGCCCTCTCCCATCTCATCTTTACCCGGTACATCCTGGCCTTTGAACTGGTGTCCGTTCTCATCTTTGTGGCGGCCTTGGGAGCTGTGGCCCTGGCCAAGAAGAAGCTGTAGGAGGGTGGAAAGGTGGGTGTGGGACTTTTTCAATACACGGTGCTAAGTGTGCTCGTCTTCCTCTTGGGGGCCCTGGGCCTCATGGTGAGGAGGAACGCCATCATCATGTTTCTCTGCATGGAGCTTATGCTCAACGGTGTGAACATCCTTTTCATGGCCTTGGCCAGAAGCAAAGGAACCGTGGAGGGTCAGGTGATCGTCCTCTTCGTCATGGCCGTAGCCGCCGCCGAGGCAGCCATAGGTATGGCCATCATCACCTCCTTCTACAGGAGCAGGGGAGGTGTTGGTGTGGACAGGGCAGACCTAATGAAGTGGTGAGAGGAGAAGACCCATGATGGTGTTAGTCTTAGCCGTAGTCCTTGTTCCTCTTCTGGGGGCCGCCATAAATGGTCTCTTTTGTTGGTTCACCAAGAGAAAGGCTCATCTCATCGCTGTTCCCGCCATAGCCATATCGGCCATCTGTTCCCTCATCCTCTTAAGCAGGGTCCTCAATGGGGAGCGCTTCGACGCCGTCCTCTACTGGTGGATTCCCTTGGGGGACTTGAGGGTGCCCATTGGGTTCCTGGTGGATGAACTTTCCGCTTTCATGATCACTACGGTCACCTTCGTGGCCACATGGATCCACATATATTCCATCGGCTATATGGACCATGAGACCCCCAGGGGCTATGCCAAGTATTTCTGTTATCTCAACCTCTTCGTCTTCTTCATGCTCACCCTCTGTCTGGCCAACAACTACCTCCTCATGTTTGTGGGATGGGAAGGCGTGGGCCTCTGTTCCTACCTGCTTATCGGTTACTGGTTTGAGAAGGCCAGTGCCGCCAATGCGGGCATGAAGGCCTTTGTGGTGAACAGAATCGGTGACTTTGGTTTTATGATTGGCCTCTTTCTCATTTACAAGGAGCTCGGGACCCTGGTCTTCTCCCAGGCCTTTGCCAGTGCTGAGCACCTCAGCGTGGGCATGGCAACCCTCATCACCCTTCTCCTCTTCACCGGAGCAACGGGCAAGTCGGCCCAGATCCCTCTCTATGTGTGGTTGCCCGATGCCATGGAGGGTCCCACTCCCGTCAGTTCCCTCATCCACGCCGCCACCATGGTGACGGCGGGGGTCTACATGGTGGCCAGATCCCACGCCCTCTTTAACATGGCTCCCCTGTCCATGGAGGTGGTGGCCTCCATCGGGGCCGCTACGGCCTTTATGGCCGCCACCATGGCATTGGTGAACAACGACTTGAAGAGGGTCCTGGCTTACTCCACGGTGAGCCAGTTGGGATACATGTTCATCGGTGTGGGCGTGGGGGT
>JALUVF010000128.1 GCA_027020915.1 bacterium
GAGTCGGCCATGGTCTCAGCATGGGGCTTCCTGTAGACCCATTCCCGGCCATTGAAGTCCTGGACCCCGTCGGTGGTGTCCACCAGGTTACGGTAGAGGGGATTATTCATGAGATTGCCATAGGCATGGGACATGAGGTTCCTGGAGTACTGCTCCACCTCGGCGGGATGGCAGGTGGCGCAGTCCCTGGGGGTGACCACCACATGGACCTGGTAACCGTTGTGCTCAAAGGTGTCCTTGTGGGCTTTGGGATTGGCCGTGTGGCACTCGGCACATCCCACCACCACGTGGGCCAGTCCCTGGGGCACCTCGCCAGCGGATACACACCTTTCAAGGGCGGGCTTCTTCAAAGCCACAGCGGGAGTGATGCGGGCATGGAGACTGGCCCTCCAGTCGGCCACAATGCCCGGGGTCACCTCTCTATGGCAGTCCAGACAGGCCTGGGTGGCCTGGCTCACAGGGGACTGGGCCCTAACCGGAGGAGGGACGGCCAGATAAGAATGGACCAAGAGGAGAAGGAGAAGGACCAGCATCTTTCTCATCCCTCCACCTCCTCCATGGTAACCCACCTTGTCAGGTGGACTCAGAACCGCTCAGACATCTCGAACCTCTTGAGGCCCATGAAGAACCCCGTGTTGGTGATGCTGTCTATCTCGGCCTGGATGAGATCGTAATGGGTGGCCTCCCACTTGGCCAGACTTCTGGCCAACTCCTTGGTCTCTTGATCCTCGGCGGCCTCGGCCAACTGATTGAACATGTCGCTGGCCCGCTTCTCGAAGCTCAGAGCCATTTTAAGGGCATCCAGATCGGTAAGATCGGCCTTGAGGGTCTGCTCTTTGTGTTCAGGCTTCACCAGAATCTCGTCCACCTTGGCCTCCAGGATCTTGGGAAGCTCGGGCATTTCAAAGGTGGCACCCTCCAGATACTTCTTCCTCAGGCCTTCCAGGATCCTCATGTGCTGGTACTCGTCCTTGGCCAGCTGAATAAACACGTTCTTGCCCACCAGGTTCTTGCAGTTATGGGCAAAGTTGAGATAGTTGATAAGTCCCTTCTTCTCTAGTTCAATCCCCGCCTCCACCACTTCCAAGACCTTTGCCATGACTCCTCCTTTCCCTCCAGAATGGTCTCTCTTTCACAACCCCATATATAAAACCGGGGCAGGCATAAAAACAAGCCTGCCCCGGCAAAAAGCGGGAGAGGGCCGCTTATCTCTTCACCTCCACCACGAAAGAGTTGGTGTTCACCACCATGGGCCTGTATTCGGTGGGAGGTAGCTTCAAGAACATGCCCACGGAGGAAGGCACCAGGCTGTAGTAGAGGGTGGCCTTGATGGTGACGGGGCCGGGAGCAACACCAGAGGGCACTTTCCAGGTGTAGGTCTCCACCTTGGTCTCCCTGGGGCCTATCCTGTAATCCACCAGGGTGTTGTTGGCCGTGTACCACTGGCAGATGGTCATGCGGCCCTTGGGATCGAAGAAGGGCTTTCTGAATATGCGAGCACCGTCAGGCACGCCACCGTCCCTCTTGATTCCCTTGAAGCCCTTGATGCCCATGATCTCTCCCATGGCCTGGTATGCCAGGGCCTTGGAGCTGGCGATGGTGTACTCCTCACCCTTGAAGCCCTTCCTGTCCACAGGGATGAAGTACTTGTGACCTGCCGAGTCTATGGCCCACACCTCCAGCCAGAGCATCCTCTCCTCCGTGGAGCCCGAGGGGATATAGTGACCCACCTTGCCGTTGAAGAGCTCCACCCTGAACTTGAGGGAGGAGCCGGGCCTCACCTCCCTGACCCGGGAGTACATGGCCATGTCTACGGCCCCCGCCAGCTTGTTCTCGAAATGGGCCCCGTGGAAGACGTGATGGGCCATGTCCTTGCGAAACCTCCCCCGGGCCGCGTTGCCCGGTCCGTAATACATGTGGCAGTCCTGACACCTCACCCCCTCCTTGGCATAGGGTCCACGCTTCCACTCCCTGTAGGTCTCCTTCACCCAGGCGCCGTAGGGGCTGGCTTCGTCGTGGCAGGTGGCACAGAACTCGGGGCTCTTCAGGAACTGGGAGGTCTTCACTCCATGAGGGGCCTTCACATCCTTTCGGGGCCCCTGTTTAACCCTTCCGGGCTGGATGGTGTAGCTGAAGTTGAAGGGCACCTTCTCGGTGGTGCCGGTGATATTATGGCAGACCTCGCAGCTCACCCCCTCATTGGCCCTGGTTCCCGCTCCAGGGGGTTTGGGAGGAATATCCCCGGTGAGAAAGGCCAGGGGAGAGTGGCACGCTATACATCCCCCTTTCACCCCAGCCACCTTGGCCAACTTCATGGCCTGGGGTAAGGCCAGCTTAAAGTACTCGGCATCATCCCATGCGTGGGTGAAGGACTTGGCCATGAGACTCTGCTGCCACTCCTGGTAGATCTCCTTGTGGCACATGCCACACCTCTTGGGACTCTTGAAGTCCCCGTACTTGAACTTCCCCATCTCTGCACCCCATGAAAAGGGCGAAAGGAGGAACAGAAGGAAGAACCCGCCCAACACCGCCGCATATCTCTTCTTCATACTCCACCTCCTTAGTAATGTGTTTTATAATTCGCCTCCCCAAAAGGGGGCCTACCAACCTCTACATGGAAAGGGTTTTTCGCCAGATTCCAGTGGGGACTTCTCGACTTAAGATTAGGACCATCCGCCTCTCCTTTCAACTCCTTTTTGTCCTGTCTCTTTACCTTTTAACAAAAGGGAAGTCTGATGTAAAGATTATTTGTAAAAATTATTTTCCAAAGAAGAATGATATCCCACGACCGGGCAAAGGCAGGCAAAGATTCAGGCCAATTCCATCTCCACAGGGGTCCCCGGTCCCACCCCCAAAAGGTCGCAGGCCCTGGCCCCGTTGGCAAAGACTTCCAGCAGGCCCCAGCTGTTCCAAATGGCCCCCAATCCCCCTGGATCCTGATGGGCGTAGCAGGCGGCCATGGAAAGGGTCACCCGGCCCACCCTCACGTGCTGGATGGATCTGCCTCCCACCCTTCCCCTCTCTATGTTGGTCACCAGATTGCCAAAGGGGTCCACCCACAAGACCAGGCCCACTATCTTTCTCCCCCTCCACTGAGGCTTGGGAAGGTCCAGGACGAGGGGGTCCTCCACGGGGATTCCCAGCATGGGCATGGGCGTCCCCCTGGCCAGCCAGGCCCCCAGGGGGGCAAAAACATCCCGGCCATGGAAGGTGGCGCTGGGCTGGGGTAACGTGAACTCCCACCGGGTCAAGGCAAAGACCCTCACCCGGTCCACCCTCTCCAGGACCAGGGTCAACAGGCCGTTGTCGGGAACCACGAAAAGATGACCCCCCGCCTGAGCCATGAGAACCCGCCTGTCACTGCCCACCCCAGGGTCCACCACAGCTATATGGACACTGCCCTGGGGGAAATAGCCAACGGAGTGGTAGAGGACATAGGCGGCCACCACCACATCACCCATGGGAACGTGGTGGTAGAGATCCACCACGGGGACCCCGGGAGCCAGGGAGCTGACCACCCCCTTCATCGTCCCTGGATAGGGAGAGTCCCCGAAGTCCGTGAGAAGGGTCACCACCGCCATATCTTCAAAGGGTAGCCAACCAGTCCCTCAGTCGATCCATCCCCTCCCGGAGACGATCCAGGGTGTTGGCATAGGAGAAGCGGACGTACAGATGGGTCTGGTTCTCTCCGAAGTCCACACCTGGAGTGATGCCTATATGGGCCTCCTCCAGGGCCCTCTTGGCAAAAAGGAACGAGTCCCGGGTGTAACGGGAGACCCTGGCATAGACATAGAAAGCCCCCTGGGGTGTCACCCTCACCTCCAGCCCCATGTCGTTGAGGGCCCCCACGATGAAATCCCGTCTCTTGCAGTAAATCTCCACCTTCTCCCTGAGCTGGGCCAGGACATCCTCCCGGAAACAGGCCAGGGCGGCGTACTGGGCCGCCGCCGGAGGACAGATGAAGAGATTCTGGGCAATGGACTGGACCAGGCGCACCATTCTCCTGGGCACCACCATCCAGCCCAGGCGCCAGCCCGTCATGAGGAAGAACTTAGAAAAACCGTTTATCACAATGGCATCCTGGGTAAACTCCAAGACCGATGTGGCGGGCTCACTGTAGGTGATTCCATGGTATATTTCGTCGGAGATGACGGCCACGCCCCTGCTCTGGGCCTCCTCCAGCAGGTCCCCCAGTTCCTCCCTGGAATAGACGGCCCCGGTAGGATTGGCCGGAGAGTTGATGACCAGCACGTCCACACCGTCCAGCTGGTGGCGAAGCACCTTAAAACCCGTATCCTCGTCCACGGGAAGGGAGCGGAATCTCCCCCCCAGGAAACGCACCATATTCTTGTAACACGGATAGCCGGGATCGGGCAGGCCACAAACCTTCCCCCCCTCCGTAAAGATCCTGATGGCCGCCAGAAGGGCGGGGGAAGAACCGGGGGTGAGGATAATCCTATCAGGGTCTACATCCAGGCCGTAAGCATCCCTGTAGTAGCAGGAGATAGCCTCCCGGAGCCGGGGAATACCCACGCTTTGAGTATAAGCGGTCAGCCTGTGGCGAAGGGATTCAATCCCCGCCTCTATCACCTCGGGAGGGGTGGGGAAATCGGGTTCCCCCACCTCCATGTGCACCACGTCTATCCCCCGGGCCTCCAGCTCCTTGGCCCTCTCCAGGATGTCCATGACGATAAAGGAGGTGATCTCCATGTCACCTGACTATGGCCCTGATCTCCCCGGCCACCCGGGGATCCCCAGGCACCTTGGAATTCAACACATAGGCCTTGAAAGAGGCCAATCTAACCCCTTGCGAGGTCTTCTCCAGGGTGACCATCAGGGCCTCTCCCCCTCTGGGTACCCTGAGCCGGAAGATGTAGGGAGGTCCCTGCCTCTTGTTTGCCCTCCTGCCCCGAACACCCCCCAGGACCACATCCACCCTCTCCAGGGGGAGCTTCCCGCCCCTGGCGGGGGAAGATAGAAGAAGCACCACCACGTCCACATCCCCGGGAATCCTCTTCAAGACCTCCTTCAAGGCACCCTTGGGCCTCCTCCAGTCCATAGCCAGGGCATAGCTCCCCTTGCCTGTGATGGCCGTGACGGCCACCTTCCAGGGACCCACCCCCACCACCCTGAAGGGGCGCACGCCGGGGGCCCTCACATTGGCCGAGACCCAGGGCAGCCCCCTGCCCATGCCCCTCTGGAGGGCAGGGTAGTCCCCCCAGCCCAGGGCCACCGCCCGGTACCCCCAGGACCTGTATACCCTGGAGAGGAAAGCCTCTCTCCTCTTCCTGGGACCCGTCCACACGTAAGGGGAGGAAAAGACATTCCCCGTATCCACCAGCAGTACAGGACCCAGAGCCCGGGCCCTGTCCAAAAGGGTTTTACGCCTGGCAAGACCGCCAGTCTTGTTGCAACCTCACCCCGTGGGGACCAGGAATCCCCAGGTATCGCCGGTACAGAGAATGGTCATCCTGCTTCCGGGACCCACCTGGGGAGCAACACAGCCCAGAAAGAAAGCGGAGAATACCACCAGAAGGGCCAGAATCCATCTCTTTCTCATGCCAACCTCCAAATGGTGCCTTTGGGCGTATCTTCCAGGACAATGCCTTTGGCCTTGAGCTCTTCCCTGATGGCATCGGCCCGGGACCAGTCTCTCCTCTTCCGTGCCTCCTGGCGTTCCTGGATGAGCTTCTCAATCTCCTCCACGGGCATGGGGAGCTCCCTGGATCCCCCTTTGAACCAGTCCTGGGGGGAAAGCTCCAGTATGCCGAAGACCCGGCGCACAGGTTCCGCCAGCTCCGTGAAGACCCTCGCCACCCTGGCCTTCTCCTCCTGGCTCTCACCGCTCTCTTTCATAAACCTGTTCAGCTCCCGGGCCCCCTCGAAGACCTTGGCCAGGGCCAGAGCAGAGTTGAAGTCGTCGTCCATGGCGGCAAAGAAGGCCTCCCTCTTCTCCCGAAGACGGGCCGCCACCTCTCTGCCTTCACCGCTGAGGGGTTCATCTTCGGACAATCCCACCTCCTCCACCACCTCCAGGGTCCTGTAAAGGCGATTCATGGCCTCCCTGGCCTCCTCCAGTCCCCTGCGGGAGAAGTCTATGGGACTCCTGTAATGGGTGGAGAGGAGGAATAGCCTCAGCACCTCGGGATGGTACTCCTTCACCATGTCCCTGATGAGGAGGACGTTGCCCAGAGACTTGGACATCTTCTCCCCTTCAACGCTCACGAAGCCGTTGTGGACCCAGTGAAGGCAGAAGGGCTTCCCCGTGTAAGCCTCGGACTGGGCTATCTCGTTCTCGTGGTGGGGAAAGATGAGATCCAGCCCCCCGCCGTGGATGTCCAGGGTTTCCCCCAGATATTTCATGGACATGACGGAGCACTCTATGTGCCAGCCCGGCCTACCGGGGCCCCAGGGACTCTCCCAGGCAGGCTCCCCAGGCTTGGAGGCCTTCCACAGGGCGAAATCCAGAGGGTTTCTCTTCTTCTCGTCCACCTCGATCCGGGCCCCGGCCCTCATCTCCTCCAGATCCCGGCCCGAAAGCTTGCCATACTCGGGGAAGCTCATAACGTCGAAGTAGACGTCCCCGTTCACCACATAGGCGTGGCCCCTGTCCACCAGGCCCCGAACCACCTCTATCATCTCCCTTATGTGCTCCGTGGCCTTGGGCTCCACGCTGGGTTGCTCCACCTTCAAAGCCTCCATGTCCTCGTAGAAGGCCTGGATAAACTTCTCCGAGACTTCCCTGAAATCCAGCCCCTCCTGGTTGGCCCTGTTGATGATCTTGTCGTCTATATCCGTGAAATTACGCACGTATGTGGTGTCGAACCCCCTGGCCTTCAGATACCTGTAGATCATATCGAACACCAGGGCAGAGCGGGCATGGCCGATGTGACAATAGTCGTAGACCGTCACACCACACACGTACATGCCCACCCTGCCCTCCTTCAGGGGTGAGAACTCCACCTTCTTCCTACCCAGGGTGTTATAGACCTTCAGGGACATCCTCCCCTCCTCGCCAATATAGGTTATCCAGTAACAATAAAGTCCTCAACGGCAATTGACAAGGAGCAGAGAATACCAGGCCCAGGGGTCCCGAGGGCAGCACGCACTTCTACCTCTACCCCGGAAGCCTTCTGCTTTTCGGGGATCCCGGAGCTTGAGCCGCCCAGGAGCCAGGTTACCAGGCATCGAATGCTTTGAAAACTTCAAAGCCCCCCTTTCATCCAGAGGCACAAAAGACCCACCAACAGGGAGACGAAGATGCCTATGGGAATGGACCACCTTAGGATCTCTCCCTCCCGCCCCACAGCATTGCAGAGAGGGGCAGCGATGGCGATCTTGAAGGGGCTGGAGATGCTCCCAACACTGGCCCCCACGGTGAGGGAACTGGCCAGAAGGGTCTTGGAAACCCCCAGCATCTGGGCCGTGGCCACCTGGAGCTTGCCGAAGAGCAAAATGGAGGCCACACCATACCCCGTGAGAAAGGTGCCCATCCAGCCCAGGACAGGGGCAAAAAGGGGATAAAGGGGACCCGTGGATGCCACCAGTCCCTGGGCCAGACAATGGGCCATGTTCCGTGGAAGCACCACACCCGACAGGTCCCCCTTCAACCCTGAGAAGGCGATGACGGAACCCATGGCCCCGAAAAGGGCCATGCTCACCAGGGGCTTCACCCCCTTGCCCCAGGCCACCGCCAGATAGTCCATTATTTTGTCTTCCTTCTCCGAGAAGAGGCCGTAGGAGACAAAGAAGGCCACAAACAGATAGAGGTAAGCATTGGCCAGGGGCCGAAAGGTGATGGGGTGAAAGGGTATCACCCTGACCTGGAAGGCCAACTTCCAGGCAAAGAGATGCCTGACAGGGGGAAGAAGGTTTATAGAGGCCAGGGAGACCAAGAGGAAGAGAAAGGGGACCATGTCCTTGAAGCTCTCCCGGGTTAAATGGATCCGGGTCTTGAAAACCAGGAAGAGAAAGAGTACCCCTGCCAAACCTCCCATCATGGCCGCCACGGAAAAACCCACGAATCTCACCACCCCATAGGCAGAGGCGGAAACCACGAGGGAAAAGAGAAAGATGAGGGGAACCTGCCTCATCAAGCCTCCAGGCTGACCAATGAAGAAGGGTATGGCGAGAAAAAGGGAGAAGACGGCGGGAAAGGAGAGAAGGGCCAGGGTGAGGGCCAGCTCCTGGGGAGGTAGGGCCGTTACATTGGCCAAAACGGTGACTATCACCCCTGCCAGGGCCAGATGCATGAGGCCCGCATAACCCAGGATGCTCAGTACAGCGGAACCAGTGGGGGATATGCCCACCGAGTAGAGCATGGGGGCCACCACGGGCTCAGCGATCACCCCCGCCCCTTCAAAGAAATTCCCCAGACCTCCCGCCAGTAAGAGGGCCCTCTTGAAATCTCCCTCCATCCCCCTGGTCAGGGTGGAAGTGAGCCGTTGGAGGGAGCCCTTGTCCAGGAGAAAGACGGAGATGAGGATACCCGCATAAACCACCAGCAGAAGAGGCAGGGTGGTGAGGAGACCGTCCAGA
>JALUVF010000129.1 GCA_027020915.1 bacterium
TCCAGTCCAAGCCACTCATAAAGAGCCTTCCTGCCCTCCCCGGTGGAATAACCCACGGCCACCAGGCCATCCCGGCAGGGGTAGATGCCCGTGGGGGGAAAGAGAGGATCCCGGTTCCCCTCCCTCCCCCTGTCCTCCCCGGTGAGGGAGACAAAGGCCCAGGTCCAGTCCATGGTCCTGATGAGGGACTCAGCCTGGGAGACGTCTATAAACTGGCCCCGGCCAGAACGTTCCCGGTAATTGAGGGCGGCCATGATGGCCATGGCCGAAAGGAGGGCCCCCGTGTAATCCCCTATCCAGATGCCCAGCTTCAGGGGAGGCCTGCCCGGAAAGCCCGTGATGGAGGACAAACCGCTCATGGCCTGGGCCGTGGCATCGTAAGAGGGTATGCCCACGGAAAACTTGCCCCACTGGCCGAAGCCCGTGTTGGCGGCATAGATGATCCGGGGATTCCTCTCCCGGACCTGGAGATAGCCCAGGCCCCACCTGTCCATGGTACCCGGCCTCACATTCTCCAGAATGACATCGCTCCTCTCCGCCAGTCTCAGGAAGAGCTCCTTCCCCTCCCCTTTCCGAACATCTATAGCAACGTGGTACTTGTTGTGATTCTGGGAGGGAAAGGCCGGGGAGAGGTTCTGCCAGTAATCCCCGTCGGGAGCCACATACCGCATGAGATCTCCTATGCCCGGAAGCTCCACCTTGATGACGGTAGCCCCCAGCTCACCCAGAAAATCGGTGGTGGCAGGGCCGAAGATGCGGGTGGCCAGCTCCAGAACCCTGATCCCCTCCAGGGCTTCCGGCTTCTCGAAAATCCCCATAAGCACCTCCTATCTGACAATGGTGGAAGGCAGCCACAAAACCGTCTGGGGGAAGAGGGTACAGATGACCAGGCCGATGATCATGAGAACCACAAAGGGAACGATGCCCTTGTAGATGTCCTCGATGGTCACTTCAGGGGGAGCCACACCCTTCAGATAGAAGAGGGCATAGCCGAAGGGCGGGGTGAGGAAAGAGGCCTGAAGGTTGACGGCGATCATCATGACGAACCAGAGCTTGTTGAACCCAAACTCCTTGGCAATGGGCAAGAAGAGGGGAAAACAGATGAGCACGATGCCGATCCAGTCTATGAACATACCGAGGATGAGGACTATGAGCATCATGACGGCATAAGTGCCCCACTTGCCCAGGCCCATGCCCAGGAGGAAGGTGGTGACCACATCCCCACCCCCGATGCCCAAAAAGACCCCCGTGAAACAGGAGGCACCGCACAGGAGGATAATGACCATGGAGGTGATCTTGGCCGTGGCCAGAACGGCCTCGTAGAGCCCCCTCCAGGTGAACCTCCTGTAGGCCAGAACCATGAGAAAGGCCAGAAAAGCTCCCACACCGGAGGCCTCGGTGGGCGTGGCTATACCCGTGAAGATGGAACCCAACACCCCCAGGATAAGGAGCATGGGCGGCACCAAGGATTTGAGGCAACGGAGAAGAATCTCCCGGGTGGAGTACCGGGCCTGCTCCTCCTGGGAGAGGGCAGGACCCCAATCAGGCCTGAGCCAGCAAACCATGCCCACATAGACCATATAGAGGGTGGAAAGGATGAGACCGGGAATGACGGCCGCCGCAAAGAGCTTACCCACAGAAAGAGTGGCCTCACTGCCCATGACCACCAGCATGATGCTGGGAGGGATGAGAATCCCCAGAGTACCTCCGGCGGCTATACACCCCGTGGCCAGCTGCTTGTTGTAACCGTACTTGAGCATGATGGGCAGGGCCAGGAGGCCCATGGCCACCACGGAGGCTCCAATGATACCGGTGCAT
>JALUVF010000130.1 GCA_027020915.1 bacterium
CGATCCATACGTCTCCGTATTGGCCTCGGCCTCCTGTCTGCTTTTTGTAGCGGCCTTGCATCTTCACCTTCTTTTTTATGGTCTCTTTGTAGGGGACCTTGGGGGTCTGGAGTTCCACTTCCACCCCGAATTTCCTCTTGAGACGTTCCACGATGGTTTCCAGGTGAAGCTGGCCCAGCCCAGAGATGATGAGTTCCTTGGTCTGCTCGTCCCTTTTCACCTTGAGGCCGGGGTCCTCTTCCATGAGGCGCTGAAGGGCCGAGCTGATCTTCTCTTCGTCGCTCCTGCTCTTGGCCTGGATGGCAAAGGAGAGAATAGGTTCGGGGAAGGGTATGGGAGGGAATAAGAAGGGGGCCTCAGGGGAGCAGAGGGTATCACCCGTGCCGGTCTCTTTCAGCTTGGCTACGGCGCCTATGTCGCCTGCTATCACCTTGTCCGTGGGTTTCTGTTCCTTGCCCACCATGAAGAAGGGTTTCCCCACCCTCTCTTTCGTCTCTTTGGTGGAGTTGTACACCGTGGAGTCTCCCTCCAGGGTCCCTGAGAAGACCTTGAAGAGGGTGATCTTGCCGGCATAGGGATCAGAGATGGTCTTGAATACCAGGGCCGCCATGGGTTCCTCCAGGGCGCATCTCCTCTCTTCTTCCTCTCCCGTGCCTGGATTGATCCCCTTGGCGGGGGGCCTTTCGTCGGGGGCAGGAAGGACCTCCACCATGGCCTCCATGAGGGAGTGAACTCCCCTGTTGAGGAGGGCTGAACCCGTGAGGACGGGGAATAGGGTCCCATCTTTCACTCCCTGGGCCAGGGCATCCATGAGTTCTTCCGGGGTGAGCTCTTCCCCCTCCAGGTACTTTTCCATGAGCTCGTCGTTGGTCTCGGCGATGTCTTCTATAAGGGTGTTTCTGGCTTCCTCCACGGCATCTTTGAATTCATCGGGCACTTCTCCTTCGGTGAACTGTCCCTCTTCATCCTGGTAGAGAAGGGCCCTGCCCTTGAGGAGTTCCACCACCCCTCTGAAGTCTTCACCCTTGCCAAGGGGGTAGGTGAGGAGGGCGGGTTTCACCCCCAGTTCGTTCTTGATCTCTTCCAGGGTTCTCTCAACTTCAGCCTGGGCCCGGTCCAAATCGTTGATGAATAGGATGCGGGGAATGCCCAGTTCCTTGGCCGAATTCCAGAGTTTCTCTGTCTGGACCTTGAGCCCGTCCACAGCGCTCACCAGAAAGATGGCCCCGTCTATCACCCTGAGGCAGCCTATGGTGTCGGTGATGAAGTTGGCGTAGCCCGGGGTGTCGATCAAATTCACCTTTTTATTCTTGTAAAAGAAGGTGGCCACGGCAGCGTTGATGGAACAACCCCTGCGGTGCTCATCGGGATCGTAGTCCATCACGGTGTTTCCGTCAGTCACCTTGCCCAAGCGATTGATGACTCCTGCATTGAAAAGGATGGCTTCGGCCAGGGTGGTCTTCCCCGTTCCGCCGTCAGATAGGAGGCCGATGTTTCTGATTTGATGGATTCCGTACTCCTTCATAACCGACTCCTTTCTTACCTGCCTTTGTGTGGATGGAAGCGAAAAAACCTGGGGAAAACTAACAGATTTTGGAGAGAGGGTCAAGAAAGAGGGCCTTCACCAGCCCTCCTGGATCCTCATGGCCAGGAGAGGGGGGAGTCCCCTGTCCTTGATTTTTTCGGCCGTGACATGGGCAGGGTAGGGGACCCTCTCCAACCGTACCCAGCCTCCTTCCATGAAGATGCAACACGCCCGGGGGTCTCCATCCCGGGGTTGTCCTACGCTCCCCGCGTTCACCAGATATCGGGCTTCCCCTTCTATGGCGAAGGGAAAAGGGATGGCCTTTATGGTTCCGCCTTCCATGCGATAGGCCAGGGGTATATGGGTATGGCCCACCATGACCAGCTTTTCCCGGCATCCCTCAAGAGCCACCCTGGCGGAGAACTCGTCCATGAGGTAGGGCCACTGGTGGGGCATGACAGGGGAGGAGTGGACCAGGAGGATGGAAGAAGGCAGGGGAAGGGTGAGGGGGAGAGTGGCCAGATACTCTGTCTGGGATGGGGATAGCCTCTCCCTGGTCCAGTAAATGGCAGCCCTGGCCAGGACGTTGAAGTCCTCCAGGGGGGTTTTCCCCACGGCAGCCCAGTCGTGGTTCCCTGCCACCACCATGGAACACCTCTTGGCCACCTCATCCAGACACTTTTCGGGGTCGGGGCCGTAGCCCACCATGTCCCCCAGGCAGTGGATCTCGTCTGTTCCCAGAGACTCCAGCCTTTCCAGAGTCTTCTCCAGGGCTTCCCAGTTGCCGTGAATGTCGGAGATGAACGCGACTCCCCCCATGGAGAAGATAGGAAACAGTTTCTATGGTGGAAGGCAAGAAGGAGGAGAACGTTGACACGGTTTCCATTTAAAGATAAGAAATGAGCCAAACTCCAAAGGGGCGTTACAAGGGAGGGGGTATGGCGAAAAAAGAACAGCCAAAGGGTGAACTTCAGGCCTTTTTAGGGAAAGGCACCCAGTTCAAGGGTATTCTCATCTTTGACGGGGTGGTGAGGCTGGAGGGCAAGCTGGAGGGTGAGATCTCTTCCGAAGGTCATCTCATCGTGGGTAGGGATGCCGAGGTGAAGGCCGAGGTGAAGGTGGTCTCTATCCAGGTGGCGGGAACCGTTATAGGTAACATCACAGCCCATGAAAAGGTGGAGATCCTGGCCACGGGTAAGGTCCAGGGTGACATCGTCACACCCAAGCTGGCCATCGAAGAGGGAGCCCTCTTCACCGGTCACTGTCAAATGGAGCCTGAGGTCGGCGGGTCCAGGGTGATCCCCATGGAAAAGGGGAGTCCCGAAAGTTAAAAATGCATTTGCTATTTAATGGAAATCCCAGCCTTGACAGGGAATTTTTTTTTGTGCTACTCACCGCCAGGAATTTGAGAAATAAATAACAGGTTACGGGGTGGACCATGGTAAATCTGGATTACACGCTATTTATCCAGATGGCGAACTTCATTGTGCTTGTTCTCCTGATGAATTTCCTCATATTCAAACCAATCTTGAGGATTCTGGATGAGCGGAGAGATCAGATTGATGGGGTCATGGACGAGGCCCGCCGCATTATGGAGGAGGCGGAACGCCTCATGGAGGAGTACAATAAAAAGATATTGGAGGCCAGGCAGCAGGCCCTCCAGATTGTGAACGAAGGGAGGGTCAGAGCCGTGGAGGAGCAGAGGATGGCTCTGGCCAAGGCCAGGGATGAGGCCGAGGCCCAGCTCAAGGCTTTGAGGGAGCGGATAGAGAAAGAGAGGGAAGCGGCAGCAGCCACCCTCAGAAGGATGGTCCAAGCCCTGTCCATCAGCATAGCTGAGAGGCTGTTGGGCAGGCCCCTGGAGACCAAGGAGGGGGCGAAATGGGAGTCGTGAAGATGAGGCGTTTAGCCACCCTTCTGACAGCCCTTGTGGTGGTCTTGCTGTGGGTTGGACTGGTTTGGGCTGCCGAAGGGGAGGGTGGTGAACAGCATGTCAGTTTCATGATGGAGGCCTTCAGGGTTATCAACTTTGTTATATTTGCCTTTCTCCTTTATAAGTTTGTCGGCCAGCCTGTCAAAAACTACTTCAAGGAGAGGGTCCACACCATAGAGCTGGCCCTTAAGGAGGCCAGGGAAGCCAGGGATGAGGCCCAGAAGAGGATGCAGGAGTATTCCGCCAAACTCAAGAACGCCGAGGTGGAGCTTAAAGATATGCTCTACCAAGCGGAGAGAGAGCGGGATGACCAGATGCGCCGCATTCGGGAGGAGACGGAGAGGATGGTGGAGAGAATAAAGGAACAGGCCGAGGCGGCGGCCAACTTGGAGGTGAAGAAGGCCCGTATGGAGCTTCAGAGGGAAGCGGCAGACCTGGCTGTTGGAATGGCCGAGGGCCTTTTGAAGGAGAACTTCACCGACGAAGACCAGAAGAGACTTCTCTCGGAGTACACCACCAAGATTAAAGGGGTACACTGATGAGCAGAGTGTTAGCCAGAAGGTACGCCAAGGCCCTGGTGGAGAATCTCACGGAACACAAGGAGGACTTTGAAAAGGCCCTTGCCCAGTTGAGGAAGGTCCTGGATGTTCTAAAGGCCAATCCCAGGTTGTACCGTTACCTCTCCCAACCCGTGGTCCCCAGAAGGGACCGTCTGGAGATGGGCAAGGTGCTGGTGGAGGACCTAAAGCTCTCTCCCAGAATCAGAAATTTTGTCCTCATCCTCGTGGAGAAGGAAAGGATGCCCCTTTTGGAGGTCATTGTAGAGGAATTCAGAAAGCTGGCCGACGAGGCTCTGGGGCAGGTGAGGGGCAGGGTGAGAACCGCAATGCCTCTCTCCTCCCGGGATCTGGAGGCCTTGAGCAAGAGCTTCCAGGAGCTGGTAGGCAAGAGGGTGGTTCTAGAGGTGGAGGAGGACCCTTCTATCATTGGGGGGGTGGTCACCCTCCTGGGTGGGGTGGTCTTCGATGGCAGCATAAAGGGCAACCTTGAGCAGATTAGAGAGAAGCTTATAGAGGGGTGAAGGGTATGCAGATCAGGGCGGAAGAGATCAGCGCAATTTTAAAGGAGCGGATCGAAGAGTTCGAGCGGGGAGTGGAACTGGCGGAAGAGGGTATTGTCACCTACGTTGGTGACAGAATCGCCAGGGTCTACGGTCTGGACAACGTCATGTACTCCGAGTTGGTGGAGTTTCCCCATGGTGTCATGGGTATGGCCTTCAACCTGGAAGAGGATAGCGTGGGAATTGTTATCCTGGGCGACGATGTCTACATCAAGGAGGGAGACAGGGTAAAGAGGACCAAGAGGATCGTCCAGGTCCCCGTGGGGGAGAGCCTCATCGGCAGGGTGGTCAACCCTCTGGGACAGCCCATCGACGGTCTGGGGCCCATTGAGGCCACAGAGTTTGCCCCTGTGGAGAGGTTGGCTCCCGGTGTGGTTGATAGGCAGCCCGTTTGTGAACCCCTCCAGACGGGACTTAAGGCCATCGATTCCATGATCCCCATCGGCAGGGGGCAACGTGAGCTCATCATTGGTGACAGGCAGACGGGTAAGACGGCCATCGCCATTGATGCCATCATAAACCAGAAGGATACGGATGTCTTCTGTATATACGTGGCCATAGGCCAGAAGAGGTCCCTGGTTGCCCAGATAGTGGAGAAGCTCCGCCAGTACGGGGCCATGGACTATACCGTTGTGGTGGCGGCTACGGCCAGCGAACCCGCCCCGTTGCTCTACCTTGCTCCCTATGCCGGTTGCGCCATGGGAGAGTGGTTCAGGGATAGGGGGCAGCATGCCCTTATTATCTATGATGATTTGACCAAGCAGGCCCAGGCTTACAGGGAGATGTCCCTGCTTCTCAGGCGTCCTCCCGGTCGTGAGGCCTATCCCGGTGACATCTTCTACCTTCACTCCAGGCTTCTGGAGAGGGCGGCGAAGCTCAACGAGGAACTGGGCGGCGGCTCCCTGACAGCCCTGCCCATCATCGAGACCCAGGCGGGCGACGTCTCCGCCTACATTCCCACCAACGTCATCTCCATTACCGATGGTCAGATCTATCTGCAGACAGACCTCTTCTACGCCGGTGTGAGGCCCGCCATCTCCGTGGGTCTCTCCGTGTCTCGAGTGGGCGGTGCCGCCCAGATCAAGGCCATGAAACAGGTGGCAGGAATGCTCAGGCTGGACCTGGCCCAGTACAGGGAGATGGAGGCTTTTGCCCAGTTTGCCAGCGAACTGGACGAGTCTACCAGGAAGCTCCTCATCAGGGGCGAGAGGATGGTGGAGATCCTGAAACAGGATCAATACCAGCCCATGCCCGTGGAAGAGCAGATCGCCGTCATCTTCGTGGGCATCAATGGATACCTGGACGACCTGCCCGTGGAAGCCTGCCGTAGATTCGAGTCCGAGTTCCTCCAGTACCTCAGGAGCAGCCATCCCGACCTTTTGAGTGAGATCAAGGAGAAGAAGGAGATCTCTCCTGAGTTGGAAGAGAAGATGAAGAAGGCCGTGGAAGAGTTCAAGAAGATCTTTGTGGTGTAGGGGGTGAGCCATGAGCGGCAACCTCCGAGACATGCGGCGTAAGATCGCCAGCATCAAGAGCACCCAGAAGATCACAAACACCATGAAGCTGGTGGCGGCGGCCAAGTTCCGCCGGGCCCAGAACGACATCCTTCTGTTGCGGCCTTACGCCTATAAGATGCATGAGATGGCTTCTTCCCTGGCCTTGAGAGCCAATCCTGAGCTTCATCCCCTTCTGGCCAAGAAGGAAGAGAAGAGGGTTCTCCTGGTGACGGTCACCTCTGACAGGGGACTTTGCGGTGCCTTCAATGTCAACATCCTTTCTAAGGCCGAAGCCTTCTGCCAGGAGAAGGGGACCCAGGGTAAAGAGGTGGTCGTCATCACCGTGGGTCGCAAGGCCAGGGACCATTTCAAGAGGAGACCCGAGTACAGAGTGGAGAGGACCTTCGTGGACTTCTTCCTTAAAAGGGTGGAGTACAGCGATGCTGCCATGTTGGCGGAGTTGGTGACGGCGGAGTTTGTGAGTGGCAAGTACGACGCCGTTTACGTGGTGTATAACGAATTCAAATCGGCCATTCGCCAGGAGGTGCGGCTGGAGAGGCTGTTGCCCATAGAGCCCATGGAGGTTAGGGAGGAGGAGGTTGTGGTGGACTTCATTTACGAGCCTTCTCCCCAGGAGATACTGGACGAACTCTTGCCCCTCCATTTCAAGACCCAGATGTATAGGGTTTTCCTGGAGTCCTACGCCAGTGAGCAAGGTGCCAGGATGACGGCCATGGATAATGCCACCAAGAATGCTGAAGATCTGATAAAGAGTCTTACCCTGCAGTACAATAAGGCCAGACAGGCCTCCATCACCAAGGAGATCCTGGAGGTGGTGGCAGGAGCCGAGGCCTTGACCTAAAAGGTTGATGGGGAGGAGTGAAATGGAGAAAAACATGGGACACGTGGTTCAGGTTATGGGGAACGTGGTGGACGTGGAGTTCGAGCCCGGTCGGCTCCCCGCCCTCTACAACGCTCTGGAGCTTAAAGAAAGGGACGAGACCCAGGGAATAGATTTCGACCTCATTCTGGAGGTGGAGCAGCACCTGGGAAACAACAGGGTGAGGTGTGTGGCCATGGGCCCCACAGAAGGCCTGGTGAGGGGTATGAAGGTGACGGACACAGGGGCTCCCATCAAGACTCCCGTGGGACGGGGGGTTCTGGGCAGGGTGCTCAACGTCCTTGGCAAGCCTGTGGATAGGCTGGGTCCTGTGGAGGCCGAGGAGTACTGGCCCATCCTGAGACCCGCTCCCTCCTTCGAGGAGCAGGCCACCAGTACCGAGATCCTGGAGACGGGAATCAAGGTTATCGATCTTCTTGAGCCTTACTGCAAGGGCGGAAAGACGGGCATGTTCGGCGGGGCAGGAGTGGGCAAGACGGTGATCATCATGGAGCTCATACGTAACATCGCCATTGAGCACGGAGGAGTGTCCGTCTTTATTGGGGCCGGGGAGAGGACCAGGGAAGGGACGGATCTCTGGCTGGAGACCAAGCATGCAGGGGTCCTCGACAAGACCGCTCTGGTTTACGGTCAGATGACCGAGCCCCCCGGTTGTCGCTTCCGGGTCTCCCACACGGGTCTCACCATCGCCGAGTACTTCCGTGATGTGGAGGGTCAGGACGTCCTGGTCTTTATCGATAACATCTTCCGGTTTTCCCAGGCCGGTTCCGAGGTTTCCGCCCTCCTGGGGCGCATGCCTTCGGCCGTGGGCTATCAGCCTACCCTGGCCACGGACATTGCCCAGCTCCAGGAGAGGATCACCTCCACCAAGAAGGGTTCCATTACGGCTGCCCAGGCGGTGTATGTCCCGGCCGACGACCTCACTGATCCCGCTCCCGCCACCACCTTTGCCCATCTGGATGCCACCACCGTTCTCTCCAGACAGATCGCCGAGCTGGGCATCTATCCCGCTGTGGATCCCCTGGACTCCACATCCCGGATCCTGGACCCCAAGATCGTGGGGGAGGAGCACTACACCGTGGCCAGAAGGGTCCAGATGATCCTTCAGAGGTACAAGGAACTGCAGGAGATCATTGCCATCCTGGGTATGGAAGAGCTTTCCGAGGAGGACAAGATCGTTGTCAACAGGGCCCGCCGTATCCAGAGGTTCCTCTCCCAGCCTTTCTTTGTAGCCGAGCAGTTCACGGGTAGACCGGGCCGTTATGTGCCCCTGGAGGATACTGTGAGGAGCTTTAAGGCCCTGGTGGACGGCGAGTACGACGATCTGCCCGAGGCGGCTTTCTATATGGTGGGGGCTATAGAGGAGGCGGTGGAGAAGGCCCAGGAAATGAAGAAGGGGGTCTAGAGCATGGCAGAGAGGGCCCTTAAACTGGAGATAGCCACCCCTCAGCGGCTGGTCCTCTCCCAGGAGGTTTCCTTGGTCACCGTCCCCGGTGGGGAAGGGGAGTTCGGGGTGCTCCCGGGACACACCCCCTTCCTCACCACGGTGAGACCGGGGCGGCTGGAGTACGAGGCACAGGGCAAAAGGGAGGTCCTGGCTGTAGGATGGGGATACGCCGAGGTAGGGCCCCACAAGGTCCTTATCCTCACGGAGATGGCCAAAAGACCCGGTGAGATCAACAGGGACGAGGTGCGCAGGGAGTTTGAGGACATCAATCGACATCTTGCCGGGGAGATCACTCCCGAGGAACGGGAGGCTTTCACCAAGAGGCTGGAGAGGGTGAAAGCCCAGCTGAAGGTTCTGGAGTCGGCCTAGACCAACAGGAAATGGGTGTAAGGGGGGCGGCTGAGCTGGCCCCCCTTTTCATTTTATCAGCTTTTCCTCCTCCAGACGGGGCAGCTTGATGTACCTCCAGACCGCTTTGTTGTGTTCCAACAGGGTTCTGGAGAAGTGGTGGGTGCCGTCGCCCTTGGAGACGAAGTACAGGTAATCCACGGGGGCGGGATTGACGGCGGCTTCAATGGCATCCAGCCCAGGGTTGCAAATGGGGCCTGGAGGCAGACCTTTGTAGCGGTAGGTGTTATAGGGAGAGTCTATGGTCAGGTCCTTTCTGGTGAGCCTGAGCTTCTCTTTGCCGTACTTCAACTTTATGGCGTAGATGACAGTGGGATCGGCCTGGAGCCTCATTCCTCTCTTCAAACGGTTATGGTAAACGGCGGAGATGAGAGGCATCTCCCTCTTGTCGAAGGTCTCCTTCTGGATGATGGAAGCCAGAGTGACGGCCTGATAAAGGGTGAAACCCATCTCTCGGCACTTCTCCAGTATGTCGGGGGTGATCTTGCCCCAAAAGGTGTAGACCATCTTTTTCACCACCCGCTGGGGAGGAGAGTTTCTGGGAAACCGGTAGGTTTCGGGGAAGAGAAAGCCCTCTGCCGTTTCTCCTGGGACCTTGAGTTTCTTGAGGAGAAAGGGGTTGGTGGCGGCATCCAGAAAGTCCTCCTTTCTGGAAAGAATCCCGGCCTGGACCATGAGGCGGGCAATGTCGAACATGTCCAGCCCTTCCCATACAATCACCTTGCGCAGGTAAATCTTTCCCTTCACCAGGGTTTCCGCCAGGGTCTTGATGGAGTGGCCTGTGGAGACGAGATACTCTCCAGCTTTCAGGTCTCTGGAGTGGCCCGTGAGTTTGAGATAGAGGCGAAAGGCCAGAGGGTTCACCTTTATTCCCTTCTCGTTGAGTTTCCTGAGGAAGGTGTTGACGGGCTCCCCCTTTTCCAGGACCACCAGGACCGACAGGTTCTTTTTCCCCAGGGGCATGTTGACGTAGTAGAAGGTGCCTATGATGAGGTAGAGGAGGAGGGTGGATAGGATCACCCCCCCTATCATTCCCAAGACGTAAGGCCTCTCTTCCTGGGGGATCACCGGCTATCTCCTGGGTTTGAAGGTGAGTTTCAGGGGCACCCCCTCCAGCCTCAGTTCCTGGGCCAGGGCCTTTTCCAGGTAGCGTTGGAAAGAGGGAGGCACTTTTTGGGGCAGGTTGGTGAAGAGGAGAAAGTGGGGGGGAGCTGTGGAGGCCTGGGTGGCGTAATAGATCTTGAGCTTTTTCCCCTCCACCGTTGGGGAATGGCGGGCTAAGGCTCTCTCCAGGGCCTTATTGAGGGTGCTGGTGGAAATCTGGGCCGTGAATCTATTATTGAGAGAGGCGGCCTCTTCCAGGAGACGGGTCACCCCTTTTCCCGTCACTGCCGAGGTATAGATAGGCGTGAAGGGAGGGAGGAAGTGAAACTTGACTGCCAGCAGGGCCTCCAGTCGGGTTTTCTCGTGGGGGGTAAGGAGGTCGGCCTTGCTCACGGCTAAGAGGCAGACCTTCTTTTCTCGTTCTATGAGTCCGGCTATCTTCTGGTCCTGGGTGGTGGGCCCTTCCTGGGCGTCTATTAAGAGGAGGCATACGTGGGCCTTTTTTATGCTGTTCACCGTCCTGGTGATGGAGTAGGCCTCTAAAGCAGAGTCCACCCGGGCTTTGCGCCTGAGGCCCGCCGTGTCTATAAGGATGAACTTTCTGCCTTTGTAGGTGAGGGTCACCTCAATGGCGTCTCTGGTGGTTCCCGGGGTTTCACTCACCACCACCCTCTCCTCCCCCAGGAGTCGGTTGAGAAGACTGGACTTACCCACGTTGGGTCTTCCCACTATGGCCAGGGGGATGACCTCTGAGGGCCCAGGGGTGGACTCCTCCTGGGGAGTCTCAATTCGGGCAAAGAGGCCCTCCATGAGGTCGTGAATCCCCTTTTTCTGGAGAACGGAGACGGGATATAGGCTCTCCTCTCCCAGCTCGTAAAAGGTGGCTGTCTCTTCTTCCCAGCGCGGACCCTCCACCTTGTTTACAGCCACCAGGTAGGGTTTGCCACTCTTTTTCAGGAGAGTGTGGATCTCTTTGTCCAGGGGATGGAGGCCTTCTCTAACGTCCACCATGAAAATGAGGATGTCTGCTTCGTCTATGGCCTTTCGGGCCTGACGCTGAATCTCTTCTCCAAGGGGACTATCTCCCAGTCCCATACCCCCTGTGTCAATGAGGATGGCCTTCCTGCCCTCCCAGGTGATTTCCTCCTCCAGACGGTCGATGGTCACGCCGGGGATGGGGGCTATGACGGCCTTCCTCCTTCTGGTTAGTAGATTGAAGAGGCTGGACTTACCTACGTTGGGTCTTCCCACTATGGCGATCTTAGGAGGCGCCATAAACTCCCTCCAGTCTATCCTTCCTCACCTGGTCTAAGAGGCCGTTGATGAACTTGTAGGCTTTGCTTGAGGAGAATTTCTTGGCCAGTTCCACGGCTTCGTCTATGGCTACGGCAGGTGGGACTGTGGGGTCGTAGAGCATTTCGTACAGGGCCAGTTTCAGAATGGCCCTGTCCACCAGATCGATCCTCTCTTTCCTCCATTTGCTGTAGTTCTCTATAATCTCCTCCAGTTCCCCTTCCTTCTTTTTCACTTCAGTGCGCATGTCTAGGGCCTTTTTCTTCACTTCTGGGGGTATCTCCTCTTCCTGTAGAAGGGCAAAGGTCTCCTCCAGGGGAGGTGCTTTCTGGAAGTGATCTTGGAATAAGAGTGCCAGAGCCAGTTCCCTGGCTTTGCTTCGCTCTTTTGGTTTCATTTCATGAGGGAAGCTTCTTCAGGAGATTGGCCATCTCCAAGGCTGCCAGAGCAGCGTCGCCTCCCTTGTTGCCCATCTTGGTGCCCGCCCTCTCCACGGCCTGTTCGATGGTGTCGGCAGTGACAATGCCGTAGATGACGGGAACTCCTGTCTCCAGACCCACCTGGGCGATCCCTTTGGTCACTTCGGCGCTCACGTACTCAAAGTGGGGTGTTGCCCCCCGAATGACGGCGGAGAGGCAGATGACGCCGTGGAATTGTCCGCTGGATGCCAGCTTCTTGGCCACCAAAGGCACCTCGAAGGCCCCCGGTACCCTCACCAGGGTGATGTCCCCCCTCTCCACTCCGTGGCGTAAGAGCTGGTCCAGGGCGCCATCCACCAGCTTTGCGGTGATAAAGTCGTTGAACCTGCTCACCACCAGGGCGAACCTGAGTCCTTCCCCCCTCAGTTCTCCTTCCCATATCTCCATGGTCCCACTCCTAAAGGGCCTATATGTGACAGAGATAATGGCCCATTTTCTGTTTTTTGGTAGCTAGATAGTCCCGGTTGCACTCGCTGGGTGGGATCTCTATGGGGACCCTCTCCACTATCTCCAGGCCGTATCCCTTGAGTCCCACGATTTTCCTGGGGTTGTTGGTCATGAGCCTGATTTTCTTCACTCCCAGGTCTACCAGGATCTGGGCCCCCAGGCCGTAATCCCTGAGGTCGGGAGGAAATCCCAGCTTCTCATTGGCCTCCACGGTATCCAGCCCTTCGTCCTGGAGATGGTAGGCCCTGATTTTGTTACCCAGGCCTATCCCCCTTCCCTCCTGGGAGAGATAGACCACCACTCCCCTACCTTCCCGGGCGATCATTTCCATGGCTTTGTGGAGCTGGGCGCCGCAGTCACACCTCCTGGAGTGGAAAACGTCTCCTGTGAGGCACTGGGAGTGCATCCTCACCAGAACAGGTTCCTCGGAACTCACGTCTCCCATGACCAGGGCCACATGGGTGAAGTTGTCAATATGGTTGTCGTAGGCGATGACCTTGAAGTCTCCGTAGTCGGTGGGCAAATCCGCCTCGGCCGTGCGATATACCAGGAACTCCTTCTGGAGTCTGTAGTGGATGAGGTCCGCTATGGTTATGATTTTGAGTCCGTGTCTCCTGGCGAACTCCATGAGTTGGGGCACCCGGGCCATGGTTCCGTCGTCGTTCATGATCTCACAGATGACTCCTGCAGGGTAGAGTCCCGCCAGACGGGCCAGGTCCACAGAACCCTCTGTATGGCCTGCCCTTCTCAGTACCCCTCCCTTCCTGGCCCTGAGGGGAAAGACGTGCCCCGGCCTCACCAGATCCTCAGGTCTGCTACCGGGATCGATGGCCACTTTTATGGTGTGAGCCCTGTCGGCGGCGGATATCCCGGTGGTGACTCCGTGACGGGCATCTACAGAGACAGTGAAGGCCGTTCCATAGGGGGTGCCGTTGTCCTGGGGAGCCATGAGGGGTAGCTGGAGCTCTTCCACCCTATCGGGGGTGAGGGCCAGGCAGATGAGGCCCCTGCCGTACTTGGCCATGAAGTTTATGGCCTCGGGAGTCACCTTTTCGGCGGCCAGTACCAGGTCGCCCTCGTTTTCCCGGTCTTCGTCGTCCACCATGATCACCATCTTGCCTGCCCTGATGTCTTCGATAGCCTCATCTATGGTGTTGAAGCGGTACTCTCCCATTTCTTGGCTCCTCTTTTTGATGGGAGTTAAATATAACCGCCTCTCGGGGATGTCAACTGAAGGTCCTTTTCCCGTCCTTGCTCCGGCGGGATCTAAGGTATATCCTCTTCCAAAAACGCCTGGAGGTATGAGTATGAACAGAAGGTGGGTGACGGGATTGGTCATCCTCTTGATTTTCTCTTTCTCCATGCCTGTCTATGGTCTCAAGGTGCTGCAGGGGAGGGACTTCTACGACTATGTGGAGGTGAGAAAAGACAGGGTAGTGGCCCCGCCGGGTAAGAGCGTCCACTGGGTGCTGGTATGGAACCACAGGCAGTACAACGCCACCATCTTCGACATTCCCACTACCCTGGACTGCCAGGGCGCCACCGTTTATCTAGAGCCCCAGCCAAACTTCTACAAAGGGAGCGATGGTTGGAGGCTCTTCATGAAGCGCAAGGGGTACATCAAGGTGGTGGTGGAGAACCCTGGAGTCCAGGGGCAGTGCTTGGTGGAGATTCCCTGCCGAAGTTATGATGGCAGGCTGAGGGACGTTATGCCCATCAGGATCGTCCTTTTGAAGGGAGAATAGTGAAGGACTCTGTGTCTATCGTGGGCCTGGGCAGGGTGGGTACGGCCCTGGCCGTGGCCTTGCAGGAAAAGGGATACGTTCTGAAGAGTCTGATAGATCTGGATGCCTCCGCCCTTGAACGGGCCCGGTCCTTGCTGGGGGAAGTGCCGGTCTCTTCTTCCCTGGAGGATATAGCCCCTGCTCAGGCGGTTCTTATCACTGTGAGGGACGACTCCATCTCTCCTGTAGCCTCCCATTTGCGCCGTAACCTTCCCCAGACCCTTCTGGTCCACACCAGTGGTCTCCATCCCTCTCTCCTTTTGGGAGAGGGGCCCAGGCTGGCCATGCATCCTCTCCAGAGCTTTGCTCATGTGAAAGAGGCCCTGGAAAATCTTTCCTCTTCCCTATTTTCACTGGAAGGGGATGCTCTGGGTCTGGAATGGGGCATGAGGGTGGTGGAGGACCTGGGTGGCAGGTGGATGGTCCTGGAGGCTGCCCAGAAGCCCCTTTACCATCTGGCTGCCTGCATAGCCTCCAACTACCTCATAACCCTCCTCCATGAGGCCCTGAAGGCCATGGAGGGGGCCGGCTTGAGGAGGGAGGAGGTGCTGCCCGGTCTCTTGGCACTTATGAAGGGTACCCTGAGGAATGCAGAGAATCTAGGGGTGCCCCGGGCCTTGACGGGGCCCATGGTGAGGGGGGATGTGGGCACGGTAAAGAGTCACCTGCTGGCCCTGGAAGGTTGGGAAGATCTGGGCACTTTCTACCGCTTCATGGGAACCAGGACCCTGGATATGATCAAGGAAGGGGCGTTGCCTACTCCCACTGACGCCCTGGAGGCTATGGCAGAACTCCTCAACAGGGGGAGTAGCCGCAGTGGGGGCAGGTGATACACCCCTCTCCCGGGACGAGAAGATGGCCGCACTCGGGACATAGTCCCCCGTGGCCCCTGGGGCCTCTTTCCTGCCACCCTTGGGTGAGTTTTAAATGCCTTATAATGGCCTTGGCAATGGCATCGGGGCAGGAGAGGATCTGTTCCCCTTGGTCCCAGGAGGGCAGGGGACATCGAATGCCCTGGAGCTGTTTTAGTAGAGCTTCCACGGCGATTCCAGATCTAAGGGCCAGGGATATGAGGCGGCTGGTGGCCTCAAGTTGGGAGGCGGCGCAGCCCCCCGTTTTACCCATCTGAGAGAATACTTCGCATAGACCGTGACGGTCCTCGTTTATGGTGATATAGAGGTTGCCGCAGCCCGTCTTCATCTTCCAGGTGGCCCCCCGGGTCACCTGGGGGCGGGGGCGGGGCTTCAACACCTCTTCTTCCCTTCCCACGGTGATCACCTGCTCCCGGCTCCGATCTCTGAAGACGGTGATCCCCTTGCATCCCAGTTGATAGGCCAGGAGATAGATCTCCTCCACGTCCTGGGGGGTGGCGTCGTGGGGGAGGTTTACAGTCTTGGATACGGCGTTGTCGGTGAAGACCTGAAAGGCCGCCTGCATCTCCACGTGGTCCCGGGGGGGGATTTCATAGGCGGTGGCCAGGACCTTCTTGAGATGGGGGTCCAGATCCAGATTTTGAACCCTTCCCTCTTCCAAAATCCTTTTCCAGGTTTCAGGGTCCACCTGGTCCAGTACCTCCCGAATCAGGGGATGGACGTACTCCACCGCTTCATCCAACAAGCGGCGCTTGTAGGCCAGGGCGAAAAGGGGCTCAATACCGCTGGACACTCCGGCAATTAGGCTGATGGTGCCGGTGGGGGCCAGAGTGGTGGTGGTGGCGTTTCTTATACCCTTCTCCTTGATCTCCCTCTCCAGAGCCTCCCAGTCCAGATGGGGGGCTTCGTGGCCGTGGAGCGCCCTGGCCAGGCCTTCTCTGGCATAGAGGCTTTCGGTGAAGGCGGGAAAGGGTCCCCTCTCCCGGGCCAAAGCGGCAGAGGCCTTTTTGGAGTGGAACTGGATGAAAGCCATGATCTTTTTAGCCAGTTCCCTGGCCTGGGGGCTGGCGTAGGGGATGCCAAGCTTTATGAGGAGGTCGGCAAACCCCATGACTCCCAGCCCCACCTTTCTGGTGAGCATGGTCTTCTCTCTTATGGCCTCCAGGGGGTGATGGTTCACTTCTATCACGTTGTCCAGGAATCTCACCCCCTTCTCTACCGTCTCCCGGAGGAGGTCCCAGTGGATACCCCCGTCTTCTACCATGGCCGACAGGTTCACGGACCCCAGGACACAGCTCTCGTGGGGGAGGAGGGGCTGTTCTCCGCAGGGATTGGTGCTCTCTATGAGGCCCAGACCGGGGGTAGGGTTCTCCCTGTTGACCGTATCCAGAAAGAGGAGTCCGGGGTCTCCCCCCTTCCAGGCCATGCGGCAGATCAGGGAGAAGAGTTCCTGGGCTGGAAGGGTTTTCGTGGTCTTGCCGCTTCTCGGGTTCACCAGGGGCCAGTCCCGCCCCTCTTGAAGGGCCTCCATAAAGGAGTCGGACACGGCTACCGAGAGGTTGAAGTTGGTGAGGTGTCCCGGCCTCTCTTTGGCCAGGATGAAGTCCAGGACGTCGGGATGGGATACAGCTAGAACGGCCATATTGGCTCCCCTGCGCTTTCCACCCTGTTTGATCTCTTCTGTGGCAGCATCGAAGACCTTGATGAAGGAGAGGGGTCCACTGGAGACTCCGGCCGTGGATCTAACCATGTCTCCCCGGGGCCGAAGCCTGGAAAAGGAGAACCCCGTGCCTCCTCCGCTCTTGTGGATGATGGCCGCCTCTTTCAGGGCCTGAAAGATGGACTCCATGGAGTCTTCTATGGGGAGTACGAAGCAGGCAGCCAGTTGCCCCAGGGGAGTGCCGGCGTTCATAAGGCAGGGGCTGTTGGGGAGGAAATGGAGGTGGGCCATCATGTGGTAGAACTCTTCCTCCCACTTCTTCGCATCCCCGTGGGACCCTCCGAAGAGGGTTTCAGCCTGGGCTATGGCCCTGGCCACCCTTCGAAAGAGGTCCTCCGGCGACTCTTTGGGGTGTCCCTCTTGGTCTTTGAGGAGGTAACGCCTCTCCAGGATTTTTAAGGCCTGGTGGGTGAGATTCATGTCTCCCTCCCTTTTATCTCCCTTTTTCATAAAGGGCCCTTTTCTTCAATATGCAAGGGAGGGATGGGGACGGATCTCTGTATGATCCGTCCCCCTGGGAAGGGTGGTGGGTTACTCTTCCACCTGGACGGTGATCTGTTTGGGCTTCACCTCGTCCTTCTTGGGCAGGACAAGGGTGAGGATGCCGTTCTTGAGGGTGGCTTTTATCTTTTCCCTATCCACGGTCTGAGGAAGGGAGAAAGTCCTCTGGAAGGTGCCGTAGACCCTTTCGGCCCTCAGGAAGTTCTCCGTCTTGGTATCCCTCTCCACTTTCTTCTCCCCTTTGAGGACGAGGGAGTCGTCTTCTACCTTGATCTCCAGGTCTTTTTGGTCCACACCTGGAAGCTCGGCCTTCAGGATGATCTGGTCTTCCGTTTCGTAGATGTCTACTGGAGGATACCAGGACGCCCTGCTCCACTCTTCCTTCTCCCTGCCCAGCAGGTCTTCAAAGATCCTGTCCATCTGGCTGCGCAATAAGTTCAACTCCCTAAAGGGATCCCATCTCACGATAGCCATGATCCACCTCCCGGGTCACTTTTTCTGTCATATATAAATATACTTTAGCTGATCATTGTCAAGATATCTAATAAGAACATAGTCAAAATAGGAGGGGCCTTGGGGCAGGATTGACAGGCTGCCTTCGGGAATCTTATCATCGCCACCGGCAGAAGGAGGGGCCCTGGAAGGTTTTCCGGGGTTGTGGGGAGGATGATAGTAGCCGTCATTCCAGCGAGATTCGGTTCTACCCGATTTCCGGGCAAGCCTCTGGTGTCCATCTGCGGTCTGCCCATGATCCAGCATGTCTATGAGAGGGTAGCCCAGGCTCCGGGAGTGGACAGGGTGGTGGTGGCCACAGATGACGACAGGATTCTTGAGGTGGTGAGGGGATTTGGAGGAGATGTTCTTCTCACTTCCCCTTGCTGTCCTTCAGGAACCGATCGGGTGGCTGAGGTGGCCAAAGTGTTGGATGCTCGGGCCTTCATAAATGTCCAGGGTGATGAACCCCTCATTCATCCCCAGGCCGTTTCCCTGGTGGCCCAGGCCCTGAAAGAGGGTGAGGAGATGGTCACCCTCAAGACCCCCATAGAGTCCCAGGAGGAGCTGAAGAGTCCTCATGTGGTGAAAGTGGTGACTGATGGCGAAGGGTACGCCCTCTATTTTTCCAGGGCTCCCATACCCTACCCCAGAGGGGGTTGGGGAAATGTGGATCTCAAAGGCTACTTTAAGCACGTGGGTGTTTACGGGTACACCAGGGAAACCCTTCTCAATCTGGCCTCCTGGCCTCCCAGTTTTTTAGAGACCTTGGAGGGATTGGAGCAGCTGAGAGCTTTGGAGAGGGGAATTAAGATAAGGGTGTTGGAGACCGGTTACCGGGCGATAGGGGTGGATGTCCCTCAGGACGTGGCCCGGGTAGAAGCCATCTTGAAAGGGGAGGAGCGGTGAATACCAAGTTCATATTTGTCACGGGTGGGGTTTTGTCGTCCCTGGGTAAGGGTATAGCCTCGGCTTCTATAGGGGCTCTGCTGGAGGCTAGGGGGTTCAGGGTCACTTTTTTGAAGTTTGATCCTTACATTAACGTAGACCCGGGGACCATGAACCCTTTCCAGCACGGGGAGGTTTATGTGACCGAGGACGGGGCGGAGACGGATTTGGACCTGGGTCACTATGAAAGGTTCACCCAGGTGAAGCTCACCAGGGACAACAACGTGACCACGGGCCGCATTTACTACTCGGTCATCACCAAGGAGAGACGGGGAGAGTTTCTGGGGGGTACCGTTCAGGTGATTCCCCACATCACCAACGAGATCAAGGATTCTATTAGGCGTGTGGCTAAAGACGTGGACGTGGTCATTGTGGAAGTGGGGGGTACCGTGGGAGACATCGAGAGCCTCCCCTTCCTGGAGGCCATTCGTCAGTTCGGTCTGGAGGAGGGTAGGGAGAACGTCCTTTACGTACACCTCACCCTGGTCCCTTACATAGAGACGGCGGGAGAGTTGAAGACCAAACCCACTCAGCACAGCGTAAAGGAGCTGAGGGCCATTGGTATCCAGCCCGATGTCATCCTGTGTAGGACCAACCGGTTCCTCCCTAGAGAGATAAAGGCCAAGATCTCCCTGTTCTGCAACGTGGAGGAAAGGGCCGTCATCACTGCCAAGGACGTGGATGTGGTTTACGAGATTCCCCTGGTTTTTCACAGGGAGGCCCTGGGAGACATTATAACGGAGAAGCTGGGACTCCCCCAGCGCCAAGTGGATCTGGAGGTCTGGGAAGAGGTGGTCTCCAGGATGAGGGAGACCAAGGGAGAGGTGGAGATAGGCATAGTGGGCAAATATGCCAATCTGAGGGATTCTTACAAGAGTCTGGTGGAGGCCCTTCATCACGGGGGGCTTCACCATAATTTGAGGGTGAAGATCCGGTGGGTGGACGCCGAGGAGGTGGAGAGGGAAGGGCCAGCCTTGTTGGAGGGTCTGGATGGAATGATAGTTCCCGGAGGCTTTGGCTCAAGGGGGATAGAAGGAAAGATCAATGCCATCACCTATGCCCGGGAGGAGGGTATCCCCTTTTTGGGGATATGTCTGGGGATGCAGTGCGCCGTGGTAGAGTTTGCCAGGCATGTATGCGGTTTGTCGGAGGCCAACAGCACCGAATTCAACTCTCACACCCCTTATCCCGTCATCCACCTCTCCCCGGAACAGGAGGGGGTGGTGGACAAGGGAGGTACCATGAGATTGGGAGCCTACCCCTGCCTTCTTAGAAAGGACACTCTCTCTTTCCAGGCCTATGGGGTGGAGGAAATCGTGGAGCGCCACCGCCATAGGTATGAGTTTAACAATGAGTACAGAGAGATGTTCAAAGAGAGGGGTATGGTGGTGGCGGGAGTGTACCCCAAAAGGGACTTGGTGGAGATTGTGGAGGTGAAGGATCACCCCTGGTTCGTGGGGGTCCAGTTTCATCCCGAGTTTAAGTCCAAACCTTTCAGACCCCATCCCCTTTTTAGAGAGCTGGTGGATAGGGCGTGGGAGAGGAGGAGGACCTATGGCAAGGAGGGTTAGGATAGGGGACGTGGTGATAGGGTCCGGCGTGCCTTTGGCCTTCATTGCGGGTCCCTGCGTCATTGAGACCCAGGATCTTCTCTTCAGGATAGCTGAGGCTTTAGTGAAGATCAGGGAAGACCTGGGCATCCCCGTAGTCTTCAAAGCCTCTTACGACAAGGCCAACAGGACTTCCCTTCGGTCCTTTAGGGGACCTGGTCTCCTCATGGGCTTGGAGATGCTGGCCAAGGTGAGGGAGAGGTTCGGCCTGCCCCTTTTGTCCGACGTCCATAAGGAGAGTGAAGTGGAGGCTGCTGCTGAGGTGCTGGACGCTATTCAGATACCGGCCTTCCTTTGCAGGCAGACGGATCTGCTCCTGGCTGCGGCGGAGACCAACAAGCCAATAAACGTGAAGAAGGGGCAGTTCATGGCACCCTGGGATATGGTCCACGTGGTGGAGAAGATCCTTTCTACGGGTAACGGAAAGGTACTGCTGACGGAGAGGGGGGTTTCTTTTGGTTACAACAACCTGGTGGTGGACTTCCGTTCCCTCCCTATCATGGCGTCTCTGGGCTATCCCGTGGTTTTCGATGCTACCCATGCCGTTCAACTTCCCGGAGGGGGCAGGGGAGCGTCTTCCGGTCAGAGGGAATTTGTGGAACCTCTGGCCAGGGCGGCGGTGGCTGTGGGATGCCATGCCCTGTTTATGGAGGTTCATCCAGACCCGGATAGGGCCCTCTCCGACGGACCCAATATGGTGCCGTTGGAGGGGCTTTCTTCCATGCTGGGGCGACTCCTCAAGGTGGCAGAGGCGGTGAGAGATGAGTGAGGACAAGATCCTGCAAGTGGCCCGGAGAGTCATCTCCATAGAGGGCGAGGCTGTCCAGGCCCTGCTGAACCGCATTGACAGCTCTTTCGTGGAGGCGGTGAAGCTCCTTTATTACTGCAGGGGACGGGTGGTGGTGACGGGTATGGGCAAGTCGGGCATCATAGGGCGTAAGATATCGGCCACCATGGCTAGCACGGGTACCCCATCCATCTTTCTCCATCCCGCCGAAGGGAGCCATGGGGATCTGGGCATGGTGGTGAAAGGTGATGTGGTGTTGGCCATCTCCTATAGTGGAGAGACCCCTGAGATTCTCTCCCTCCTTCCCGTCATAAAGCGCCTGGCCCTTCCCCTGGTTTCCCTGACGGGTAACCTGGCCTCTACCCTGGCAAGGAAGAGTGACGTGGTATTGGACGTTTCTGTCTCCAAGGAGGCCTCTTCTCTGGAAATGGCCCCTACGGCCAGTACCACGGCTGCTTTGGCCATGGGAGATGCCTTGGCTGTCGCCCTTTTAGAGATGCGGGGCTTTTCTGAAGAGGACTTTGCCCTCCTCCATCCCGGGGGCACCATTGGTAAAAAGCTTCTCCTCAGGGTGGAAGACCTGATGCACACGGGGGAGGAGTTGCCCGTGGTCTCTGTGGATACCCCTATGAAGGACGTAATTCTGGAGATCTCTTCCAAGAGACTGGGCATAACCACAGTTGTGGACGGAGATGGTCTGTTGAAGGGAGTTATTACGGATGGTGATCTAAGGAGAATTCTTGAGAGGTATGGCCAGTCTTTCTTTGAACTTAAAGCAGGGGAAGTGATGACTAAGAATCCAAAAACGATAGATGAGGATGCTCTAGCAGCTAAGGCTCTGCAAAGAATGGAGTTATATTCCATTACTGCTCTGGTGGTGCCCGATGAGGGGGGAAGACCCTTGGGGATCATTCATCTCCACGACCTCCTTAAAGTGGGAATAGTTTAAAACACTAGCTCACATAAACGCTACGCTTTTTATCCTACCTTTTCCGCCTTTTGGTTCCCTCTAGTTTGCCGCAAAGGCTCTAATACTAGTTGTTATTACCTATTGCCTTGGTTTTATAATTAACCATTGATAAAAACCAAGTTTTATACTTAAACTTATAGTAACTCTGGGGGAAACGGTCTTGGCTTTTCCGCAAACTTAGTTTTAAGATGCACTTCCCCAAGAAAGGAGGTGAGGAGATGATGGTGAGAGGACCACCCTGTAGGGCTATATAGTTAGTAGGGCCAGTATGTTAGGGTATGTGACTAGGGTTTAGGATTAGAAACTTGGATTTTAAAAAACCCAGGAACTAAAAAATTTAAGGAGGTAAGCAATGATAAGGATGGACGTTCGTCACGAGGTGAACATACCTGTAGAGATCACAACCAAAGAAATAAGGGGTAGGTCTTTCAAGGCCATGTTGAGAGACTTTGATCTCTACGGAGCCGAACTTAAGGACAGACTGGATATTCCTGATAATTTCCATGCTGATGTGAAGGTTGTTCTACCTGATGGCGCCATAATGGTGGAAAGCAGGGTAGATGTGAAGGAGAACGGTGAAATGAGACTTAAGTTTTTGAATATGGAGCCGGAAGCAAGAAGGAGGTTATGGAACCATCTGAAGAAGAAGGTAGAGGAAACCGGATGTTGCCCCTACTGTAAATCTAGTCTGAGGCCGAGACAGGAAAGGTGCGGAACATGCGGCTTGTTCGTAGATGTGGAGAATGAGCGCTATTTGGAGATAAGCCATAATGACCTGATTTCTCTCAGGGTAGTAATGTTGGAAGAAGCCGTTGATTTGTTCAATAGGGAAATGGACGAGATAGAAAGGTTCTATGCTTCCAGGAGAGGAGACGAGAGAGAATTGGTGAAGGAGGTGACAGCTGCAATCCACAGGGTGTGCGATGTGTGCAGAGACTTAGAAGATATTGCCGGAGTTAGATCTGATCTAGTGAAACAAAAGCAGAAATGGTTGAGAAAGAAGACTGATCCACATTTCTCCATGAGCTATTTCTGCAACCATGCTAGAACATGGCCTAGAGGTTATCCTGGAGACTTTGAAATCCTGGAAGGTATTTACAGAAATGTGCCTCTTTCCTCGGGCATGGGCTACTTGCTGGATCTCTTTTTCTTAAACACGACACTTGCGGTAGCTGTGAAGGAGAGGCTTGCTACTCTTAGAGAGATGCTGAGAGGTGAATTGGTGAAAAGGGACAGGCCGAGTGTATTGGATATAGCCTGCGGATCTTGTAGAGAGGTTTTCGAGCTTACTCCTGAAATAGGAGCTTCAGGGGCTGAGTTTACCTGCCTAGACTTCGATTCAGATTCTCTTAGCTTCTCGAGTGATAGGCTCTCTTATACTATGATCCATGGCCAGATATCTTTTAGGAAGTATAATGCTATCAGAATGGTGAATCATGAAAGAAACGTGAGAGAGTTCGGATATCAAGATATCGTTTACAGCACGGGGTTGTTTGATTACCTCACTGACGATGTTCTGGTGAAAATGATAAGAGCTCTGTATGATTTGACCAACCCAGGTGGAAAGATGATATCTTCGTTTAAGGACTGCAACATGTACAAGACTCAGATATATCACTGGTTCGCAGATTGGGATGCCTTCTATCAGAGAACAGAGAAAGATTGTCTACAGCTGTTTAAAGAGGCTGATATCCCCATGGATGAGTTGTCTATAGTGAGAGAGAGATCTGGAGTGATAATGTTTTTCGTTGTGGAAAAGAAGTGAGGTTCTGGCAGTAGGCTGAAGGTTTCTTTTCTTGGCCCGACGGAGTCGGGCCGATTTTTTTTATTTATCTTTACTTGTGTTACTGACGGGCTTGACTTAGCCAATGCTTGGTGTTATCGATGTAGTACCTCTAAGATAACGAGAGTAGACATGGCTGAAGAAAGTCTAAGTAAAGAAGTTTATATAAGGGAGCAGTTAACAGATCTTATAAGATCCTGGATAAGCTTTGCAATTCCTCTGGGGATATTTATCTATTTGTTTCTTGCAATTTTAGACTACGTTGTGACTCCTCGCTATTTCAAAGTTTTTCTTGCAGTAAGAGGTGCTATCTCTGGAATATTAGCACTGCTTTGGCTTTTAAATAATTTAAAGAGAAACAGAGTGCTCCAGTATGGCATAGTAATAATTGGTACCTTCTTATGCGCAGTAGCTATTGAGGTTATGATTGTCCTTCTTGGTGGAGGTTCTTCTAGTTACTATGCTGGACTGGGACTTCTGGTCATTTCTGTTCTAGGTTTCGTTCCTGTGGATATGTGGGTAGCTGCTATTGTAGTTATGGAGGTTTTTCTTGTTTATCTAGCTCCTATTCTTTTAACGCAAGAGATAACGAACCCCCCTTTATTTATTAGCAATCTTTTCTTTCTTACTTCCACTTTTATGGTGTCTCTTGCTTGGAGGTATTTGAACCAAAAGAAATTGCTTAGTGAGCTGAGTCTGCAATATGATCTTAATCGGGAAAGAGAAAAGTTAAGGCAATACTCCGATGAGTTGGAAAAATTGGTGGAGCAGCGCACCAAGGAGCTCAACAAATCCGAAAGGATGCTTAGGTCCATGTTTGACAATGCTAACGATGGCATCCTTATCATGGATTCCGAGGGAAGGATCGTAAATGCCAACAAGCGGGCCTGTGAGATATATGGCTTTTCCCGAGAGGCCCTTTTAGGTACAAGCATTCACCTCTTGGAAGCCGAAGCGGACAGGACCCTTTGGCAGAAGCGGATTAAGAGGCTTTTGGATGGAGAGTCCCTCCTGTTTGAGACCGTTCATTATAGGAAGGACGGGTCCAGCGTCATCCTCGAGGTGAGTGCCAATGCTGTCAGGATAGAAGATGGAGTCTTGATCCAGGCCTTCATAAGGGACATCACTGAAAAGAAGAAAATCCAGGAGCAGCTTCTCCACTCTCAGAAGATGGAGTCGGTGGTGGTCCTGGCTGGCGGGTTGGCCCACGACTTCAACAACATGCTCTCCATAATTCTGGGCTACACAGAGATGGCCCTGAACGATGATGACCTAGGCTTTGAGACCAGGCAAAAGCTGGCCAAAGTGGAGAAGTCTGCCAGATCCGCAGCCCAACTGGTGAGGAAGCTTCTCAGGTTTGCCCGCCGGGAGAAGAAGGGCGATCTCAGGCCCTTCGACTTGAACCAGGTGATCCAGGAGACTCTGGATCTGTTGAGCAGAAACCTGCCTGCCAACGTTAAAGTGAAAACCGAGCTTTGCGAAGAGATACCAATAGTTAAGGGAGATATCAGCGACATTGAACAGGTCATAATAAACCTTGTACTTAATGCTAAAGACGCCATGCCCGACGGAGGCGAGATCATTATACGGACCGAAGTCGGGGAGTTGCCGCCAGAGATCCTACAGGTGGAGAAGCTTAAGAAAGGCAGATACGTCCACTTGAGTGTTGCAGACACGGGAACAGGCATTCCTTCCGAAATCATCTCCCGGATCTTCGAGCCCTTTTTCACCACCAAAGGGAAGGGTATGGGCACAGGGCTGGGTCTGGCCATGGTGTATGGCATAGTGAAAGAGCACATGGGCCATATTCACGTGGAGAGTGACGAAGGGAAAGGGGCCACCTTCCATGTATACCTGCCTTTAATGGTAGAGGCTTCGCCCTTTGGCCAAGGCGCTTTATCAGAAAGGAGAAGCGGAGGCGAGAATATTTTGGTGGTAGACGATGATCCCATGGCCCTGGAGCTCATAAAAGAGGTGCTCCAGAGGAGAGGTTACAACGTCATCGCTACCGATAAGCCTTTGCTGGGGGTGAAACTCTTTAAAAACAACCTTAAAAAGATCGACTTGGTTATCACTGACTTGGCCATGCCTTTTATGAACGGCGAAAAGCTTCTTCAGACCATTAAAGACATGGAGCCTGGCGCCAAGTTCTTGGTGATAAGCGGTTTTTTGGAGGAGTACGGGGACCTGAAGGCCGATGGCATTTTGAGGAAACCCTTTGATCCCATAGATCTTTTGAGCATGGTGAGGGATATATTGGATTGACCGGGGTTTTTCTCATTTGGTCACCACCACCTCTATGCCTTTCTTTTTCCTGAGAACGTTCACTACCACGTCACCGTGGAACCTTCGCAGGGAGAGGTCTATGGAAGTGTCTTTGACCTTCAGTCCTTTGATGTGGACCTCCTCCAAAAAAGAGGGGAGGATGGGATGGCGGAGAAGCACCTGGTTATCATTTAGGGCAAGCCCCAGACAGGCCTGGAGGAGCATAAACACCGCTCCGGCGGCCCAGGCCTGGGGATTGCAGGCTACAGGGTAGGGGGTGGGCCCCTCTTTTGTCCTTTTGGGAAAGCCACAGAAGAGTTCTGGGAGGCGATTGAGCCGGAAATAGGTACTGGCCTCGAAGAGGCCCTTCAGGATCTTGATCAGGCCGTCTCTGAGTCCGTAGCGCCCGAGGCCAAAGGCTATTATGGCGTTGTCATGGGGCCAGACGGAGCCGTTGTGGTAAGAGAGGGGATTGTACATGACTTCTGTGGATGCCAGGGTCCTGATGCCCCAGCCCGAAAAGAGAGGGGTACTGAAAAGAGTTCTCAACATCTCTTTTGCATGTTCCAGGGAGGCAATGCCGGAGAAGAGGGTGTGACCGGCGTTGGAGGTCTTCACCCTGCAAGGCCTCTTTTCGCCGTCCAGGGCCAGAACGTAACTGCCCAGTTCCTTGTCCCAGAAAGTGTCGGTGAATCTTTTGGCCAGTTCTGCACCCTCTTCCTCCAGTTTCTGAGCCTTCTCTTTCATACCCATGGCCCTGGCCATCTCTGCGGCCAAAAGTTTGGCTTGATATACGTAGCCTTGGACCTCTACCAGGGCTATGGGAGGGCAGGCATGGGAGCCGTCTGAGTGCATGATGCTGTCGTGGGAGTCTTTCCAGCCTTTGTTTATCAAGCCGTTGGGGGAGGGGACGTACTCTACAAAACCATCGCGGTCTACGTCTCCGTACTGGTCAATCCATCGAAGGGCCATTTCGATGTGGGGCCATAGTTTTCTGACGAATTCCAGATCCCGGGTCCTTTGAAAATAGGCTCCTGCCAGAATGATGAAAAGGGGAGTGGCGTCTACACTGCCGTAGTATCTGCCAAAAGGCACTTCTCCCAGGGCGGCCATCTCTCCCTGGCGTATCTCGTGAATGATCTTGCCGGGCTCTGCGTCTTCTTCTGGGTTCTCCTCTCGTGCCTGGGTGGCGGCCAGGAATTCCAACACCCCCCTGGCTATGGCGGGATTTATCCATAAGCACTCTAGGGCGGTGATGATACCGTCTCTGCCGAACACTGTGCTGAACCAGGGAATACCGGCGTATGGATATAGCCCATAGGGGGTGTGGGTGAGCATCATGAATATATCGCTGTAGGATCGGTCCAACCATGAGTTGAAGGCCTCGTTGGAGGTGGTGATGAGACAGGTAGACTCTTTCAGCTCTCTTAAGAGTTCCCTGGTTTTCGACATGGCTTCTTTAAAGGAGATTCGTTTCTTCTCGTTACCTTCTCCCTCTCTGCATTCCACCGTGAGGAAGAGGGTGGCTCTCTCCCCGGGTTTTAGATGGATGTGGAATATGGCATGACCGGGGCCCACCTCCATGGGCTGGGGACTGAAGGAGAGGATGGTTCTCCGGGGAATGCCATCTAGACCCCTGTAGCCCAGGGCCACCTCGTTTCCTCTCACCATCTCCGGTAGGGGATTCCCCCGTCTTTTCCTTTGGGTTCCCCTCACCTCGAAGATGTCGGCAAAGTCGGCGCCGAAGAGGAAGGAGAAGGGGAGATGAACCTCCTGAAGGGAGAAATTCTCTATGGTGATCTCTTCATAATACCCATTGTCGAAGAGGAGCTTGCTCCGTTTAATGTGGAGCACTCCCCTGGGCAGGAATAATTCCTTTCCTAAGAAAATATCCGGGTTGGTCATGTCCACAGTGAGGACGAGATTGTCCTCCCTCACCGCTGAGCTGAGAAGGAAGGGTCTTGTGTCGCACAATACAAACTCCAGCCGGGAGAGGAAGCGGGTGCCGTGGTGGAAGATGCCTTCCTCTCCCAGCCCTTCCTTAATTATGTCTCCGTGCCGATTGAAGACGGCAAAAGTGTCCTCGCTCTTGAGGACCAGATAGTCCTCAAGAGAGCGGGGAACTGTGGCCAGTATGTAGTACCTGTATGGGTGTAGTACACACTCTCTGAGCATCACACGGCCTTGAGCAGTGGTTTCTTCTCTTCTATCAATTTCCTGTAGACCTTTGCATAGTCTCGAGCCATTCTGGATGCAGTGAATCGTTCTTCGAAGGTCCTCCTGCAGCCTAGCCGGCTGATTTCACCCACCTTTTCCACGGCTGCCACGGCCTCTTCCAGGCTTTCCACAATAAACCCTGTCCTTCCCGTGTCTATGACTTCCGGTACCGAGCCATTCTTCCACGCTATCACAGGGGTACCGCAGGCCATGGCTTCAATCATCACCAGGCCGAAGGGCTCCGGCCAGTCTATGGGGAACAAAAGGGCATAGGCTCCTCCCAAAAACCCGTCTTTTTCTTTTTCACCTATCTCTCCTATGAACTCTACCCATGGACTCTTGAGCATGGGCTCTATCACACATTCGAAATACTCCTTGTCGGCATTGTCCACCTTGGCCGCCATTAGGAGTTTCATTCCGGCCTTTTCTGCGATCTCTATGGCCCTGTCAGGCCTCTTTTCCGGAGATATTCTTCCCAGAAAGGCCAGATATTTTCCTGGTTCAGGGTGGAAAGTATAGAGATCCTCTGGCAGGCCATGGTAGACATTTCCCACCCAGTTGAGCCAGGGCAGGGGCCTTCTCTGGGCGTAGGAGATGGAGACTACGGGCATGTCCCTGAACTCCCAGTAGAGGGGTTTCTGATCTTCCATGTCTAGCCTGCCATGGAGGGTGGTAACGCAAGGGGTGGAGCACCTTCTGAACAGGGGATAGTGAATATAGTCGATGTTAAAGTGTATGACGTCAAAACCAGGGGCCCTTTTAAATACTTCCTCCACCATGAGAACATGATGGGCTATGGGGTCCTTGCAGTTGGCCAAACGCAAGCCTTGGGGGCATGGAGAGGCGAGTTGAGCCTGGGTCCTGGAATCCCCGCTGGCGAAAAGGGTTACATCATGACCCTGCCTCACCAACTCCTCTGTCAGATATGAGACCACCCTTTCAGTGCCGCCGTAGAGTTTTGGAGGTACACTCTCATAAAGGGGAGAAACCATAGCAATTCTCATGGCTGCTCCTCCTTCGTCTAGTGTTTTCGAACTGACGGGTAAGGGTGATTTCCTGTCCGTTCATAAAATTTTAGTCGGCAGTTCGGGGAAGGCAAGGGCGGAGGCGGCATCGCCGCCTCCGCCCTTGTTCAGAAGTTTGCCTGCATCCTGGTGCCGAGAACCCATACAGTGTCGGCGTTGTGGTTGCCATTGGGATTCCACACCGCCTGGAGATCGGGCGTGAACTCCAGTCTACCTTCGAAGAAAGAGAGTTTGTAGTAGACTTCCAGGTGGTACTCGTTTCCCATGTCCACTTCTCCGGGGTTTTTGTAATAATCGTAGTATACTTTTCGATAGATCTCTTTGGCCTTGTCATTCACCACGACCCCGCCAAAAGCCATACCCAGTACGTCGTTTTTCCGCCCCCAGTAGACGCCTTCTACTTGGAAGCCTAGGCTATAGGCCCCTTTGATGGGTACCGTGTCCAGCTCTTCGTCGCTGATGGAGCCTGCCACTACATCGTCGTCCATGATGCCGCCCCTCACAAACAGAGTGACGCCCTTGTGTATCTTCTGGTCAAAGGAGAAGCCCACGCCCCAGTTGGTGTTGTTATCGTCGACCTGAGACCAGTCTTTCTTTCCCTTGCCCACGTCTTCCAGGTCGTCTACATCTAGATGGTCTTTGGCGTTAACCCAGGCGTAGAAGCGGTAGTTGCCGGGGTAGCCTGCGAAGGTAGGTTTGAAGTCCAGCTCAAAGATGCCAAACCCGTCATCGAAGATGTCTTCCCAGTCGGAGTCGGCTTCTGCTACACCCAGGCTCACATCCAACCAGTTAACGGGACTCCATGTAATCCTGGCCCCCAGACCGTTGTCGTCGGGCCACTCCACGGCCAGGTTGTTGACAAAGCCCGAGGATAGGAACTGGGCTGTCTCGTCGTTGGCCACTTCGTTGGTGTCAAAATAGTTGGTGAGATCCACCTTCCCAAGGGTGAAGACCAGACTTCCTGCCTTGCCCAGATTCACTTCTTGCTCGTACCATGCCTCTGTCACCTCGGCTGCGGTGTTACCTGGTGCGTCATCATTGAATCCTGAAAGGGTGGGCACTTCTTCGTCCACTCCTTCACCATTGCCCCCTTCAATGAGAAGATAGGCTGCTCCCTTCTCCCAGATCCGGGCCGTGACCTCCAGATCGTAGGAGAAAGTAGCATCCTGAACGTCTCCTTCGTCGTGCTCCTTATTGTTGTTGTCATGGTTGTTGATAGTACCCTGGCCTACGAAGGTGGCATCGGCCCCTATGGAGATGTTGCCCAGGGCCTCTTCTATTTTTTTCAGGCGTTGGGCCTTCTCGCTGAGTTCTTCTTTAAGCTCCTTTGTTTCTTTCACAGAGGCCTTCAGTTCCCTTTGCTTTGTCTCCAACCCTCGAACTCTCCTCTCCAAAGCATCCACCTTGGTTTTTAGCTGCTGGATGGTTTGGATGAGTTGGTGAATCTCTTGGGAGCTCACCTCCGTGGCCCCTCCCCTGGCACTGAAAAGAAGACACCCTAGCAGAGCTACAATTACCCACACTTTCCTCATAGGTCCCTCCTGCCTCCTGGTTTTTAGTTGTTACAGAAATAGTCTTCCCACCTGGTATACCACCACAGCCAGAAACCAGCCTAGGAACAGGCTATAGCCCACAGAGAATGCTGTCCATTTCCAGGAGTTGGTTTCCCTCCTGATGACCCCTATGGTGGCGATGCAGGGGATGTAGACCAGGCTCATGACCATGAAGGCATAGGCTGTGAGAGGTGTGAACTGGTGGGCTATGACGGTTCCCAGTTTCTCTTCTCCAGTCCCATAGAGGGTGCCCAGGGTGCCTACCACTACCTCCTTTGCCAAAATCCCAAAGAAGAGGGCCACTGCTGCTTGCCAAAAGCCGAAGCCTGCAGGCTTCAAGATAGGAGCCAGAAAGGTGCCCATTCCTCCTATGATGCTCTGCTGACTGGCATACTCTACCCCCAGGGGCATACTGGCCAAGAACCATATAAGCACTACCGTGGCAAAGATTATGGTGCCTGCCTTTTTGACGAAGATGAGACTCCGCTGCCATGTGTTGAGAAGAACGCTCTTCCAGGTAGGCAGACGGTAGGGCGGGAGTTCCATGATAAGAGGGGCGGGTTCTCCTTTGAAGAATAAGGTTTTAAAGAGCCGGGCCAGGAGGATGGCCAGAACCACGCCGAGAAAATAGAGGGAAAAGATAACCGTACCCTGATGGGCGCTGAAGAGGGCTCCGGCAAAAAGTACGTAGATGGGCAGTCGGGCTGAGCAGGACATGAGGGGGTTAACCAGGATGGTGATGATGCGGTCCTTGGGATTTTCCAAGGTGCGGGTGGCCATGATGGCAGGAACGTTGCAGCCAAACCCCAGGACCATGGGGATGAAGGACTTGCCGTGGAGTCCCATGGCATGCATGAGTCTGTCCATAACAAAGGCACCCCGGGCCATGTAACCTGTCTCTTCCATAATGGAGATGGCCAGAAAGAGGAAGAAGATGTTGGGAAGAAAGACCAGCACAGAGCCCACGCCCCCGATTATACCGTTCTGGAGGAGGGAGGCCAGCCAAGGGGGTCCATGGACCAGGTGCACCAGGAGGGCCGCCTTCTCCCCCAGGAACCCGAAAAGTGCGTCGATATAGTCCAGGAAGAATCCCCCTACGCTGAAGGTGAGCTTGAAAGTGAGCCACATAAGGAACAGGAATATGGGCAACCCTAAAAATCGGTTTGTGACCACCTTGTCGATCTTGTCCGACATGGAGAGACGTTGCTCCAGGCTCCCCTTCCTTTTCACAAATTCGCTGACGAGGCCCTTGATATACCCGTATCTGGCCTCCACCAGAGCCGTTTCTAAATCGTATCCCAGCTCCGCTTCAAGATCTTCTTTCACCATGGTGAGGAGGGAGAGGATTCTCTCCTTTGCCGGACTATTTTGAACCCTGGCCAGATACTCTTCGTCTCCTTCCAATAGTTTCAGGGCCGTCCAACGAGTGTTATGGGGAGAAGAGGAGAGGGGAGGGTGGGGTTTCAGGATTTCTGATAACCTTTCTATGCCTTTCTCTATGGGTTCCGGGTAGGAGAAGGGGAATCCGGAGGTCTGATGCTCTTTTTCCAGTTCCCTGGCCAGGGTCTTTTTCAGTTCCTCGATACCCACTCTTTTGTTGGCTACGGTAGTCACTACAGGTACCCCAAGGGTCCTGGACAGACCCTCGACGTCTATCTCCAGTCCTTTGGCCCGGGCCTCGTCCATCATGTTCAGAATGAGAACCAGGCGGCTCACTCCCAATTCCATGAGCTGAAGGGGAAGATAGAGGTGCCTATCTAAGTTAGATGAATCTAACACAATGGCCACTAAAAAAGGCCTTTCTGTCAGAAGAAAGTCCCTGGCGATGCGTTCATCTATGGAACTGGCCGTCAAGCCATAGATGCCGGGAAGGTCCACCACGGTCACCTCTCTGTTCCCCAGGAGGACTTTACCCTCTTTCCTCTCGACAGTGACTCCGGGCCAGTTGCCTACTTTTTGCCTCGTTCCTGTGAGGGCATTGAAGACGGTGGTCTTGCCGGAGTTAGGGTTTCCTGCCAGTGCTATGACTTGCTTCTTATCCATTTACTGCCTCCTCTCCTTTTTGCCCATTTGCCGCAACCATGATCTTGTGAGCCATACCCCGCCCTATGCCTACCCGGCAGCCCTTCACCCTCACAATCACGGGACCCTTTTGGGCTGAGAGGACCGTTATCTCCTCTCCAGGATAGAGCCCCATAGATTCCAGGCGTTTTCTCACTCCCATCCCGCCGGCGATGTCTTTCACCACCACCTTCTCTCCGGGTTTGCACAGGGCCAGGGGCCACATTTCACTCCACCTCCACTTCAATGTTCTGGGCCTCTTCTCTCCTTAGAGATAGATGGAAGCCCTTCAGGGAGATCTCCATAGGGTCTCCCAAGGGTGCTACCTTCTCCACTCTCACCTGGGTCCCCGGTATGGCTCCCATAGTGAGTAGCCGTTTTTTCAGGACTTCTTCCCCTTTCACCCGTTTGATGACTCCTGTTTCTCCCACTTTCAGTTCGCTTAGGCTTTTCACTTTTTCACCTCCTCTGGGGCATTTGTCTAAGGCGCAGGGGGGTGGTTCTCCCCTCTCGGCGTATCTCTTGAAGTAGTGGAGCCATTTGGGGTCCTCCTCTGAATCGGGGAAAGACTCGACAAATTCCACAAACTTCACCAGTCTCGCCAGAGTCTTGGAGCTGATGTAATGCTCTATCTGGCAGGCATCTCTCTCTGCCGTGGTGGCCTCCACTCCCAAGATACGGTGGAGGAATCTGTAGATGGTCTGGTGGCGATGATATATATCTCTGGCCATGGCCAGTCCCCTGGGCGTGAGCTCCAGGTAGCCGTAGTGCTCGTGTTTTACCAGTCCTTTGCTCATGAGTCCCTTTACTGCGGCCACTACGCTGGGTTTTTTCACGCCGAGAAACTCTGCCACCTCCTTCACCCTGGCCTGACCCCTTTCCAGAGAGAGGACCAGAATGGCCTCTAGGTAGTCTTGAGCGCTGTGGGACAGGGCATCCATCTTCTCCCTCCCAGGATTGTTAGGTCTATCTAACAATCTTGTTGGGGGTTGTCAAGAGGGTGAGATAGGGGTACATTTTCCATCGTTTCGAATCTGACAGGAGAAGGTGGAGTGGCGGTCAGCGAGGAATTGATAAAAATTTTGGCGTGCCCCAAATGTAAAGGGGACCTGGAATACGTCAACGATTCCAGGGGCGAAGCTTTCATCTGCCGCCCCTGCTCCCTGGTTTACCTGGTGAAGGATGACATTCCTATCATGTTGATAGAAGAGGCTTTGCCGCTGGAAAAGTGGGAGGCCTCAAGGGACTCGTGAGACTTCTCCTTCCCTTGACAGGAGACAGAGGCAAGGTTATAGATTAGATTGGTTTTTTGTGGCTCTTTGACAACGGGATATGGGGGTAGAGTTAAAGGAAGTGGAGAGAGGGCTGGGGTTAGTAGATTGGCATGGAGGGTTTGATCCTGGCTCAGCGTGAACGCTGGC
>JALUVF010000131.1 GCA_027020915.1 bacterium
CACCATGAGCGCCCTGCGTCTGGCCCGGGGCTACACGGGCAGGGACAAGATTGTCAAGTTCGAAGGGTGTTACCACGGCCATGTGGACTACCTCCTGGCCAAGGCGGGTTCCGGGGTTCTCACCTTCTCTCTCCCCGGAACCCCTGGAGTACCCCGGGACTTCACCCGGCACACCCTGTTGGCCACCTACAACGATCTGGACTCGGTGAGGAGGGTCTTCGAGGAGGTGGGGGAGGAGATTGCCGCCATCATCGTGGAGCCCATCATGGGTAACGCCGGTGTGATTCCTCCCCGCCCCGGGTTTTTGGAGGGTCTCAGGTCCATCACCCGGGAGTACGGTGCCCTCCTCATCTTCGATGAGGTGATCACGGGTTTCCGGGTTTCCTACGGTGGGGCCCAGGAGCTCTACGGGGTCCTTCCCGATCTCACCTGTCTGGGGAAGGTGATAGGTGGAGGCCTTCCCGTGGGCGCCTATGGGGGTAAGAGGGAGATCATGGAACATGTTGCTCCCCTGGGGCCTGTCTACCAGGCGGGTACCCTCTCGGGCAATCCCCTGGCCATGGCTGCCGGTCTCAAGACCCTGGAGATCCTGGCCCGTCCCGGAACCTACCGGCAGCTGGAGGCAAGGGCTGCCGCCTTGGAGGCGGGTATAAGGGAGGCCCTGGCCAGGAGAGGTGTGTCTGGGGTGGTGAACCGGGTGGGTTCCATGATGTGCCTCTTCTTCACTGAAGAGGCCGGGGTGGAGAGTTATGCCCAGGCTCTCACCTGCGATACCCGGCTCTACTCCAGGTATTTCTGGGCCATGCTGGAGGGGGGCGTGAATCTGGCCCCTTCCCAGTTCGAGGCGGCCTTCGTTTCTACCGCCCATGGAGACGAGGAGGTGGCCAGGACCTTGGAGGTGGGGGATAGGGCCTTGGCCTCCCTGGGCGGCCAATGAGGATGAGGGTCTCCCTTCCCTCTCTGTAAACGGGGTTTGTTATATTTTTGGACCCAGAGCATTGACGGTCCACCCTGTGCCTGTTAAATAGGGTGCCGATTTTGAGATTTTGAGAACAATGGGACCTGTTAAAGATAAAAGGGATTCGGGATGGTTGAAGCGTATAGTCTCTCTCAGCGCTTTGGGAATGACTCTGGTGATTGCCACCATGATTGGCTTTGGGATAGGCTACTATCTCGATTCCAGGTTTGGTACCAAACCGTGGTTAACTCTGGCTTTTTTTTTGTAGGGGTGGCGTCGGGGTTCTACACGGTGTTCAAAGAGGTCTTTAAAGAGATCAGAAGGGAAGAGAGAGAGTCCAAGGGTGAAGGTGATTAAAGGCATGGAGAGGAGGGGCTGGTTGTTGCTGGCCCTGTTGGTTTTGGGAAGCCTCTTCTGGAAAGACTGGAGGCTCACCCTGGGGGTGCTGGTGGGGGGAATGGTGGCCTTGGGTGATGTGTGGCTCATGAGGGTGCTCTTTTCCGGATTTCTGAGGGAGGGGAGGGGGAAGGCCCTTTTCCTGGTCCAGGTGTTTAAGTACCTGGTTTTGGCCGTGGTTCTCGGTCTTCTCTTTCTCCTCAAACTGGTCAATCCCCTGGCGGTCCTGGCGGGACTTTCCCTTCTGGTCCTCATGCCCCTCCTGGGGATTCACCGTTTAGAGAGAGAGTTAAAGGAGGTGGCTTAGCCATGTACGAACCTTTCACTTTTAATCTGCTTCCGGAGCATTACAAACATATATTCCTCACCTGGGTGGTCATGGCCGTTCTGATTGTGCTGGCCCTTTTGGCCCGCAGGGGCCTCTCTCTCGTTCCCAAGGGGTGGCAGAACTTTATGGAGTCTTATGTGGAGGGGATGCTGAGTTTCATGAGTGATATCATGGGGGGTAAGGATGCCAGGCCCTACTTTCCCCTTATAGGCACCCTTTTTCTCTTCATCCTCTTTTGTAACTGGATCGGTCTGGTGCCCGGCTTCATCGCTCCCACCTCCAACTGGAACACCACCATTGCCCCGGCCATAGTGGTCTTCTTTTACTACCACTACGTGGGAATAAAGAAGCATGGTGCCTTCAAATATTTCAAACACTTCGGCGGACCGGTGTGGTGGCTTTCGCCCCTCATCTTTGTGCTGGAGACCATAGGTCACTTTGCCAGGGTACTCTCCCTCTCCATTCGTCTCTTCGGCAACATCTTCGGCGAGGAGAGCCTCTTTGTGGTCCTCTTCACCCTGGTGCCCCTGTTGGTCCCTGTTCCCATAATGTTTCTGTCCATATTCTTCGGGTTTATCCAGGCTTTGGTTTTTACCATGCTCTCCATTGTTTACATAGCGTTGGCAGTGGAGGAGGAGGAGCACTGATGCGGAGAGAAAAAACCATTATCAAGAAAGGGGGGAATTGGATGTCGAGGAAGGTGTTTTACGGGGTATGTGCTTCGCTTTTTGTTCTTCTGGCGGTCTCTCCTGCCATGGCTGAGGAAGCGGCGGCTGGTTTGGAGCTGAAGTTGGCGGCCCTGGGCATGCTCAAGTATGCAGCCATTGCTGCCGGTTTTGGTCTGGGTTTCGCCGCCGGTCTCTGCGGCATAGGCCAGGGGCTCAGTGTGAAGAGTGCCATGGAGGGTATTGCTAGGAACCCTGAGGCCTCTGGTAAGATCACCGTGGGTATGATCATCGGTCTGGCCATGATCGAGGCTCTCACCATCTACTCTCTCGTTGTGGCCCTCATCATTCTCTTTGCCGATCCTTTCAAGGCCGTGCATATCCTTCTCGGATAAATGTGAAGAATTTTTAGCAGGAATTTGCTCTTTGAGTCAGGGGGGATATTGACATCCCCCCTTTAATTCTTTAGTTTTGTGAAAGTTACCACATGGAGGGTGTGTATGCGGAGATTCAAAATTCCTGAGGTGACCGTTGGAAGACTTTCCCTCTACTTGCGCTGCTTGAACGAACTGGAGGAAGAGGGGATCGAGGTGGTCTCCTCGGCGGAGCTGGGGAGGCGTTGTGGGGTGAATCCCGCCCAGATCAGGAAAGATCTGGCCTACTTTGGAGAATTTGGCACGAGAGGCGTGGGCTATTACGTGAAGGAGCTGAAAGAGGATATCAAGAGGGTCATGGGCCTCAACAAGACCTGGGAAGTGGCCCTGGTGGGGGTGGGTAATCTGGGTACGGCCCTCCTTCGCTACAAGGGGTTTCAACGTCACGGCTTTAGACTCTCTGTGGCCTTCGATCACCAGACTGAGGGGAAGGACGTCCCCGAAGGGTGCGAGCTCTACCACTCCTCGGAGATGGAGCGGGTGATAAGGGAGCGGGGGATCAAGGTGGCCATCATCAGTGTCCATTACTCCCAGGCCCAGCAGGTGGCCGAGGAGCTGGCCAGGGCCGGTGTGAAGGGTATCCTCAATTTCGCCCCTGTCAGGATTCAGCTTTCCAAGGGGGTGGTGGTCCGGAACGTGGACATGGGCACGGAACTGGAGATTCTCACCTTTTATCTCACCATGAAGGGAACCAGATAAGAGAAGGCCCCACCCCTCCAGGGTGAGGCCTCTTTTAACCGTTCTGCCAGGTTGGGTTCTTTAACGCTTCCTCCACTGGAAGCCCCTGCGGGCCTTGCGGCGGCCGTACTTCTTCCTCTCCACGATTCTGGCGTCTCTTGTGCAGAGGCCAGCCTTCTTCAGGGTGGGCCTGAGGTTGAGATCGAAGTTGATGAGGGCCCTGGCTATGCCGTATCTCACGGCGTCGGCCTGGCCGGAAACACCGCCTCCTTTAACGTTCACCTTTATATCGAACTGTCCCTCGGTGCCCGTTAGCTTCAGAGGCTGGAATATGAGGGCCCTGAGGGTCTCTCTGGGAAAGTAGTTCTCCAGGCTTCTGTTGTTGACGGTGATCTCTCCTGTGCCTGGTTTCATCCAGACCCGGGCGATGGCGTTCTTCCGCTTTCCTACACCGTGGTAGATCTCCATGGGCATCTATCTCCTCCTTAAAGTTCCAGCTTGGCGGGTTGCTGGGCCTGGTGGGGATGGCTCTCTCCGGGGTAGATCTTGAGTTTTTTGAGGAGCCTGCGACCCAGGTTGTTCTTGGGGAGCATACCCCTGACGGCGTGTCTCAGGATCTCTTCCGGCTTGCTCTCCAGGAGCTCTTTGGCCTTCTTCACTTTGAGCCCCCCGGGATAACCCGAGTGGCGATAGTAACACTTCTGCTCCCACTTCCTCCCTGTAAATCTCACCCGGGAGGCGTTGATCACCACCACAAAATCCCCTGCATCCACGTGGGGGGTGTACTGGGGCTTGTGTTTTCCCATGAGCACCATGGCGATCTTGCTGGCCAGGCGTCCCACCACCTTGTCCTTGGCATCCACCACGTACCAGCGCCTCTCCACCTCTTGCGGCTTGGCCATAAAGGTCTTCTGTGTCCTCATCTCCTTGACTCCTCGAGTATCGTCATGAAAGCAGGGAGGATATATATAATCCCTTTGACCCTGTCAAGGCTCGTGGCCATTGACACTCGGCATGGGGAAGAATAAATTCAGCCACGTTTGAAGGAGGAAGGGTGTTTGGTAGACACAGACAGAATCCGTAATTTCTCCATCATAGCTCACATAGACCACGGCAAGTCCACCCTGGCCGATCGCCTGTTGGAGCTTACGGGGACGGTGCCCAGCCACAAGATGCGGGAGCAGTTTCTGGACAGGATGGACATAGAGCGGGAGAGGGGCATCACCATCAAGGCCCAGACGGTCCGGCTCAGATACCAGGCCCAGGATGGGCAGGAGTACGTTTTGAACCTCATCGACACGCCGGGTCATGTGGACTTCACCTATGAGGTCTCCAGGAGCCTGGCCGCCTGTGAGGGGGCCCTGCTCCTGGTGGATGCCAGCCAGGGGGTGGAGGCCCAGACCATCGCCAACGTCTACCTGGCCATGGAGCACAACCTGGAGATCATTCCCGTCATCAACAAGATTGACCTGCCCAGTGCCGATCCCGACCGGGTACTCCTGGAGATAGAGGAGATCATCGGTCTGGACACCACCCATGCCATCTTCACCAGTGCCAAGATGGGCACGGGTACCCGGGAGGTTCTGGAGGCCATCGTGAGCCTTGTTCCTCCCCCCCAGGGAGAACCCCACAGACCCCTCAAGGCCCTCATCTTCGATTCCTGGTTCGACCCCTATCGGGGGGTGGTGACCACCATCAGGGTGGTGGAGGGGGTGTTGAGAAGGGGCATGGAGATCATGCTCATGTCCACGGGAAAGACCTTCGAGGTGGAGGAGGTGGGGGTCTTCTCCCCCGATCTCACCCCTGTGGAGGAGCTGGGTCCCGGGGAGGTGGGTTACCTCATGGCCAACATCAAGAACGTGAGGGACGCCCGGGTGGGAGACACCATCACCCATGCCCGTAGGCCAGCCAGGGGACCCTTGCCCGGTTTCAAGCCTGCCAAGCCCATGGTCTTCTGCGGTTTCTACCCCGTGGACCCGGGGGAGTACCCTTTTCTCAAGGATGCCCTGGAGAAGCTCTGGCTCAACGACGCCGCCTTCAGTTTCGAGCCGGAGAGCTCCGCTGCTTTGGGCTACGGTTTCAGGTGTGGATTCCTGGGTATGCTTCACATGGACATCGTCAAGGAACGGCTGGAGAGGGAGTTCGGCCTCCAGCTGGTGGCCACTGCCCCCACGGTGGTCTACAGGGTGGTGAAGACCAATGGCGAGATCCTCATGGTGGACAATCCAGCCAAGCTCCCTCCCCTGGCAGAGATAGCCAGGATAGAGGAGCCCTATGTCCGGGCCACCATTATCACCCCTTCTGAGCATCTGGGGGCCCTCATCACCCTTCTCATGGACCGCAGGGGGGAGCAGCAGGGCATGGAGTATGTGGAAGGGGGACGGGTGGTTCTCCACTACCTCCTGCCCATGAACGAGATCCTGAGCGATTTTTATGACAAGCTCAAGTCTGTCAGCCGGGGTTATGCCTCCTTCGACTACGAGGTGGCGGGTTACAGGGAGTCGGACCTGGTGAAGCTGGACATCCTCCTCAATGGTCAGCCTGTGGATGCCCTGTCCACCATTGTTCACAGGGAGAAGGCCTACTACAAAGGCCGGGAGCTGGCCAAGAAGCTGAAGGAGCTCATTCCCAGGCAGCTCTTCGAGGTGGCCATTCAGGCGGCCATTGGTCGCAAGGTGATTGCCCGGGAGACGGTGAAGCCCCTGCGGAAGAACGTGACGGCCAAGTGTTACGGAGGAGACATCACCAGGAAGAGGAAGCTCCTGGAGAAACAGAAGGAAGGGAAGAGACGCATGAAGCAGATCGGCAGAGTGGAAGTGCCCCAGGAGGCCTTTATGGCCGTGCTGAAGAGGGACTGAACCATGGAGGATAAACTCCTCAAGGAAACGCCCACCTTTTGGACCAAGGTGTGGGAGTATGCCAAGTCTATCCTTATAGCCCTTCTCATAGCCCTTTTCATAAGGACCTTTATCGTCCAGGCCTTCCGCATACCTTCGGGTTCTATGATCCCCACCCTCCTGGTGGGGGACCATATCCTGGTGAACAAGCTGGTCTATCGTTTTGGCGATCCCAGGAGGCTGGACGTGGTGGTTTTCAGGTTCCCCCTGGACCGCAGGAAGGACTATATCAAACGGGTGATAGGGTTGCCCGGGGACCGGGTGGAGATCGTGGACAAGGTGGTGTACATCAACGGCAAGCCTTTAAGGGAGCCTTATGTTCAGCATACGGATCCCAGGATCATCCCCCGGGGGGTGCAGCCCAGGGACAACTACGGTCCTGTGGTGGTGCCCCCGGGCCACTACTTCGTCATGGGAGACAACCGGGACAGCAGCTACGACAGCCGTTTCTGGGGGTTTGTCTCCCGGAAGGCCTTCATCGGCAAGGCCCTCATCATCTATTTTTCCTGGAATCCCCATGGCTCCAATCCCCTCCACTGGGTGAGATGGAGGCGGATCGGCAAACTCATCCATTAGGCGGTGGCCCATGGATCTCTCAGGCAAGGTGGTGGTGGTGACCAGATCTCGGGAGCAGGCTGGAGAGATGCTGGATCTCCTGAGGAGAAAAGGGGCCAAGCCCCTTCTCTTTCCCACCATAGAGATTGTGGAGCCTCTGGACTGGGGTCCAGTAGACCGGGCCCTGGAGAGGATGGAGATCTACCGCTGGGTGGTTTTCACCAGTGCCAACGGGGTGAGATTCTTTTCTCGCCGTGCCAGGGCCCGGGGTAAAGAGCTGAGGGAGCTCCTGGAGGCCAGGGATGTGTGTGCCATAGGTCCCGCCACGGCCAGGGCCCTGGAGATGGAAGGGGTGGCTCCTTCCCTGGTGCCTCCCAGGTTCGTGGCGGAAGAGGTGCTGGAGGCCCTGAAGGCTCGGGGAGTGAGGGGTGAAAGGGTCCTTCTACCCAGGGCCCAGGTGGCCCGGGACGTGCTACCCAGAGGGCTGGAAGAGGCCGGGGCTCAGGTGGATGTGGTGGTGGTCTACCGCACCGTGACACCCAGGGTGGATCCCCATGCCAGGAAGGCTGTCCTGGAGTCCCATGTCATCACCTTCACCAGCCCCAGCACCGTAAAGAACTTTGTGGAGATTTTGGGCCGTGTCCCCTGGGATCTCCTCCTGGAGGGTAAGGTCCTGGCCTCCATAGGCCCCGTCACCAGTGAGGCCATGAGGGCCTTGGGCCTCAGGGTGGACGTGGAGGCCGAGAAGTACACGGTGGTGGGCCTCATAGAGGCCCTGGAGAGGTATTGAAGGGGTGGTCACTCCCTGTTTCGTGCACCCAGCTTCTCCCTCAACATCCGGGCTACGGGTGGAGTGACCAGACACTCTATGTCTCCGCCGTAGTAGGCGATCTCTTTCACTATCCGGGAGCTGAGGTAGGTGTACTGCTCGCTGGGCATGAGAAACAGGGTTTCCACCGAGTCTTCCAGTTTTCTGTTCATGAGGGCCATCTGGAACTCGTACTCAAAGTCTGAAACGGCCCTCAGTCCCCTCACAATGGCTGTGGCCCCTTTGCTCTTGGCATAGGCGATGAGGAGGGAGGAGAAGGTCTCCACCTCCACGTTTTTCAGGCCCAGGGGGGAGAGGGACTGGCGGATCATGTCCACCCGTTCCTCGACGCTGAAGAGGGGCTCTTTGCCGGGGTTGTGGGCCACGGCCACGATGAGTCTGTGGAAGATCTTCGCCGCCCTCTGGATGATGTCTATGTGCCCTCTGGTGATGGGGTCAAAGGTGCCGGGATATATGGCCGTCTTCTCCTTCATTCACTCCTCTCCTTTGATCAGTGTGAGAAGGTGCTCTCCAACCCTTCTCTCTTTTATAGAAAAGCCGGGAGGTAGGGCAAGGGAAAAGCCTTTCAGGTGCTGGATGACCAGGGTCCCTCCATCTTCCAGAAGGGGGAGGTAGAGGGAGAGGAGGGTTTCATAGTCCCTGAAGGTGTAGGGGGGATCGGCGAAGATAACCCCGAAGGGACCCAGGGAC
>JALUVF010000132.1 GCA_027020915.1 bacterium
ATCAACGGTATAGGGGAAAGGGCGGGGAACGCCTCCATGGAGGAGATCGTCATGGCCATAAGGACCAGGAACGACCTCTTCGGCCTCACCACGGGCATCAAAACCCAGGAGATCTACCGCACCAGCCAGCTGGTCTCCCGGGTGACGGGGGTCTATGTCCAGCCCAACAAGGCCATCGTGGGTAAAAACGCCTTTGCCCACGAGGCGGGCATCCACCAGCATGGGGTCCTCTCCAACCCCCTCACCTACGAGATCATGACCCCCGAGTCCGTGGGGGTGCCCAGCAGTCGTCTGGTCCTGGGCAAGCACTCGGGCCGCCACGCCCTTAAAGAACGCCTGGCCTCTCTGGGTTTCGACCTAGACGAGGAGACCCTAGGCCGGGTCTTCGAGAAGTTCAAGGTCCTGGCCGACAAGAAGAAGGAGGTCTTCGACGAGGATCTCATCATCATCACAGAAGAGGAGATCATGGCTGTGCCCCGGGCCTACGAGCTGGACTACATCCACACCACGGCGGGGAACAAGGTCCTGCCCACGGCCACGGTGCGCCTCAGGAGGGGGGAGGAGGTCTTCCAGGATTCTGCCATCGGGGACGGTCCCGTGGAGGCATCCTACAACGCCATCGACAGGATCACCGGTGTGCCCGGCAAGCTCCAGTCCTACCAGATCAGGGCCGTCACCCACGGCAGGGAGGCCCTGGGCGAGGTGACGGTGAAGGTGAAGTTCAACGGCATCACCGTCCTGGGCCGGGGCTCCAGCACCGACATCATCGAGGCCTCCGTCAGGGCCTACATCAACGCCGTGAACAAGTACGTGTACAAGAAGGACCGGGAGGAGGCGGAGCAGGGAGAGGGCTGAAAGAAGCTTCGAACCTTGTAAATTGAACCCTGAACCAAAAGGAGGCGGTGGATCTGTCCCACCGCCTCCTTTTTCGACCAGGACCCCTTCAGGGAAGCCAGCCTCCGTAAACAGGCAGATAGATACCTGTTTTGATCATGCCTCCTCTTCCGAAAAGCCTCTGTATTCGACCCTTCCGGGTTTCCTCTTGGGTGGACGAGGCTCTTCGTCGGGATATCCCAGGGGAATGAGGGCAATGAACTTTTTCCCCTCCATTCCCAGGAGCCTGTTGAATTCTTCCCAGTCGAAGGTGGGCCCGGTCATCCAGCACGTTCCCAGGCCCTTCTCATAGGCCAAAAGGAGCAGGTTTTGAATGGCAGCGGCCACAGACTGAATGTCCGTCTCTTCGCTGTATGGCCCCGGGTCGGCGTAGGCCAGGACCACCACCGGAGCACCGCCCAGGGTGGCAAAGAAGTTCTCCGTGGCCTTGATCACCTGGGGAGCCTTGGCGAAGAGTTTCTCCACCGTTCCCTTGACGTGGCTGTGGTACGCCCTTTCGCAGACCTTGACGATCTTGTCCCTATCCTCCCCCGTCACCACCACGAAGTACCAGTTCTGTCTGTTCATGCCCGAGGGGGCCCAGAGGGCATACTCGAAGAGCTCCTCGATGACCTCTTTGGGCACGGGATCGGGTTTGAACCTCCTCACGCTCCTTCTTCCGACTATGGCTTCCCTCAGTCCCATCTTCCCTTCGTACTGAAAGTCTCCCATGTGACACCTCCTCTTTTAATGGTTCTGTTGGCTAGGGATGAGCCTCCATACATAACGAACGTTTGGTAAAAAACACGCGTAAAAGAAACTCACCCCTGGATCCACTCCTCCAGCTTCTCCAGGGCGGTCTGGAGATGGCGGATATCCCGGCAAGTCCTCGAAATCATTATTCCCCCCTCTATGGTGGATACGACCTGCCATGCCATGTCCTCCGGGTCCATGTCCCCGCGAAACTCTCCGGCCTGGATCCCAGCCTCGATCACTTCTTTGACCATGTTCTTCCATTCCACGAACGTGTCGCACAAAAGTTGCCTGATCCTCTCATTCTTCTCGCTCATCTCCAGGGCGGAGTTACCGAATATGCACCCGCCCCTCAGGCCTCTCTCCCTGTGGTACTTGACTATAGCCCGGAAATAGTTGTGCAGGCTCTCCCTAGGGGCTTTGGTGTCCAGAGACTTCTCAAGAAAGGCGATGAACTTCTCCTTCGCTCTCGCTAAGGTTTCAAAGGCCAGGTCGTCCTTGCTGGGGAAGAAGTAGTAGATGCTGCCCTTTTGAATCCCTGTCTCTTCTGCAATGAGGGCTATGCTGGAGGCACCGATACCCCTGTGCTGGAAAATCTCCAGGGAAGCCTGAAGAATCTTTTCTCGGGTTGTGTCGCCCTTTTTCCCCACTGTTTTACCTACCAACCGTTTGGTATTTGATACACCATCCCAGGTTCTGGATCAAGGGGCATCCCCGGAAAAATCTGGGGAGCCTTCTGTTTCGAACAACTTGACATATTCCTCCCCAAAAGCCATTAATCCCCTCAGGTGGCTATTCTGGCTCTGGTGCGAGAGTGGCGGAACTGGTAGACGCGCTGGACTTAGGATCCAGTGCCTCATGGCGTGCGGGTTCGAGTCCCGCCTCTCGCACCATTTCTTTACCGGGGGAGGGGGATGGAGGAGAGGTGGTACGTGGCTTTCACCAGGCCCCGCCATGAAAAAGAGGCGGCCCGGTGGATGGAAGGCCTGGGAATGGAGATCTACCTGCCCCTGGTGAGAAAGATCAGGAAGTACAGGTCCCGAAAGAAGGTGGTGGACCTTCCCCTCTTTCCCCGGTACCTCTTTGTCAGGACATCCCTGGAGCCCGAGGAACACGTGAGGATTTTGAGGACCCCCGGTGTAGTGGGCCTGGTCTCTTTTGACGGTGCGCCCAGGCCCGTGGACGACATAGAGATCGAGTCCTTGAGGATCCTGGTGACCAGGGGCTCTCACCTTACGGTCCTCCCTGACCTGGTGGAGGGCAGGTGGGTGAAGGTTGTTGACGGACCCCTGGCGGGGGCGGTGGGTGTCATAAAGGAGGTGGACCGGGAGAAGATGCGCCTGGTGGTGAACATCACCCTTCTGGGCCGGTCGGTGTCTGTGTTGATGAGCCCCGCCCAGATTGAGGTGCTGGATCTTTGAATGCTGCAGTCGATATTGATTGGTTTTTGTATTCAACGAGAAATCCTTATGTATTGATCATTGAATACTTAAATTTTCTTCTGTAGAAAAGGCGTTGCTTCGGTTGATTTTGTAGTAGTTTTCATGTATAAACCGTCTCTGTAACCTTTCCAGGGGCTTGGGGCTTCAGACCCAAGATGGCCGGAGGCCGCCCACATGAAGCAGGTCGAGGTTGAGGTTAAGGTTGAGGTTGAGATGTATGAGACTTTCAGGGATATGCCGGTTTGGCAACAGGCCATAGACGTGGCGGAAAGGATATTTGGGTTGACAGAAGGTTTGCCCAGGAAAGAGGATTACGGTTTCACCTCTCAGATAAGGAGATCAGCTCTGAGTATTGCCGCCAACATAGCCGAGGCATTTGGGAGGAATCATACCTACGACAAGATCAACTTTTCAAGATCAACTTTTACTATATATCCAGGGGATCTGTTGCCGAGACTCAGAGCCACCTGGAGTATGGCAGAAGGGTAGGTTACATAGCAGAGGAGGATGCCCTGGAGTTGGACACAATTTTGAATGGGATTTACAAGGATTTGAACAGGCTGATCCTTTCCTTGAAAAGGACTTCTCAATGACCTCGACCTTGACCTCAACCTCAGCCTCAGCCTCAACCTCAACCTCAACCTCGACCTCGACCTGCATTCTATCGGGGAGGTTTCTCCAATGACCTCAGCCTTAACCTCAACCTCAGCCTGCCTTCTTTTAGAGAGGGTTCTCCAATGCCCTTAACCTCAGCCTCAACCTCAACCTGTATTTTGGTGACTGGCGGTGCCGGCTATATCGGTTCCCACGTGGTGAAGGCCCTGGGAGAGGCGGGGTACAGGGTGGTCACCTACGATAACCTGAGCACAGGTCATCCCTGGGCCGTCCTGTATGGCGATCTGGTGGTGGGAGACCTGGCCCACAGGGAGAAGCTCAGGGATGTGTTCGACCATTACAGGCCCAAAGCCGTCATGCACTTCGCCGCCCACATCGTGGTGCCCGAGTCTGTCAGGAATCCCTTGAAGTACTACCGGAATAACACGGCGAACGCCGTGAACCTCCTGGAGACCTGCCTGGAGTTAGGCGTGGAGAGCTTCATCTTCTCCAGCACTGCCGCCGTTTACGGGGACCCCCGGGAGATACCCATCACCGAGGATGCTCCCCTGGAGCCCATCAATCCCTACGGCCAGTCCAAGGTCCTGGTAGAGAAGATCCTGGCCGACTGTGCCCGGGCCTATCCCTTCAACTACGTCTCCCTGCGGTATTTCAATGTGGCCGGGGCCGATCCCCGGGCCAGGATAGGCCAGGTCTCTCCCGAACCCACCCATCTCATCACCCGGGCCTTGAAAACGGCCCTGGGGCAGATAGACAGGCTGGAGATCTACGGCACCGACTATCCCACCCCCGACGGTACCTGCATCCGGGACTACATCCACGTGGACGACCTGGCCCATGCCCACCTCCTGGCCCTGGAGCACCTCCTCTCGGGGGGCACCAGCCGGATCTACAACTGCGGGTACGGCCACGGCTACTCGGTGAGGGAGGTGGTGGACATGGCCAGGGAGGTGACGGGCATAGATTTCCCCGTGGTGGAGGGGGAGAGGAGGGAGGGAGATCCCCCGGCCCTGGTGGCCGACTCCAGTCGGATCCGGGAAGAACTGAACTGGCAGCCCCGTCACGATGATCTGGCCTACATCATCAAAACGGCCTGGGAATGGGAAAAGAGACTCCAGGAACACCCGGAGCAATTTCAAAATTAAACCCAATGAACTCAACAAATGCTATTAACGCTATAAACCCTATAAACGCGACAAACGCTATGAACGCGACAAACGCGACAAACCCAAAAAACGCTATTAACGCTAAAAACGCTAAACCCTTTCTCGCTCATGTAAGCCGGGCGGACCCTGATTTGATAATGTAGTAGCAAGGATTATAAGTTGTAGTGACAAAATTAGGCGGAAAACCATGGAGAAGGTGGGCATTAGGGACCTTAGACTCAACCTGAGTCGCTACCTCAAAGAAGTGAAAAAGGGCAGGCAGTTGCTCATCACTGAAAGGGGCAGGATTATAGCCAGGATTCTGCCTGTGGCAGAGGACGATGACGAGAGGAGGGTTCTCCTGGAGCTGGCCGACAGGGGATATGTGAGACTTCCTGGTCAATGGATGAAGCCTGCTGGAAGACCTGAGCGGGTTCGGGTTCAGGGAAGCCCCCTTTCCCAGGCGGTTATTGAGGATCGGCGGTGATTCTCTATTTCGACTGAGAGGTTTCGATGCCATTCATCTTGCCTCGGCTCTGTTGGTCCAGAAGGCTGGCGGCCTGGGCGTAACCTTTGCCTGCTTTGATAAAAACCTGAACAGAGCTGCCAGAGATGAGGGCCTATCGGTACCTTTCCCAACCCAATGAACCCCATGAACCCAACAAACGCCATAAACGCTATCAACGCAACAAACGCTATAAACGCAAAAAACGCTATAAACGCAAAAAACGCTATGAACTCAACGAACGCAATCAACGCTAATAACGCAATAAACCCAAACAACGCATAAACCCTCTCCCGCCCTTGTCGGTATAATTGACATTTTGCATGCATACTGCTAGCATTTTGTTAAGCACCATGGGAGGAACTCATGGCCACCATCACCATAAGAAACATTCCGGATGACCTGGTGGAGCGTATAAAAAGCGTTGCCAGGGGCAAGGGCAGATCCATGGAGCAGGAGCTCCGGGAGCTTCTCAAGGCCCGTTACGCCCATAGATCCCAGATACTGGCCCGGACCCGGGAGCGCTGGGAGAAACTGCCTCCTGTGACTCCTCAGGAGATCCATGGCTGGAAAGAAGAGGGACGCTCCTAGTTTGGCATGATAATAGACACCATGGTCTTTGCCTATGCCCTCCTGGGAGTGGAAGGGTTCCGGGAACAGGCTTTGAAAGCCCTGGAGTCGGCGGATCTCGTCGAGATTCCCGATTCTCTCCGAGCTGAGCTGGTTAATGTAGTGTGGAAATGGGTGAAAACAAAAGGTCTTTCCCTGGACCTGGGCTTGGAGGTTTTGCAGGATGCTGAGGCATTAATAGATCGGGTGATTCCTGCCCAGGAGCTTTGGGAGCGAGCCCTTGAGCTGGCTGTGCAATACAACCACCCTGCCTATGACACCCTTTTCATCGCGGCGGCGGAGCTGGGAGAAACCCAGGTGGTCACCTTCGACAAAAAACTTCTTGGTACCTTTCCCAGTCTAACGGTTGATGCCAGTGGCGGTTTGGTGGATAGACAATGAAGATCACAAAATTCGAGGATCTGGACTGCTGGCAAGAAGCCAGAAAATTGGTCAATATGGTATACTCTGCTACGAGAAACCCTGCATTTAAGAAGGATCTCAGGCTGTCTGGCCAGATTCAAGCAGCTGCTAGTTCCGTAATGGCCAACATTGCCGAGGGTTTTGTGCGGCGATCGGATAAGGAATTTACCCAGTTTCTTTTCATTGCCATGTCTTCGGCTGCAGAGGTTCAGAGCCACCTATACATAGCTATAGACCAGGGCTACATTGGTGAGGATGAGTTTCATGACATCTACAATCAGGCGGACAAAACGGGCAGAATCATCTCCGGCCTCATCAAATACCTCCGCACCAAACAGACCAGATGAACCAGATAGACCAAACAAGGGAGCATTCCATGAAACGAGCTTTAATCACCGGTATCACGGGCCAGGACGGTTCCTACCTGGCGGAGTATCTCCTTTCCAGGGGATACGAGGTCCACGGCATCATCCGCAGGGCCAGCACCTTCAACACGGGAAGGATCGAGCACATCTATGTGGATCCCCATCTGCCCGGTGCCCGCCTCTTTCTCCACTACGGTGATCTCTCCGACTCGGGCCAGCTCACCAACCTCATCTACAACATCCATCCCCAGGAGATCTATCACCTGGCCGCCCAGTCCCACGTGAGGGTATCCTTCGACATGCCCGAATACACGGGGGACATCACGGCCTTGGGCACCACCAGGCTCCTGGAGGCCATTCGCAGGAGCGGCATAAAGGCCAGGTTCTACCAGGCCTCGTCTTCGGAGATGTTCGGGGCTTCTCCCCCTCCCCAGAGGGAGACCACGCCCTTTCAGCCCCGGAGCCCCTATGCGGCGGCCAAGGTCTATGCCTTCTGGATGACGGTGAACTACCGGGAGGGTTACGGCCTCTTCGCCTGCAACGGCATCTTGTTCAACCATGAGTCCCCCAGGAGGGGAGAGACCTTTGTCACCAGGAAGATCACCCGGGCCGTGGCCAACATCCTGGCCGGTCACCAGGACAGGGTTTACCTGGGGAATCTCTACGCCAGGAGGGACTGGGGGTTTGCCCCCGAGTATGTGGAGATGATGCACCTCATGCTCCAGCAGGACCAGCCCGACGACTACGTGGTGGGAACGGGGGAGAGCCACTCTGTCAGGGAGTTTGTGGACCTGGCCTTCGAGTACTCAGGGGTTGAGCTGGAGTGGCGGGGAGAGGGGACGGATGAGAAGGGGATAGTAAAGTCCGTGGATTCCAGGTGGCATGGGACCCTGAAGCCCGGCCAGGTGGTTGTGGAGATAGATCCCCGGTATTTTCGTCCAACGGAGGTGGAGTTCCTCCAGGCCGACATCACCAAGGCCAGAACTAAACTGGGATGGGAGCCCAGGACCACCTTCAGCGAGCTTGTGAAGATCATGGTGGACTACGACATGAAGATGGTGGGTCTGAAGCCCATTGGAGAGGGTGTGAGAATCTCACTGGAAAAGGGTTTCGGTTATACAAACCATCAATACTCCAATGGAGCGGGGTGTGATTAGGTGAAGGATTTCCCCGTATACGTTGCCGGCCATAAAGGGCTGGTGGGTTCCCATATCCTCAAGGTGCTGGGGGGGAGGGGGTATTCCCATCTCCTTTTCAGGACCAGCCGGGAGCTGGACCTGAGGCGCCAGGAGAAGGTGGAAGCCTTCTTCCGGGAGCACCGGCCCGGGTGGGTTTTCCTGGCCGCGGCCCGGGTGGGGGGCATCCTGGCCAATGATACCTACAAGGGGGAGTTCATCTATGACAACATGGCCATAGCCCTCAATGTGATACACTCGGCCTACAGGTTTGGGGTGAGGAAGCTCCTCAACCTGGGGTCGTCCTGTATCTATCCCCGGAACTGCCCCCAGCCCATGAAGGAGGAGTACCTCCTCACGGGGAGCCTGGAGCCCACCAATGAACCCTACGCCATAGCCAAGATCTCGGCCATCAAGCTCTGCCGCTATTACAACGAGGAGTACGGCACCAACTTCATCTCCGTTATGCCCACCAACCTCTACGGCCCCGGGGACAATTTCAACCTGGAAACGGCCC
>JALUVF010000133.1 GCA_027020915.1 bacterium
CCTTGCCCCTTCTCCCCTTGTCCTTTCCTGCAATGACCAACACCAGATCGTCCCTCTTTATCTTCGCCATAACAGCCTCCATCACAGCACTTCAGGGGCCAGGGAGATGATGCGCATGAAACCCTTTCTCCTCAGCTCCCGGGCCACGGGACCAAAGATCCTGGTCCCCAGGGGTTCCCCCGAAGGCCGCAGGAGCACCACGGAGTTCCTGTCGAACTTGATGTAACTCCCGTCGGGCCTCCTCTGTTCCTTGGTGGTTCTGATGACCACGGCCCGGTGAACCTCTCCCTTCTTCACATTACCCTCAGGGGTGGCGTCCTTGATGGCCACCACCACCACATCGCCCAAGCGGGCGTACTTCTGGGAACTCCCTCCCAGCACCCTTATACACTGGGCCTTCTTGGCCCCTGTGTTATCGGCCACTTCCACCATGGTCTGAGGCTGTATCATGGGCCACCCTCTCCTCTCTTTCTAATATCTCCACCACCCGCCAGCGCTTATGGCGACTCAGGGGACGGGACTCCACTATCCTCACCCTGTCCCCCATTCGGCACTGGTTCTCTTCGTCATGGGCCATAAACTTCTTGCTCTTCTTCACCGTCTTACCGAACAGGGGGTGGCGAAATACCCTTTCCACCTTCACCACCACCGTCTTGTCCATCTTATCACTGACCACTATCCCTTCCAGCACCTTGCGACCCATTCTATCCTCCTAGGCCCTGCCCAGTTCCTTCTCCCTGATTATGGTCTTCACCCGGGCCAGATCCTTCCTCAAGTTCCTGTACCTGGCGGGGCTCTCCAACCGACCCAGGGCCTTCTGGAACCGCATACTCAGGATCTCTCTCTTAATCTCCTCCTCCTTGTTCCTCAACTCTTCCACCGTCATGGCTCTCAACTCAGCCGCCTTCAACATGGCTCCCCTCCTAACCACCCATTTCTCTGGTGAGGAACCTGGTCTTGATGGGCAACTTCATAGAGGCCAAACGCAGGGCCTCCTTGGCCACATCGGGGGCCACACCGGACAGCTCGTAGAGAATCCTGCCGGGCTTCACCACGGCCACCCAGTACTCGGGACTGCCCTTGCCCTTGCCCATACGGGTCTCGGCGGGCTTCTTGGTCACGGGTTTATCGGGGAAGATGCGGATCCACACCTTGCCACCCCTCTTCACGTGCCTGGTGATGGCCACCCTGGCGGCCTCTATCTGCTGGGCCGTGATCCAGGCAGGCTCCAGGGCCTGGAGAGCGTAGTCCCCGAAGGCCAGGGTGGAACCCCTGTAGGCCTTGCCCTTCATCCTGCCGCGCTGCTGTCTTCTGTACTTAACCCTCTTGGGAGCCAACATGGGACTGACTACCTCCCTTCTCTTCTATTACCTCGCCCTTGAAGATCCAGACCTTGACCCCTATCACCCCGTACTTGGTCAAAGACTCGGCAAACCCGTAGTCTATATCGGCCCTCAGGGTGTGCAAGGGCACCCTACCTTCCCGGTACCACTCCCGGCGGGCCATCTCTGCCCCCCCCAGACGGCCGGCACAGCTCACCTTTATGCCCTTGGCCCCGAACTTGAGGGCCGTGTTCACCGCCCTCTTCATGGCCCTGCGGAAGGAGACCCTCCGTTCCAGCTGCATGGCCACGTTCTCCGCCACCAGCTGGGCATCCAGCTCGGGGATGGAAACCTCGTGGATGTTGATCATGAGCTGACGATCGGTGAGCCTGGTGAGCTCTTCCTTGAGCCTCTCCACCTCGGCCCCCTTGCGTCCGATAACGATCCCTGGGCGGGCGGCGAATATGTCTATCTTGGCCTTGTTGGCCGCCCTCTCTATCACGACCCTGGAGATGCCGGCGTGGTAGAGCTTGTTCTTGATGTACCGCTTGATCCTGAGGTCCTCATGGAGGAGCTTGGAATACTCCCTCTTGCTGAACCACTTGGACTCCCACTCCTTGACTATGCCGAGCCTGAACCCTACGGGATGTACCTTTTGACCCAAGTCACCACCTCCTAGACTTCCTTTCTCTTTTCATCCAGAACCACCGTGATGTGGCTGGTCCTCTTCCTTATGAGATAGGCCCTGCCCATGGCCCTAGGCCTTATCCTCTTCCACATGGGTCCACCGTCCACGTAGACAGACTTGATGTACAGGGCATCCACGTCCTCTATGTCGGGGCTCACCTCTGCATTGGCCACGGCAGACTTCACCACCTTCTCCATGATCCTGGCAGCCCTCTTGGGAGAGAGGGACAGAATCCGCAGGGCCTCCTCCAGGTCCTTGCCCCGAATGAGATCCGCCACCACCCTGGCCTTCCTGGGAGAGATCCTCATATATCGGGCCACAGCTCTCACTGCCATCCCATCCCCCCTCATTTCACTTTGCTCTTTTTGGCCTTCTTATCGGCGCCGTGCCCCCTGTAGGTCCGGGTAGGAGCAAACTCTCCCAGCTTATGACCCACCATCTGCTCTGTCACGTAGACGGGAACGAACTTCCTGCCGTTGTGAACGGCGAAGGTGTGGCCTATGAACTCGGGGATGATGGTGGAACGCCGGGACCAGGTCTTTATCACCCTCTTCTCTCCCGACTCGTTGAGCCTCTGGACCTTTTTCAGGAGCTTGGCATCCACGAAGGGACCCTTTTTCAGCGATCTGGCCATGTCACTTTCTCCTCTTCACGATCCATTTATCCGAAGGTTTCTTCTTTCTCGTCTTGTAGCCCTTGGTGGGCCAGCCCCAGGGACTCACCGGGTGGCGTCCCTTGGTCCTGCCCTCACCACCGCCGTGGGGATGATCCACGGGGTTCATGGCCGTCCCCCTCACATGGGGCCTCTGGCCCAACCAGCGGGCCCGACCCGCCTTGCCCAGGGTGATGTTCTCGTGATCCACGTTGCCCACCTGACCCACTGTGGCCATGCAGTCCAGCAAAAAGAGGCGAATCTCCCCCGAGGGCATCCTCACGTGGGCGTATCTACCCTCCTTGGCCATGAGCTGGGCATAGGTACCGGCGCTCCTGGCCACCTGGCCTCCCTTGCCCGGCTGTATCTCCAGATTGTGGACGAAGGTGCCCAGAGGGATGTCCTTCAAGGGCAGGGCGTTACCCGGCCTGATCTCGGCCTCGGGTCCTGCCATGACCGTATCCCCCACCTGGAGGCCCAGGGGAGCCAGGATGTAGCGTTTCTCCCCGTCGGCGTAGTGCAGGAGGGCGATCCTGGCGGAGCGGTTGGGGTCGTACTCGATGGCCGCCACCTTGGCAGGCACACCCCACTTGTCCCTTTTGAAGTCTATGATCCTGTAGCGCCGTTTATGCCTTCCGCCCCTGAAGCGGACGGTGATCCTCCCCTGGTTGTTCCGGGCCCCCGTACTTTTGAGGGAACGGGTAAGGCTCTTCTCGGGCTCCTTCTTGGTGATCTCCGAGAAGTCGGCCACCGTCATGAACCGGACACCGGGGGAGGTAGGTCTCAACCTGCGAATACCCATGATCTACCCCCTACATACCTTCAAAGAATTCTATGTGGTGCCCAGGAGCCAGGGTCACCACGGCCTTCTTCCAGTGCTTGGTCCTGCCCTCTATCCGGCCCAATCTCTTCTTCTTACCCCTGACGTTGAGGGTGTTCACCGAGAGGACCTTCACTTTGAAGAGCTTCTCCACCGCCGTCTTGATCTCGTGCTTGTTGGCCTTGGGATGGACCTCGAAGGTGACTTTGTTCTGGGTCTCCTTGAGCTCCATACTCTTCTCCGTCACCACGGGGCGCAAGATGATGCTGTAAGGATCCCTCTTGAACTTCATGCCAGCGCCTCCTCTATCCTGCTAAGGGCCCCCGCCGTGCAGACCACCACCTCGTGATCCAGGAGGTCGTACACGTTGAGCCCATCCACCTTCAACACCTTCACCCGGGGCAGGTTCCTGGTGGCTCTGTCCAGATTGAAATCCAGATCCTCCACCACCAGAAGGACCTTCTTGTCCTCCAGGCCCAGATCCCTCAAGAAAGCCACGGCCGATTTGGTCTTGTGGTCGGGGAGCTCGATCCTGTCCACAAAGATGATCTCCCCATCCCTGTACTTGGCGGAGAGGGCAGACTTGAGGGCCACCTTCCTGGCCTTCCTGGGCAGCCGGTAGCTGTAATCCCTGGGCCTTGGACCAAAGACCACCCCTCCCCCCACCCACTGGGGTGCCCGGATGGAACCCTGCCTGGCCCTGCCCGTACCCTTCTGGCGCCAGGGCTTCCTGCCACCCCCCCGGACCTCTCCCCGGGTCTTGGTGGAGGCCGTACCCCGCCGCCTGTTGGCCATCTGCATCTTCACCACTTCATAGAGGAGATGCCTCCTGAGAGGGGCATCCAGAATGTCCCCGGCAACAGCCCTCTCCTCTACCTTGCCTCCGTCTCGTCCCACGATCTCCACTATAGCCATGGCTCTACTCCTTGCCTTCCTTCCTGATGATGAGAACCCCGCTCCTGGGGCCGGGAACGCTCCCCTTGACCAGGAGGAGGTTCTTCTCGGGAAGGACCTCCACCACCTCCAGGCCCCGAATGGTCACTTTCCTGTTACCCATGTGGCCCGGCATCTTGAGGCCCTTGAAAACCCGAGCCGGGAAGGTGCACTGGCCGATAGCCCCAGGGGTCCTGTGATACCTGGCACCGTGGGAGTCCCGGGATCCGGAGAATCCGTGGCGCTTCATGACACCCTGGAACCCCCGGCCCTTGCTCCTGCCCGTCACCTTCACCTTCTCACCGGGCTGGAATATCTCCACGGTAACCGCCTGTCCTTCCCTCAGCTCCTCCACCTCCTGAGGAGTGGCCCTGAACTCCCGGAGCACCCTGAAGGGAGACACCCCGCCCTTCTGGAAGTGACCCATCATGGGCTTGTTCACCCTGTGGGGCTTCTGCTCTAGATAGCCCAGTTGGACAGCGGTGTAACCGTCCTTCTCCACCGTGCGCTTGGCCACCACCACACAGGGACCCGCCTCTATCACCGTAACGGGCACCACCGTCCCGTCTTCCGTAAAGATCTGGGTCATACCCAGCTTTCTTCCCAAAATTCCTTCCACTGCTTTCCCCCTTAACCCGGTTATAAGGGCCTGATCACATCAACTTGATTTCCACGTCCACCCCTGCCGCCAGGTCAAGCTTCATCAAGGCATCTATGGTATCAGGGGTGGGATCCAGAAGCTCAATGAGCCTCTTGTGGACCCGGATCTCGAATTGCTCCCTGGACTTCTTGTCTATGTGGGGAGACCTCAAGACCGTATAACGACTGATATCCGTGGGTAAAGGCACGGGACCCACCACCCGGGCCCCCGTCCTCACCGCCGTCTTGACGATCTCCTCGGCGGACCTGTCCAGGACCTTGTGGTCGTAAGCTTTGAGTTTAATCCTGATCTTCTGCCCCATGGTCAATCCTCAATCACGTCGGTCACCACCCCGGCTCCCACCGTCCGGCCTCCTTCCCTCACCGCAAACCTCAACCCAGGCTCCAACGCCACAGGGTAGATCAGCTCCACCTCCATGTTCACGTTGTCACCTGGCATCACCATCTCCACTCCCTCCGGCAGCACTATGGTCCCCGTCACGTCCGTCGTCCTGAAGTAAAACTGCGGCCGGTATCCCGTGAAAAAGGGCGTGTGCCTCCCACCCTCCTCCTTGGTCAGCACATACACCTCAGCCTTGAACTTCCGATACGGCTTGATGCTCCCAGGCTGGGCCAATACCTGCCCTCGCTTCACCTCGTCTTTCCCTATTCCCCTCAAGAGCACCCCGATGTTGTCCCCAGCCAATCCCTCGTCCAGAATCTTCCTGAACATCTCCACCGATGTGGCCACCGTCTTGCGCGTCGGACCCAGCCCCACTATCTCTACCTCTTCACCAGGCCTGATCCGTCCACGCTCCACCCTCCCAGTCACCACTGTACCACGTCCACTTATGCTGAAGATGTCCTCTATGGGCATCAGGAAAGGCTGATCCACCGGACGCTCAGGCTCCGGTATGTACTCGTCCACCGCATCCAGCAGCTCCCATATGCTCTTGCACCACTCACAATCCTCTTTCCCACACCCACACTCCAGGGCCTTCAGAGCACTACCCCGAATCACCGGTATCTCGTCCCCGGGAAACTCGTACTTGCTCAGCAACTCCCTGATCTCCAGCTCCACCAGATCCAAAAGCTCCTCGTCATCCACCATGTCCACCTTGTTCATGTACACCACTATGGCCGGCACGTTCACCTGCCTCGCCAAAAGCACGTGCTCCCTGGTCTGGGGCATGGGCCCATCCGCCGCACTCACCACCAGTATGGCTCCGTCCATCTGGGCCGCACCCGTGATCATGTTCTTGATGTAGTCCGCATGACCAGGACAGTCGATGTGGGCATAGTGCCTCTTGGCCGTCTCGTACTCTATGTGGGCCACGTTTATCGTAACCCCCCTCTCCCTCTCCTCCGGAGCCTTGTCTATCTCTTCAAAGGGCGTGAAGTCCGCCCAACCCTTGGTAGACAACACCCGCGTTATCGCCGCCGTCAGCGTCGTCTTCCCATGATCCACGTGCCCTATGGTCCCTATGTTTACGTGGGGCTTCGTCCGCTCAAATTTCGCCTTTCCCATCCTTTATTACCTCCTTCCACTGATCTGCTTTCTCATCAGCACCAGAGGGCCGCTCCCATCCGTCCAAGGGGCGGTCCCCTATCTGAAAATCACCGGGATTCCCAGTGCCTAGACCTTGGCCATTCTCCTCCCTATCACCTCCTGAACTACGTTGCTGGGCACCTCTTCATAATGGGAGAACTGCATGGTGTAGGTTCCCCTTCCCTGGGTCAATGAACGGAGGGTAGTTGCATAGCCGAACATCTCGGCCAGAGGCACAAGGGCGGTAATAACCTTGGCGTTTTTTCTCTCATCTATTCCCTGGATTCTGCCCCTACGGGAGTTGAGGTCACCAATGACCTCACCCATGTATTCCTCGGGCACCACCACCTCCACCTTCATAATGGGCTCCAGGAGCAGGGGCTGAGCCCTGTTAACGGCCTCCTTGAAGGCCATGGAAGCGGCTATCTTGAAGGCCATCTCCGAAGAGTCCACCTCGTGGTAGGAACCATCGTAGAGGGTGACCTTGAGATCCACCATGGGGTAACCCGCCAGAACACCCGTCTCGGCGGCCTCCCTCACCCCCTTCTCCACGGCAGGGATGTACTCTTTTGGAATGGCCCCACCCACGATCTTGTCCTCGAAGAGGAAACCAGAGCCGGGCTCCAGGGGCTCCAGCTCCAGAAAGACCACGCCGTACTGGCCTCTGCCTCCCGTCTGCTTCACGTAGCGGCCCTCGGCCTTGGCCTTCCTCCGAATGGTCTCCCTGTAGGCCACCTGGGGCTTGCCCACATTGGCCTCCACCCCGAACTCCCGGCGAAGCCTGTCCACTATGATCTCCAGGTGGAGCTCCCCCATACCCGAGATGATGGTTTCTCCCGTCTCCTCGTCCACCTTCACCTTGAAGCTGGGATCCTCCTGGGCCAAGCGGGCCAGGGCCATGCCCAGCTTGTCCTGGTCGGCCCTGGTCTTGGGCTCAATGGCCACGGAGATGACAGGTTCGGGGAACTCCATGGCCTCCAGAATTATGGGATGGGCGGGATGGCACAGGGTGTCCCCTGTGAGGGTGTACTTGAGGCCCACGGCAGCGGCTATATCCCCCGCCTCCACGGCCGTGATCTCCTCCCTCTTGTTGGCATGCATCCTCAGTATGCGACCTATGCGCTCCTTCCTCCTGCGCACGGGGTTGTAAACGGTGTCTCCCGACTCCAGGCGCCCCGAATAGACCCTGAAGAAGACCAGCTGTCCCACAAAGGGGTCCACCATGACCTTGAAGGCCAGGGCGGCAAAGGGCTCCTTGGGATCGGTGCGTCTCACCTCTTCCTCCCTGGTGTCGGGGTTGAGACCCTTGATGGGAGGAATGTCCAGAGGCGAAGGCAAAAGATCCACAATGGCGTCCAGCAAAGGCTGAACCCCCTTGTTTTTGAAGGCCGAACCACAGAGCACAGGGACAAAGGTGAGGTCCAGGGTGCCCTTCCTCAAGGCCCCCAGAATCTCCTGGGGAGAGATCTCCCCCTCCATGAGGTACTTCTCCATGATCCCCTCGTCCACATCGGAGATCTTCTCAAGGAGCCTGTCCCTGTATTCCCGGGCCATGTCGAGGTACTCTTCGGGGATGGGGGCATAATGAAACCTGGCCCCCAGGGTCTCCTCTTCCCAGACAACGGCCCTCATGTGGACCAGGTCTATCACCCCCTGGAAATGGGCCTCGGACCCCAGGGGGATCTGGATGGGACAGGGATTGGCTCCGAGACGTTCCTCCATCATCTCTACCACGTTGAAGAAGTCGGCACCCACCCTGTCCATCTTGTTGATGAAG
>JALUVF010000134.1 GCA_027020915.1 bacterium
AGTAGAAGGCGGGTACCAGGTTCAGGGTGAGGAGGGTGGAGAGGGTGAGGCCTCCGATGACCACCACGGCCAGGGGCCGCTGGATCTCCGAGCCCGGACCATGGTTGATGGCCGCCGGTAGTAGAGCCAGGACTGTGGTGAGGGTGGTCATGAGGATGGGCCTGGTTCTCGATCTGGTGGCCTCCTGGAGGGCCGCGGTCAGCTCCATTCCCCCTTCCCTGTACCTTTTAACCGTGTCTACCAGGACGATGGCGTTGTTCACCACCGTGCCCACCAGCATGAGGACCCCCACCATGGCCGATACGTCCACGTTCTCCCTGGTCACCAATAGACCTACCAGGGCCCCTATGAAGGAGAGGGGGACGGTGGTCATGATCACTATGGGGATCTTGATTTCTTGAAACTGGACCACCAGGATGAGGTAGACCAGTATCACTGCTGCCATGAGGGAGATGAGAAAGACCAGGGCCGTATCCACTAGATCCCTGTACTGGCCTATCACCATGGCCCGGTACCCCTGGGGTAGGATCCTTTTCACCCTTTCTTCCACCTTCCGGGCCGTGGAGAAGATGTTTCCCCCTACATCGGCGGTGAGGGTCACCTCCCGGGTTCCGTTGATGTGGGTGATCATGGGTGGTGCCTCCCCTTCTTGAATCCTGGCTATGGCGGAGAGGGGCACCATGGCCCCGTTCTTTTTCACCAGGGGTAGGTTCTCTATGGCTCCCAGGGTCTGCCGGAATCTGGGTGGATACCTCACCCAGATGGGAATGGTCACCTGCTCCCTGGTCACACGGGCGGGCACAATGCCGTAGAGGGCCTCCACCGTGCGGGAGAAGCTCTCTCCATCCACTCCGTAGAAGGAGGCCTTATCCCTGTCCAGGGTGATGTCGATTTCCGGGACCTTTATTTTGTAAGGGTTGTTCACCCCTGTGATCCCCGGCGTTTTGGACATGAGCTGTTCCGCCTTGTTGGCCAGGTCCAGGAGCTTCCCTTCCTTTGGCCCCGTAATGGTGAGGCCGAAGAGGGCGGGGAGCCCGGAGAAGCTCTCCTCCATCTTTTCCGACGTGGGCTGGTTTATGAAGAAGAGTACACCTTTTGTTTTGGCCAGCTTCTTTCTCCAGCGGTCAATGATCTCCTCGATCCTCTCCCTTCTTTTGTTCTGGGGCTTGAGCTTGGCCACGATCTCCCCTTCGTTGGCCGGTTCCACCTGGAAGGTGCCCTCGGCAGAGCCGATCCTCAGGTAGGTGGTGGTGACGTTGGGGTCTTTCCTCAGCATCTTTTCCACCCTTTCCCCCATCTGGGCCGTCTCCCTGAGGGAGGTGCCCGGGGGCATCACCAGGCTTATGAGCATGGCTCCCTCGTCCACCGGGGGCAGAAAGGCGAACCTGTTAAGTAGAGCCAGTCCCCCGGCGAGGATTAAAAGGGCCACGAAGGCCCCTGCCAGGAACTTGCCCGGGTGTCTCATGGTCCTGGATAGGGCCTCGGTGTTGAGTTTCGTGAACCTCTCAAGGAGGGGCAGGGAGGGGGGCTCTTTCATCTTCTTTATGGCCCTGGGGGCCATACCCGGCACCAGGGTGGAGGCGATGATGAAGGAGGCCAGGAGAGTGAGGGCCACCGTTATGCCGAAGGGCCTGAAGAAGAGCCCGGCGGGACCGTGGAAGAAGGCCAGGGGCAAAAAGACGATGACGGTGGTCAGGGTGGAGGTGAGGATGGGGATCACCATCTCCCTTGTTCCCTGGACCACGGATGCAAATGTCTCTTCCCCGTGTTCTCTGTGTTGAAAGATGTTTTCCATGACC
>JALUVF010000135.1 GCA_027020915.1 bacterium
CCCCCTCCCCCACCTCAACGCTACCAGAAATGCCCACCTGCCCTGCCAGGGCACAGTGCCTGCCCATCTTCACGTTGTGTCCCACCTGGACCAGATTATCCAGCTTGGTGCCCTCCCCCACCACCGTGGATCCCATGGTGGCCCGGTCTATGCAGGTGTTGGCCCCTATCTCCACGTCCCTTCCAATCTTCACGGTGCCTATCTGGGGAATCTTCACCCTCTTCCCTTCGCGCTCCACGTAGCCAAATCCATCGGCACCCAGCACGGCCCCGGCGTGGACTATGGCCCCTTCCCCCACCTCAACCTCCGGGTAGACCACCACCGATGGAAAGAGCAATGCCCCTGCCCCTATCCTGGCATTCCTTCCCACAAAGACGTAGGGCATGATCACCGCACCACTGGCCACGGCGGCCCCCTGATCCACAAAGGCAAAGGGATAAATCACCGCCCCATCCTCCACCATCGCCCCGGGAGAGATGTAAGCCAGGGGAGAGATCCCCACCTCTCTGGAGTACGGGGGGCAAAAGAAGAGGGAAAGAAGCCTGATCATGGCCTCTCCCACATCATCCACCACAAGGTAGGTGGCGTGGGGAGGAGGCTTAAGCCCCTTCAAAGGCGGCAACACCACCACCGAGGCCATGACCTGGGGTAGGGCTTTCAACCACTTCTTGGCAAAAATAAATGTGAGACACCCCTCCCCAGCTTCGTGAGGAGGGGCCACTTCCTTCACCACCCGGGAGGGATCACCCAGAATTTCGCCTCTACCCAGAAACTCCCTGAGCTGGGCCGCCGTAAACTCCGTCATTTCTTCTTTCCAGTCCCCCCCGATTTCCCATAGGAGGCATTAAAGACCCTGATAACGGAATTGGTGATATCTAGGGATGGGGCGGAATAGATCACCCCCCCGTTCACCTCCAGCACCAGAGAGTAGCCCTCCCTCTTGGCCTTTTCTCTCACCGTCTTCACCAGATCTTTAAGGATCTGGGAGCTCATCTCGTTCTCTTTGGTGGCCAGCTCCGTCTTGGCGTCCTCTATGGCAAACTTCAACTCCCTCAACTTGGATCTATACTCCTCCTCCTTGGCCTTCTTGGCCTTGGGAGAGAGGAGACTGGCCTTTTTCTGGAGCTCCCGCCTCAAGGCCTCCAACTCGGCCTTCTTGGCTGCTATCTCTTTGGTCTTCTTCTCGAACTCGGCCCTAAGCTCGGCCTTGGCCTTCTTTCCCCGCTCAGACTGGTTGAGGGCCCTCTGGAGATCCACAACGCCCACCTTCAACTCTGCCCTGGCCGCCAGGGGCACCAACAGGAAAGCCAAAACCAGGACCCCCCCCAACCACCTTCGACTCTTTCCCTCCATACCGTTCCTCCTTTGCTTAAAAGACTGTTCCCACGGAGAAGTGCACCTTTGTGGGGCTCTCTCCCTTCTTCTTGTCCAGTTTGTATCCCACATCCAGCTTCAAGGGACCGAAAGGGGTGATAAAGCGAATACCCACACCCACTGAATGCCTCAATCCCCCCAGACTGATCTGCTTCCCATTGTCAAAAGCCGCTCCCGTATCATAGAAGACCAATCCTCTCAAGCCTCCCACCAGGGGAAAAAGGTACTCCAGATTAACGATGAGCTCCTTGGTACCACCGTAGGCCTGATCGTCGCTGGAGGGCGAGGCCTCGTAGGTGTCAAATCCCCTCACGGTGTCATCCCCACCCACGAAGAAACGTTCGTAGACGGGCCTGTCGCTTCCGTTGCCCAGGGGAAGAGGATTGAGGAAGCCCACCCTCCCTCTCACGTGGAAGACGGAGTTCTTGATGAACTTGTTGAGAGAGATGAACCACCCTGCGTCGGCCATCACCTTGTAGTAGTACTCGTCCCCGCCCAGACCGGCCACCTTCAGGGATACAGACCTGAGGAACCCCCGGGTAGGCAAGACGGAGCTGTTTCTGGTGTCCTGGGTCAAGCCCAGAACCACGGCGCTGGAGGTGGAACGCCCCTTCTGGTCGTGGATGAACTGGGGGGCATCGTTGTCCACACTGGAGATGTCCACGCTCTGAAAGTCGTAACCCACAGTGGCAGAGGTGTACCAGTTCCAGACCCTCTTGCCCAGGGTCACGGTGAAGCCCAGGGTCTTCTCCTCAAAGGTATCGTAATCATAGGTGAGGCGATGGGTTCTCACCCCCAGGGACATGGGACGGTCCAGGATATAGGGATCGAAGAAGGAGAGATCGTATTCAACCCTCTTGCCGCTGAAGTTACCGCTCAGACTCACGGACTGTCCCCGGCCGAAGAGGTTCTTCTCCTGGAGCTGAACCATGGCTCCAAAGGCCTCCTGGGTGCTGTAACCACCGCCAAACATAAGGGAGCCTGTAGGCTGCTCCTCCACGTTGACCACAATGTTCTCCAAATGGTCAGGACCGGGTTTGGTCTCTATGTCCACCTGGGAGAAGTAGCCCAGACGGCTCAGCTTCTCCTTGGCCGTCTTGAGGGCCAGGGTGTTCATGACGTCTCCTTCCGCCACCCCCAGCTCCCTCCTGATCACCTTGTCCCTGGTCTTCACGTTCCCCTCCACCTCTATCTTGCCAACATAGTAGAGGGCCCCTTTCTCTATCCTGTAGGTGACGGCCACCGTGTGGTCTTTATCGTCCACCTCCACCAGAGGCCTTATATCGGCATTCACGTAACCTCTGGAACCGTATAGATCCGTGAGGTTGTTCACGTCCTTTCTCATGTCCGCCGCACTGTACCACTCCCCCGGCTTCAACATGAGCACCTTCTTCAGTTCCTCAGAAGTGAAAGGATCGTTCCTACCCAGTTGAAGACGGACATGGGCCGTCTTGTAGCGGGGTCCCTCCTCAATGGGTACCTTGACATATATCTTCCCCGAGTCCTTCACCGTAACCTGAGGGTCCCCCACGGCCACCTTGAGAAAACCGTGGTCCCTGTAGAACTCCCGCACCTTCATGAGGTCCAGGCGCAGTAAATCTGGAATGTAGTAGTAGGTACTGGGCTTGCCCAGGAACTGGCCGATAAAGGTGGTCACCATATTCCACAGGTTCTTCTCTTTGGTGAGCATCTGACCCCTCAGGGTCCGATCACTGAAGTGCTTGTTGCCCACAAAATCGATTTTGGCCACATGGGCCTTCTTGCCCTCATGAATCTCGTAAGTGAGGACTATACGCCCCCTCCGCTTCTTCTTGACCACGTCTACCTTCACATCGTAGTAGCCCTTGGCCTGGTACATCTGGACGATCTTGTTCACGTTCTCTCTGACGATGTTCTCGTTGTAGATGGAGAGGGGAAACTTCTTGAGTTCTTTGGTGATGTTCTTGGTCTTGATCTTTCTGTTGCCCTTCACCAGAACCCTGGCCACCAAGGGCCTCTCCTTCACCTTGTAAACGAGTTTTACCCCCCCTTCGAAGGGCTGGGCGTCCACCTCCACATCCTCGAAGAACCCTGTCTCGTAAAGGGCCTTCACGTCCTCTCTCACCTTGTCCACGGAGAAGGGTTCCCCCTCCTTGCTCTTGAGCTTGTACAGGATGGTATCCCTGTCCACCCTCCTGTTACCTTGGACTTCAATGGCCTTCACCAAGAGTTGAGGAGACTGCGCCCGAACATTGGCAACATCCAATGAGAGAAAGATACCTAAAAAGACCAGGAGAAAAAGAAAAACCAACCACCCTTTGACCGCTTCCCTTCCCACTCTCCCCTCCTCCAACTATTTTCAAGAAACGGAAGTACCCGCCTCTCTCTTTCCACCCTTCTTGAAACGCACTCCCCCCCGGATCACATCCACCACCACGGTGTCCCCTTCAGCATAGGCACCCTTGAGGATCTCCTCCGAAAGAGGCTCAGAAACCAAACGCTCCACTGCCCTCCTCAGGGGCCTGGCCCCCATCTGGAAATCGAACCCCTGGGCCACCAAAAACTTCCTGGCCCTGGGAGTGAGTCTCAACTTCAGACCCCTCTCCGCCAGCCGCTCCTGGAGCTCCTTGAGAACCAGATCCAGGATCATCAACACCTCTCTCTCCTTCAGGGCGTTGAAGACTATGACGTCGTCCAGCCTGTTGATGAACTCCGGCGGGAACCGCTTCTTGAATTGGGAGAGGACCTGCTCCCTCACGCCTCTGTACTCTTCGTCTTCACCGAAGCCCAGGGAGACGCCCTTGAAAAAGAGCTTGGCCCCCACATTGGAAGTCATGATGATGAGGGTGTTTCTGAAGTCCACGGTGCGGCCAAAGGCATCGGTGAGCCTCCCCGAGTCAAAGATCTGCAGAAGGAGGTTGAAGACCTCGGGATGGGCCTTCTCCATCTCGTCGAAGAGGATGACGGAATAGGGTCTGCGCCTCACCGCCTCGGTGAGCTGCCCCCCCTCGTCATATCCCACGTAACCGGGAGGAGCACCGATGAGGCGAGAGACGTTGAACTTCTCCATGTATTCGGACATGTCGAAGCGTAACAGGGCTTCCCTGCTCCCGAAGAGCACCTCGGCCAAGGCCTCAGCCAACCGGGTCTTCCCCACCCCCGTGGGTCCCAGGAAGAAGAAGACCCCCATGGGTCGGGTGTGGCCCCTGAGGCCCACCCGGGCCTTCCTGATGGCTTTGGCCACCCTCCCCACGGCCTCATCCTGGCCGACAACCATGGCTCTCAGCTCATCCTCCAGCTTCAAAAGCCGCTTCTCCTCCTCGGAGCTGAGGCGATGCAGGGGGATGCCCGTGGCCTTGGATATGACCAGAGCCACATCCTCCTCCGTCACCCGGGGCTTTTCCTTCTCCCGCTCCCTGAGCCACTCCCGTCTCAACTGACGGAGCCTGTGGAGAACCCGGAGCTCTTCGTCCCTCACCCCGGCTGCCCTTTCGAAGTCCTGATCATTAATGGCCCTGCGCTTCTTCTGCTCCAGTTTATCCAGCTCCAGTTCCACCTCCCTGATGTGGGGAGGAATGTGGGAGTTGCGGATATGGACCATGGAACAGGCCTCGTCCAGAAGGTCAATGGCCTTGTCGGGAAGGAACTTGTCCGTCATATACCTCTCTGCCAACCGGGCAGCGGCCACCAGGGCCTCGTCGGTGATGGTGACGTTATGGAAATCCTCGTACCGGGACCTGAGTCCCCTCAGAATATCCAGAGTCTCCTCCACAGTGGGAGGTTCCACCATGACTATCTGGAAACGCCTCTCCAGGGCCCCGTCTTTCTCTATGTACTTCCTGTACTCGGAGAGAGTGGTGGCCCCTATACACCTGATCTCACCCCTGGCCAGGGTGGGCTTCAGCATGTTGGCTGCATCTATGGATCCTTCTGCAGCTCCCGCCCCCACCAGGGTGTGGAGCTCGTCTATGAAGAGTATGACATCCTCGTCCTCCGAAGCCTCCTTTATGATGGCCTTCATGCGGGATTCAAACTGCCCCCTGTACTTGGTCCCTGCCACTATGGCCCCCAAGTCCAGGGAGACCAGCCTCTTGTTCATGAGGGGTTCGGGCACCTCCTTGCCCACAATCCTCTGGGCCAGTCCCTCCACGATGGCTGTCTTGCCCACCCCGGGCTCTCCGATGAGGACAGGGTTGTTCTTGGTCTTTCTGGCCAGGATCTGGATGACGCGCTCGATCTCTCTACCCCTGCCGATAACAGGGTCCAACTTACCCTCCCTGGCCATCTGGGTGAGGTCTATGCCGAATTCATCCAGGGCAGGGGTCTTCTTGGGGCGTTTCTTCCTCCCCAGGCCCTCTTCACCCACCATGTCCCTCAGGACCTCCCGGGCCTCGTTCACCTCCACCCCGAGACGCCTGAGGAGCTTGCCTCCCAGGCCCGTCTTCTCCCGGAGGATCCCCAGAACGAGGTGTTCCGTCCCCACATAGTCCTGGTGGAGGTACTTGGCCTCTTCCATGGCGTACTCCAGTACCTTCTTGGCATCGGGGGCAAAGGGAATGGCCCCCATGACAAAACCCCTTCTACCATAGGGGATTCGCCTTTCCAACTCCTGTTTTAGATGATCCACGTTCACCCCCACCCTCTCCAGGAGAAGGAGGCCTAGACCCGAGCCTTCTTTGATGAGCCCCAGGAGGATGTGGGCCGTGGTGAGATGATCGTGCTGGTGTCTCTCGGCCTCTCCTCTGGCCAAGAGTAGGGCCCTGCGCGCCCTCTCAGTGTATCTATCAAACATAGCCTTTACCTCGTGGTCCTTTTGGGTGTAACTTACAACCGGCCCCAGGCCTTGTCAAATACCATAAGGACACCCCATGGCCCCTACGGGAAGAGGAGAACTGGAGAGTAAATGGCTCCTTCAGCGGTGGGATCTTCCCCCCAGGGAAGGGGTCTCCCTGGCATGGGAAGGGGATTCCATAGGCTCCATAGGATTCCGTCCCACCCCCTACCCCTCGGTTATCATACCGAGTTTCGTAAATACCCATGTCCACCCCGACTTCACCCACCTCATCCCTGGCCACTCCCTCATCGAGTGGATCAAACACGTGGTGAAATTCCGGAGGCAGGAAAAAGCCCACCAAGTCACGCCCCAAGAGGAGTCCATGGTGCACCGGGGTACCGCCGCCTGGGGCAGCATCTTGGCCCGACCCTGGAATGTAGAGACCCCTCCTCCTCACCAGGCCACCAGGGTGGCATTCCACGAGGTCCTGGGAGACATGGGAGTCCCCCTGCCACCTCCTGGTCTTCCTCTCTCCCCCCACTCCCCTTACGCCCTCACTCCCCGGCTCCTGGAAGCCATATGGAGGGAGAGGAAGGACTCCCTAAAAGCCATCCACCTGGCCGAGTCCCGGGACGAGGTGGCCTTTGTCCAGGGCAAACCCAACGCCCTGGAGGCAGAGGTATTCCCTCTGGCCGGGCGAAACACCTTTTCCCGCCCCAAGGCCAGGACCCCCGTGGAGTATCTGGAGAGCCTGGGGTGTCTCGACTCCACCACCCTGGCCGTCCACGCCATCTTCTTAGACGAAAGGGACGTGGAGATCCTGGCCAGAAGGGGGGTCTCTGTGATCCTGTGCCCCAGGAGCAACCTCTACCTCTCCCGTTCCATGGCTCCCCTGCCCCTCCTCCGAGAAGCCGGTGTCCCCACAGCCCTGGGCACCGACGGCCTCGGAAGCACTCCCAGCCTGAGTTTGTGGGAAGAGATGAGGGCCCTATGGTTCTACAGCCGATCCATGGGATGGGACCTCTCCCCCCAGGAGATCCTGGCCATGGCCACCCACAGGGGGGCGGAAGTCCTGGGGTTGGAAGGACTGAGGGGCCTGGAAGAGGGCAGGGAAGCCTCCTTTCTGGTGATAAGGCTCCCCGGGAACCTCCATCCCCGAGAACTGGCCCTCTTTGTCCTCCTCCAGGGAGACCTCCACATAGAGGCTTTCTACATCAAGGGGAAGAGGGTTTTTTAACCACAACCTCCAGAAGCCTCTCGGGATGGAGGTACTTAAGGGCCGCCTCCCTGACCTCCTCCAAAGTGACAGCATCAATCTCCTTGGGGAAACGGACAAAGTAATGGGTACCCAGATGGTGAAGGGCGGCAAAGGCCATGTAGTCCGCTATCTCCTGGTTGGTATCGAGACGGAGAGGGAAACTCCCCGTGAGATACCTCTTGGCATCCTCCAACTCCTGAGGCGTGGGTCCCTTTTCCCTGTACTCCTTCAGCACCTTCACCACCTCTTCTATGGCCTCCTGGGCCCTGTCGTTCCTGGTCTGGAGAACCACCTTGAAGGCCCCCCGCCAGTAAGAGGGCTGGAAGTAGGAGTAGACGCTGTAAGAGAACCCACCCTCCTCCCTCACCCTCTGGAAGAGCCGGGAGGTGAGTCCTCCTCCCCCCAGGATCTGATTCATGACATAGACCTTGGTAAAGTCCGGGTTGCTCCTCTTGATGCCCAGATGCCCCATGACAATGTTGGCCTGAGTCACATCTTTGTCCAAAACCACCTTCCGGGGCTGGGCCAGGGGCAAGGGGTCGGGAATGGATGGCAGAGGGGTGTCCGAGGGACTCCACTCCTTCAGATACCTGTTCATGAGGTCCTCCAGTTCCTCCCGGGTGATATCCCCCGCCACAGAGAAGATGGCGAAGTTGGGACTGTAAAAGCGCTTGTAAAAGGACTCCACATCATCCAAGGAGAGGGCCTCCACCGTTGAAGGGTACCCCTTCTCAGGCCTGTGGTAAGGATGCTTCCCAAAGAGACGCTCATCGAAGGCCCGGGAAGCCACCGTCCCGGGGTCCTCCTCCTCCTTGAGGAGCTCTCCCAAAACCTCCCTCTTCACCCTCTGGAAGTCCTCTTCCCTGAAGTCCGGCCGGGTGAGAACCGTGGAGAGGATCCGGAAGCTCTCCTCCAGATGCTCTTTCAGGCTGACCAGGGTGAGGGTAGCGTACTCCTTGGTACACCCCGTATCCAGCTCG
>JALUVF010000136.1 GCA_027020915.1 bacterium
CACGGTGAAGGACAGGACCAATCCCAGGAACTTCGTGCCCATGACCTGGGAGATAGAGAAGTTCACCAAGAAGTACACCCGGGAAGAGATTCTCAAGATCTGGCTTGACTACCGGGGTCCGGGAGTCACCGTGGCGGGGGAGGTGTTGAAACCCCTGGAGTCCATGAAGCTGAGCCACTGGTACGAGCGCAAGGCTCTGGTGAAGATCAAGGACAGGGACTACGGGGATCTCTTGGTCCAGGGCCTCATTGCCAAGATGAGTGCCACCCCTCCCGTCCTCAAGTGGGTGTGCCGTCCCGTGGGTGCCGACAACAGTCTCATTTACAGGGAACTCCTGGGTTACGACGAAGAGGAGCTGGGCAGGCTGAAAGACCAGGGAGTGGTTTGAACATAGAGGGCCGGGGGATATCCCCGGCCTCTTCCCTAGGGGAGGGATAGGGATGTTTGACTACGAATTTCCCTTGAACATCAATGATCTCCTCTACAGGGCCCGGGACCTCTTCTCCAGGAAGGAGGTGGTCACCCGGTTCCCTGGAGGCGTCCACAGGTACACCTACGGGGATCTCTACCGAAGGGTGTGCCGGCTGGCCCATGCCCTGGACAGGCTGGGTCTGAAGAAGGGCGAAAGGGTGGGCTCTTTCGCCTGGAACACCCATCGCCATCTGGAGCTCTACTATGCCCTGCCCTGTACCGAGAGGGTTCTCCACACGGTGAACATCCGAATTCCCCACGAGCACATCGTCCATACCGTCAACAAGGCCCGGGACCGGTTCCTCTTCGTGGATGAGGACCTGGTGCCCATCATAGAGAGGGTGAAGGAACGTCTGGAGACGGTGGAGGGCTACGTCGTCATGGCTCCTCCAGGGAAGAGGCTCCAGACTTCTCTCAGTCCTCTTTACTATTACGAGGATCTCCTGGAGGACCAAGGGGAGGACTACTCTTTCCCCGAGTTCATAGACGAGAGGACCCCGGCCCTCATGTGCTTCACTTCGGCCACCACGGGCCTGCCCAAGGGGGTGGAGTACACCCACAGGGGGGTGGTCTTGCACACATTGGCCATATCCCTGCCCGATGCCGCCAACATGAGCGAGAGAAACACCCTTCTCCTGGTGGTGCCCATGTTCCACGTGTTGTGCTGGGGGTATCCCTTCGCCTGTACCATGACCGGGGCCAAGCAGGTCCTGCCCGGGCCCCAGCCCACTCCGGCCGATCTGGCCAGGCTCATCCAGGATGAGAAAGTCACCCATACGGCAGGGGTGCCCACGGTGTGGCTGGCCCTCCTGGAGGAGATAGAGTCCGGCAAGTACGACCTCAGCTCCCTTAAGGAGGTTTTGGTGGGAGGGTCGGCCCCTCCCAGGAGCCTCATGGAGGCCTACGAAAGCCACGGAATCCCCATGGTCCACGCCTACGGCATGACCGAGGCCTACCCCGTGGTCCTGGTTTCCCGTCTCAAGAGCTACCTCATGGACCTGCCCCCTGAAGAGCAGTACCGGTTCCGGGTGAAGCAGGGCCTCCTCATGCCCCTCCTCAGGGCCAAGGTGGTGGGGGAATCGGGCCGGGAGGTGGCCCACGACGGTAGGGAGCTGGGGGAGCTGTGGCTCCGGGGACCGTGGATCGTTAAGGGCTACTACCGGGAGGAGGAGAAGACCCGGGAGACCTTCGGAGACGGATGGTACCACACGGGAGACGTGGTGACCATAGACCAAGAGGGCTACATCCAGATTGCCGACAGGACCAAAGACCTCATCAAGAGCGGTGGCGAGTGGATATCCTCCGTGGAACTGGAGAATGCCATCATGGCCCATCCCGCTGTCAAGGAGGCCGTGGTCATAGCCGCCCGCCATCCCAAGTGGGACGAGCGTCCCCTGGCCTGCGTGGCTCTTAAAGAGGGGGAGACTCCCCAGGGCAAGAAGGAGGAGATCCGGGAGATGCTGGCCAGGAGGTTCCCCTCCTGGTGGCTCCCCGACGACGTGGTTTTCGTGGATGAGATCCCCAAGACCAGCGTGGGCAAATTCGACAAGAAGGCCCTGAGAAGGGAGTTTGGAGACCACTACGTGAGGGCCCGGGAAGGGTAGGGACCGGGGGAGCTTTCAACGCTCCGCCCGGGGGGTTCTTGTTCCTGGATAACCCCCGGGGAGGGGTGGGAAAGCCTTTACTTCACTCCTCCGGTATGCCCGCCAGTTCCTTGGCCACCCGTTTCTTCTCTTCCAGATCGTAGTTTTTGAGCAGGGCGATGGTCTCCATGATGGGGGAGCCGCCCCCGTGAACCCCGGCGTACTGCCAGACACCTCCGAATGCCGACACGGCCAGATCGCCGATGCAACGGAAGCATCGGTGCTGGTGTTCGGCGGGTATGTCGGGCCTGTGACGGGTGTACTTGTTCACCAGCTCTCCCAGCTCCGGTGAAAAGAAGTCGTCCTCGTAGGGCAGGGTGGCGGGAATGCCCCCGGCCACCTCGGAGAGGATATGGTGTTCGTGGTAGATGTGTTCTCCAGCATGGCGCCGCCCTACGTTGCAGAATACGGGATCTGGTATCCAGGTGCCCGAGGCGGACCTCTTGGCCTTCACTGCGGCGGCCATACCCGCTCCGTAGACCAGCTCGGCCACTCCTATGAGGTCGGCCAGCTTCATCTGGATGTGCTGGGCCTTCTCAATGCCGTGATACTCGGCCGCCAGGGCGGTGAAGCCCATGATGACGTCGGTGACGGCGGGTTTGCACCCCGTGTAGCTGTGACGGTGGAACAGGGCGAACAAAAGGGCCAGGTCTCCCGCAAACTCCGTCTCTCCGCACATGAAGACCCTCTCCCAGGGTACGAAAACGTCTTCAAAGATGGTGAGGGTGTCGGAAGAGCCAAAGGAGGCCAGGGGGGCCTTGAGGTGCCTTCTGGGCCTGGGGGCCGATGCCCGGTTCACCAGGTAGAGGCCCGGGGCGTCGCCGGGCACGGCAAAGGCCACGGCCCATTCCTTCTCTTGCTGGGTCATGACCCGGGTGGGCAGCACGATGATCTCTTCGGCGTAGGAACCCACGGTGATGTGGCGCTTGGCCCCCCTGACCACTATGCCTTTGGCGTCTTTCTTCACCACCCTCACGTAGGCGTCGGGGTCGGGCTGCTGGTGGGGGCGGAGCTTCCTGTGGCCCTTGGCATCGGTCTGGGCGCAGCACCCCGTGATGTCCCTCTCCTGCCAGTACTCCAGGTAGTTGAGGAACCGCTGGTGATACTCGGTGCCCAGGCTCTCGTCCATCTCCCAGGTCACCACGGAGAGGGCGTTCATGGCGTCCACGCCCATGCACCTCTGGATGCAGAATCCCGTCTTTCTGGTGAGGACCCGGGTCATCTCCTGCTTCTTCAAGAGGTCTTCCGGGCTCTGGTGGATGTGGGTGAACCTGTTGATCCTTTTCCCGTTGAGGTGGGAGGTGGCGGTGAGGAGTTCCTGGTACTGGGGATCCTGGGCCAGATCGTAGGTGAGGGCTATCACCCGGATGCCGGGCATGATGAGGGGGTGGTCCCTGGAGACCAACTCTCCTCCCATGTACACGTTGGGTTTCATGGCTTTGAGCCTTTCCAGATACTCCCGGGACGAGATCATTTTTCACCTCCTGCCCTTTCCTGGCCTCCAGGGTAAGGATGAGGGGAACCCTTTGTCAATGAGAAGGTGTTTCAAATGGTCTTTAGGTCTCCAGGAATTTGAAATGGCTGTTTCCTTGCTTATCTTCTTAAAAAATGATATTTTTCCTCCTTCACGTAGTTGCACCGGTCCGGAGGGGCCTGGAGGTTGGGGGTATGGATAGAGTGAGAACGGAAATGGAGATGAAGGGGCTCCTGGAAACCTTCCAGGAACGGGCCAGGGCTTTGGGGGTGAAGACCACTCCCCAGAGGTTGGCCGTTTACAGGGAGTTGGCCCTGCGTCGGGGGCATCCCACCGTGGAAGAGATTTACCAGGCCCTGAAGAGGGAGATGCCCGGCCTGTCTCTGGCCACCGTTTACAGGACCCTCCGGTATCTGGAGGAGATGGGATTGGTGAGGAAGGCCCCTTCCATAGACGACAAGATGCGTTACGAGGTGGAGCTGGGAGCTCATGCCCACTTTGTCTGTAGGAACTGTGGAGCCATCCTGGATGTCCCCCTGGATTGCGGAGCCTGTCCCCAACTCCAGAGGTGGGTGGAAGAGGGGGAGGTGGAGCTGGAAGAGTGTCAGCTCATCATTTATGGTCTCTGTAAGGGGTGCAAGGGGTGAAGGACCGGACTGGGCCGGTCCTTCATGGACGCCTAGAGCTGGAATCTGCCCGTTTCCAGGTCTTCTTTCAGGGCTTGTAGGTCTTCCTCGTGCTCTACCTCGTCGGTGAGGATCTGGAGGGCCATGTTGTAGGTGATGGGGTCCTTCTCCTTGGTGAGATCTAGAAGCCGGCTGTAGACCTGGATGGCGCACTGTTCTCCTTTGATGTTCTGGTCCAGGACGTTGATGATGTAAGGGTCCCTGGGTGCTTCATAGCCGCAGTTGGTGAGGGTGTACCAGTCCTTGGGTTCTAGAATGGGCTCACCCCCCAGTTGGAGGATCCTCTCCACCAGCATGTCGGCATGTCTAAGCTCATCGGCGGCATGCTCCAGGAGCTCTGTTATGGCGGCGTTTTTCATGGGTCCTTTCACCACCTTGGCACCGATCCAGTACTGGTAATAGGCCAGCCACTCGTCGGCCAAGGCTCTGTTCAGCAGTTCTATGAGCCTGTCAGCAAAGTCTCCCACCAGTTCTCGCCCTTTGGTTCCCATCCGTGCCCCCTTCTTTATTTCGTTTGTTTTTAATAAACTATGGCAGATGATAATTCTTGTCAAGAAGGTGTTTTCGATAAATCCTCCCCGGAGGGGAAGAGGTTGAGCCTTGGATGCCATTTATGCCATCTTCACGGAAAAGAACCATGGGAGGTGGTGGAATGCTGCCATTGGAGGGTGTTGTGGTGCTGGATCTCACCAGGCTTCTTCCCGGTCCTTACTGTTCCATGATCCTGGCTGATCTGGGGGCCAGGGTGATCAAGGTGGAACCGCCTCCTCCTGGAGACTACATGAGGGAGTTTGAGCCTAAATTGAAGAAGGAGAGCGCCTTTTATTACGCAGTAAACCGGAACAAGGAGAGTATCTCCCTGAATCTTAAAGATGAAGGGGACAGGGAAATTTTCTTGAACCTGGTGGGCGGGGCCCATGTCCTCATGGAGGGTTTCCGTCCTGGGGTCATGGATAGGCTGGATTTGGGGTATGAGAGACTCAGGGAGATCAACCCGGGGCTGGTCTACTGTGCCATCACAGGGTTTGGCCAGGATGGTCCCTATAGGGATATGCCGGGCCACGACATCAACTACATTGCCATGGGCGGTGTGCTGGACCAGATAGGGGAGAAGGGTGGTCCTCCTGTGGTTCCCACCATCCAGATCGCTGATCTCTCTTCAGCCTTCTGGGCGGCCATCGGCATTCTGGCGGGGGTGATCCGTTCCAGGGCCACGGGAGAGGGTGCCTTGGTGGATGTTTCCATGATGGACACTGTCCTCTCCTGGCTTCCCATTCATTTCGTCCAGTACGCTGCTACAGGTCATGCGCCCACCAGGGGGGATTTCCTCCTGGGGGGAGGGTTTCCCTGTTACCGGGTTTATGAGACGGCTGACGGCCAGTATGTCACCCTGGGAGCCCTGGAAGGGAAGTTCTGGAAGGTCTTTTGTGAGGCCGTGGGGAGGGAGGACCTTTTGCCCCACCAGTTTTCTCAGGACTCGGAGGTGATAGGGGAGGTGGACCGGCTCTTTCGTTCCAGAACCCTGGAGGAGTGGCTGGAGCTCACCTGCGCCACGGAGGATCTCCTGCTCTTTCCCGTCCAGACCATTCCCCAGGTCATGGAAGATCCCCAGGTGCAGGCCAGGAACATGCTCTGGCGGGTAAAACATCCCCAGGAGGGAGAACTGGTCATGGTGGCTCCACCATTCAGGATGTCCGGGGTGGAGTTCGGCTGCAGGCGGCTCCCTCCTGCTCTGGATGAGGACAGGGAGCAGATCTTGAGAGATCTTCTTGGAGGGGAATGATGGAAGGGGAAGGAGTCTTCTCTTTAAATGGCAGGGTGGCCCTGATCACGGGGGCCAGTCGGGGTATAGGCAGAGCCATAGCCAGGGTGTTGGCCCGGGCCGGTGCCCGGGTGATTCTGGTGAGTCGGAAGGAGGGTCTTCTGGCCCAGCTGAGAGAGGAGATCGAGAATCAGGGGGGTGAGGCCCACTATAGGGTGGCCAATGTGGCCGACAGAGAGGACGTGGAAAGGGTGTTCCATTGGGTGGAGGAGGAGTTTGGTCTTCTTCATGTCCTGGTGAACAATGCCGGTGTGAGCCCCCATTATCTGCCCTTCCATGAGACGGCTCAGAAGGATTGGGACAAGATGCTGGCGGTGAATCTCAAAGGGGTCTTCTTCTGTTGCTATACGGCCTTTCCCCTCCTCAGGTCCGCTGGCCGTGCCGCCGTGGTGAATGTCTCTTCCATAGGGGGCCTCATCGGACTGCCCAAGGTGGCCGTCTATACCGCCACCAAAGGTGCTCTAACCACCTTCACCAAGTCCCTGGCTGCCGAGTGGGCCCAATACGGCATCAGGGTGAACGCCCTCTGTCCAGGGTTCATAGAGACGGACATGACCTCGGGCATATCCAGAAACGAGAAGCTCAAGGGAGAACTCCTCACCAGGATCCCCATGGCCAGGTTCGGCAGGCCCGAGGAAGTGGCTTACGCCACCCTTTTCCTGGTCTCCCCTGCTGCTTCCTACGTTACGGGGCATTGCCTGGTGGTGGACGGCGGATGGACGGCCTGGTGATGGATACCAGGGGATTGCTGGAGGCCCTTGTGTCCATCCCTTCCGTCACCGGGGAGGAAGGGAGGATAGCCTCTTTTTTGGCGGAGTTTCTGGGAGATGCAGGGGTCCGGGTTGAGGTGAGGGAGGTGGAACCCGGCAGGTCTAACCTTCTGGCCAGGGTGCCCGGGGAGGGGCCTCCTATTCTCTGTATGGGGCATCTGGACACGGTCCCCCCGGGCTCCGGCTGGGAGACGGACCCCTTCTCCCCCCGTTGGGAGGGTGAAAGGCTCACTGGCCTGGGTAGCTGCGACATGAAAGGGGGAGTGGCGGCCATGGTTTCGGCCTTGGTGGCCCTTCTCAGGGCGGGAAAGAGGAGGGAGATGTGGGGCCTTTTCACCGTGGGGGAAGAGGTGAACTCCATAGGGGCCCGCAAGGCCCTGGAGGACTGGCTTTTGGGCAGGGATTTCCAGCTTCTGGTGGTGCCCGAACCTACGGGATTGAAGATGGGCATTGCCGAGAAGGGGGTATTGTGGATCAGGTTCACCCTCAAGGGGGAGGGTGGCCATGCTTCCATGGCCAAGGGCCCCAGGGCGCTGGAGGAGGGGTGTAGATTGGCCCTGGATTTGGTGGAGAGGGTGAGGAAGACCGGGCCTTTTCATTCCCTTCTGGGGGCGTCCACAGCGGAGATCACCCAGTTTCATGGAGGATGGAAGACCAACGTCATACCTCCTCATGCTGTGATGGAGGTGGACCTCAGATTGGTCCCCGGCCTGGAGCCGGAGACTCTCATAGACTCCTTGGAGTCCCTTGTGGAGGGCCGGGGGGTGGAGGTGGAGTTGGAGATAGTCAACAACAGGCCTCCTGTGGAGAGCATGGATAGCCCGGCCCTGGAGGATTTTGCCCGGGCTGCCGGGGAGGTCATGGGTAGGGAGGTGGAGAGGGTGGGGTTGCCTTACTATTCTGATATCTCCGCTGTAGTTCCCGGGATAGAGGTACCCTTTGTTCTCTTTGGTCCTGGGGATCCCATGTTGGCCCATGCCCCCGGGGAATGGGTGGACGGGGGAGAAGTGGAGACGGTGGCCAGGGTGCTGGAGAGACTGGCCCTTCTGTGATAATAACCCTGGGAGAAAGCCTACTATTCAGAGGAGGTAGATATGGATTATCGGTATCTCCTGTATCATGAGGAGGACAGAGTAGGGTACGTGACTTTGAACAACCCTGAGAAGAGAAACGCCCTCTCCTTTCAGATGCTGGATGAACTGGTTCAGCTCTTCAAGAGGGTGGCCCGGGAGAGGAGAGTCCGGGTGGTGGTGATAAAGGGGGCAGGGAAAATCTTCTCTTCTGGTCACGATCTCACGGAGATTGTGAACCATTCTCCCCTGGAGGTGGAGCGGTTGTTTCAGAAGTGTTGGGAGATGATGTACACCTTGCGCAGCATCCCCCAGCCCGTCATAGCC
>JALUVF010000137.1 GCA_027020915.1 bacterium
CAGGTCCACGTAGGAGTGGGGATCGCCGAACTCCCCGTGGACGTTCTTGCCGGCGTCCTCCTCCATGTGGATCCGGGTGATGCCTATGCGCCTTTTGCCCTCCTGGGTCTCGATCTCCAGGTAGCCATGCTCCGCCAGGGGCAACTCGTACTGGGAGATCTGGTACCCCTTGGGCAGGTCGGGATAGAAGTAGTTCTTCCTGGCGAAGACGGAGAGGGGGTTGATGCGGCAGTTGAGGGCCAGGGCGGCCTTTATGGCATACTCCACCACCCTCCTGTTGAGGACGGGCAGGACCCCGGGCATGCCCTGGCATACGGGACAGGTGTGGGTGTTGGGGGGCGCCCCGAACTCCGTGGAGCAGGAGCAGAAGATCTTGGAGTTGGTCTTGAGCTGGACGTGCACCTCCAAACCTATGACAGCTTCGTATTCCACCTCTTTCCTCCTGGTTTATGTCAATTTGTCCTTGGGGATGATCTCTATCTCCCCGTATTTCTGCTCGTATTTGGCCACGTTCTCCGTGAGGGCCATGAGGATGGCCTTGGCGTGGCGGGGGCTGGTGATGACCCGGGAGACCAGCTTCCCCTCGTTCTCCACCACCAGGAAGAAGTCCATGATAAACTCATCTTCCGTGTGGCGGAAGGTGGCCAGATTGGTGTAGCGGCCTGAGAAGTCTTCCCCTGCAACCACCAGGTTCAGCTTTTTGTCTTGACCCATTTATACACCTCCTGATTTGGGCAAGTATAATCAAATTAGGGGTGGAGATAAAAGCGGTTAGTGGTTAAAGGGGAAAAGTGGCGACGAGGGACGCGGAGGGGTAAATGGACAAGGGGAAGGATCCTTCCTACTTATGCCTCCAGCCTTCATCCCTGGACTCTGCCCCCAAGCTCCTCCTCACGGGGCTTCCGGGGGTGGGAAAGACCACGGTGGTGATGAAGGTGATGGAGGGTCTGGGAGAAAGGGCCCTGGGGTTTTACACAGAAGAGGTGAGGGAGAAGGGCCGGAGGGTGGGCTTTCGCCTGGTGACCACCTGGGGTGAGGAGGGGTGGCTGGCCCGGGTGGGCTTCTCTTCTCCTTATCGGGTCTCCCGTTATAGGGTGGATCTGGCCTTCCTGGATCTGGTGGTGGCCCGGCTCCGGGAGGAATGGGCGCCCGGGAGGGTCCTGGTGGTGGACGAAATCGGCAGGATGGAGCTCTTTTCCCCCGGGTTCAGGGAGTGGATAGAAAGTGTGGCCCTGGACCCTGCCGTGCCCTTTCTGGCCACCATAGCCCTCAAGTCCCGGGACCCTTTGGTGTTGAGGCTAAAGGCCACCCTGCCCCTGTGGGAAGTTACCCAAAAGAATCGGGATCACCTGCCCCGTAAGGTGTTGGCTATCTTTGGGGAAGGGACCGGGGGCTGAGCCCCGGCCCCTGGGTTTATTGGCATTTGTTCTGGGGATTTGGGACGCAAGGGAGGTCGATTTCTTTTTTGTCCAGGATATACGTTTTACCTGTTTTGTCATAGGTGAACACCTCGGCTGTGATCCTGTCTGTTCTTGTACTTCCATCGGCGTTGGCCCGGTAATGAAATGCCAGAGGAGTTTTCTGTGTCACTATGCAGGTTCTGTGGGCTCCTATCAGGGGACGATCACCCCAATCTTTGACGTGGTAGTAGTTATTGGTGGCGTTCACATAGTAACTGACTCTCACCGCTACATCCATGTGATTTGTGATTTTGAGGGTCCATGATCTGTCGGCATTGTTCCATGAAAATTCTTCTATGGTGACGTCAAAGGCTTTGAAGGGTTTTGTTAAAGAAAAAATGGTTTTGTGGTTTGCCAACTTAAGGAGATGAACAGTGATGCTCCTTGTTTGGGGATCTAGCTTCCAATGGGGCAGTCTGGTGGTGTGGGTATTTCCAGGTTCTATTGTGGCTCCTATATAGTATGTGCCGGATATGGTTCCTGTGCCATTTTTCCTTTTTTGGTAGATCCTGACTCCCAGGGTATTCCCCGGAATGGTAGTGGTACCGCTGTTTTTGATGTAAACCTCCATGCCTTCATAGTAAGTGAGCACTTTGAAGCCTGTCACTTTTGCCTGGATGGACGGGCCTTTTGGGAAAAAGGCCTTTGTGGAGGGTAGTTTGGCCGGGACCCTGGCCATGGGGGTGCCGGCAAAGACCAGAGACGCGAAGGCCAATATGACACCCATCCCGATGGCTATGACGGGCAGATAGCTGATCGTCCTTGTGGAGTTTTTCCCCTTCATAACCTTTCCCCCTTGGATCTTTTTTTGTTGAGTATCGTGTTTCCCCGGAAAGTTCAAAGAAATATTGCCCTTTGGCCAGGGGACGAATCAAAAGAGGGGTTTCTTGGCGAAGGTGGGTTGGAGCCTCCTGCCGGTCACGGCCCTGTAGGCGGCTTCTATGGCGAAGGAGAGCCCAACCATGACCACCAGGACCCAGAGCTCCCTGGGACGGGTTACGGCCCTTTGCCACACCAGGGCTCCCAGGGCCATGAGGCAAACCCCAAGGCCCAGAAGGGCCAGCCAGGGTTTGCAGCCCGTCTTGGCCGCCAGTCTGTAGTTGGAGGCGTTTACCACGGCGAAGATGAGGAGGAATCCGGCGCTTCCCATCATGGAGATGCTGGAGAGGTCAAAGAGGTTGGCCATGAGGAGGGTGAGTCCTGAAGTTATGACCAGTCCCTCCAGGGGCTTGTTCCACACCCTCTTTTCCAGGAATGCGGGGAGTTCGCCCTCCTTGGCAATGATGTAGCTCACCCTGGCTGTACCGTAGAGGGTGGCGTTTATGGCCGACCCCGTGGAGAGGAGGGCGGCTATGGCGATGAGGGTGAAGCCGAAGGTGCCCAGGAAGGGGCGGGCGGCGGCGGCCAGGGCATAGTCCCTGGCGGAGACGATCTGGTTCAGGGGGAGGTTGCCCACGGTGACCAGGGCCACCGTAACATAGAGGGCTATGACGAAAAGGACCGCCGTGTAGTAGGCTCTGGGCAAGGTCTTGGCGGGGTTCTTCACGTCCCCGGCGGTGTTGGCTATGAGCTCAAATCCTTCGTAGGCCAGGAATATGATCATGCCTCCTGCCAGGAGTTCCAGGGGGGAGGACCAGGTGGACGGGGCCAGTCGGCCAGGGGTTACGCTCCAGATCCCCACTCCCACAAAGAAGAGGAGAATGGCTATTTTGACGGCCACTATCCCTTCTTCCGCCTTTCCCACCACCTCGGCGTCCAGGGCGTTCAGCCCCGTGAGGGCCACCACTATGGCGGTGATGAAGACGTGCCGCCAGAAGGGTTGAGCGGCCAGGGGAAAGAAACTGGCCCCGTAGCTTCCAAAAGCGAAGGCGTAGAGGGAGAGCATGACAATGTAGCTGAGCCACAGGAGTACGTTTAGGGTGCCGGTGAAGAGTCCGGGGCCGAAGGCCTGGTTTATGAACTCCACCGTGCCCCCTTCACTGGGGAAGGCTATGGAGAGCTTCACATAGGAGTAGGAGGTGACCAGGGCCACCAGTCCCGCCACGAGAAAGGCTACGGGGGTCCCTCCCCGGGCCAGCTCCACGGCCAGTCCCAGGACGGCAAAGATTCCCCCTCCCACCATGCCCCCGATTCCTATGGCCACCACGGACCAGAATCCCAGGGGGCCTTTTCTGCCTAGGGCCAAGGGTCACTCTCCGTGGGGGCCGGGGACCTGGAACTGGCGATACACGGCGGTTTTTTCCCTGATCTCCCGGCGGTTCTCCATGAAGCGGGGACCCGATGGGAGGACCTGGTGCTCGAAATGGCGGATGACCTCTTCCTCTATCCACCGGTCGGGGATGGACTCCCAGTCTACCCGGGCCTGGTCCCCCTTTATAGTCAACCGTCCAACAATTCCACAATTGGGACATTTAACTTTTGTTCCACCTGTGAAGAGGAGGAGGTCGTTATGGCAGTAGGGACAGCTGGTGGGGGCTTCCTCTCCCAGGTAGTCCACCTTTCCCCGGGCAATGTGCTCCACCATGGCCTTGCCCCGGGCCCGGGCCCTCTCCAGGGTCTCCTGGTGGTAGATGGCCTCTCCCGGTCCCTGGCCGTAGACCATGAACTGGTCCACCATGGTGTAGCCCAGGGCCCTCAGGAACAGGGCGTTCATGGGCAGGGCGTAGGGTTCCCATCCCGGGATGCCCGCCGTGGCCATGGAGAGGGCGGGACGCCCCTCCAGTTTCCTGCCGTAGCCGTACATGAAGCCCATGCCCCTGTCCAGGAAGGTCTTGAGGATACCCGTGGGACCCAGGATGTAGGTGGGGGTGCACAGGACTAGGCCGTCGTACTCCAGGAGGGTTTCATAGACCCTGTGGGCGTCGTCCTGGATGGGGCATGGGGCCTTTTTGAATACACAGGTCATACACCCCCTGCAGGGCTCGATCCGGTAGTCGGTGAGGCGGATCATGGCTATGTCCGCCCCTGCATCCCGGGCACCCATGAGGGCCGCCTTGACGGCTATCTCAGAGTTTCCCATCTTTCTGGAACTGCAAACCATGCCCAGTATCTTCATCTTTTTTCTCCTTCCCCCGCCTCTTCTTTGTGGGCCTTCAGGGCCATTTCAAGGGCCATGAGGTATGCCTCCAGGGTCTCTTTCTGGGAAGGGTCCGTTTTGAGTAGTTTGTGGATGATTTGTACCAGATCCGGCTGACGGTGGAGCTTTTTCAGTACCTCTTCAAAGGGGCCCTCTTCCTCCCTTTCCGCGGAATAGAGGATATGCTCCTCACCGACCCTTTCAAAGTATTTGGCCCCCCTGCCCGTGATGAGCCACGTGGGGTTCACTCTGTAGTTTTCCAGGAGCAGTCTAATGGCCGAGGCCCTTGGCTCGTTTTTGCCACTAATATAGCGATTCAGGGCCGATTTTGAAACTCCCAGGGATCGGGCGAAGGTCTCCTGGCTTAACCCCGAGTCCCTATGTACCTCTTTTAGCCTGGAGCCGATCTCTAATCTCAGCTTTTTCAGTTGGTTATCATCGGGATACAGGAGGGAGGAAGGGATTGAAGATCCCGGCCTTTTTGCCCTATCCCTATAGAAATTTTTCATAAAAAATCTCCTGCAAAAGGCCCATTTTTGGGTTGACTTGTGCCGAAAATGATGCTAAATGCCTGTCAATACAGGGTTTTTGCATGGGGGTTATATACACGCAAAGGTCTGGAGTGGCAATGGACTCTTCTGGTCTTTGCCCCTCCGGGGAAAGGTGAAATACGGGGTTTGGACATGGAAAACGGAAAAGTAATAGTGGTGGCCGATGATGAGGAGATGGTGCGGAGGTTTTTGAGGACGGTCCTATCCAGGGTGGGGTGTTGTGTTCTGGAGGCGGGATCGGCCGAGGAGGCTCTGGAGCTGGTGAGGCAGGAGGCCCCCCGGGTGGCCCTGGTGATCCTGGATGCTGTCATGCCCGGCGTGGGGGGAGTAGAGATCATACCCCAGGTGAAGAAGGCGGCGCCCCAGGCCATGGTGGTTCTCTCTTCCGGAAGTCCAGGGCTTTACAGGGAGCGGGCCCTGGCCCTGGGGGCCCATGAGGTCATGGGTAAGCCTTTCCGCCTGGATTCACTTCTTGCCCTGGCAGAGAGGGCTCTGGGTCAGGAAGGCCAGGAGGCCATTATATCGGCAAAGGCATTGTAGGCCTGGTCTCCGAAGAGGCAGAAGACCACCTCTTCCAGGCTGGTATCCGGGTGGTCTTTGAGGAACTTTTCCACGGCCTGAAACATGATCCTGGCGGCCTCTTCCAGGGAGAAGCCTCCCACTCCCGTGCCCAGGGCGGGAAAGGCTATGGACTTGAGGCCAAGCTCATGGGCCCGGAGGAGGGCATTGTAGGTGGCGGCCTGGATCTTTTCGCCGTCGGTCACCAGGTCCTGACCCATGACGGCGGCGTGGATGACGTACCGGGCCTTGAGTCTGCCCCCACCCGTGACGATGGCCTCTCCCACGGGCTGGGGGCCCTTGGCCGTGGCCTCCCTTTCTATCTCCTCACCCCCCTTTCTCTTTATGGCGCCAGCCACCCCTGCTCCCATCCAGAAGTGGTTGTTGGCGGCGTTTACTATGGCGTCGGTGGCCAGCTCGGTGATGTCCCCTTCCACCAGCTTCACCTGCACCTTTCCCAGGGTCTTCTCCATGGTACACCTCCTCTACAGTCCCAGTTCCCGGGAGATGCCCTTCATGGCTTCCAGGGCCAGGCCCAGGAACTCCTCCAGGGAGAGGCCCAGTTCCTGGCAGGCCTGGATCTGGTCCCTGTTGGCTCCCCGGGCGAAGTGTTTCTCCTTGAAGCGGTTCATGAGGAACTTGACATCCAGGGGCTCCAGCTTTTTGGCGGGATGGATGAGGGCGGCGGCCACAATGAGGCCGGTGACGGGATCGGCGCAGTAGAGGGCCTTGTCCATGAGGCTCTCCCTCTCCACATGGCCGGGATGGGCCAGGATGGCGTGGAGGACTTCCTGGGGGAGGGCTGAGTCCTGGAGCATCTCCACCGTTTTGTATCCATGGCGGGCCATGTCCTTGGCCGTTTCGTCGTAGTCCAGGTCGTGGAGGAGCCCCGCCAGCCCCCACAGCTCTTCGTCTTCTCCCAACTGGTGGGCCAGTCTTCTCATCACCGCTTCCACGGCGATGCAGTGCTTCTGAAGGTTCTTGTTCTTCACGTGCTTTTTGAGTAGGGCCACGGCCTCTTCTCTCTCCATCTTTTTCCCCCTGGTTTTTCTCATGGGATGGGCTCTAAGGGCTGTTATAGGCCTTATGAGTTGTGGATACAAGACAACTGAGTCATATCCCCGGGGCAGATGGCCAGGGGAAGGGGTTCCCGGTGCGGGACTTTCTCTGTTTATGGTGGCCTGGGGGATGGGGGGAAGTAAAAAACTTTTGGGTTTTGTGTGGCTTTGGGTCGGGAAAAGACTTGACTTAGCAATTTACGTACCTTACGTTAACCATGCTTGCCTTTATATAGTCTGGCATGGAAAGGGGGGATGGGGCTCGTATGGGTAATGTGGTGAATGCTTTTGTCAAGGTGGACAACGATTTGGACGCTGCGCTGAAGAAACTCCGCAAAAAAATAGAGAAAGAGGGGCTTATCAAAGAGATAAAGAAGAACATGTACTATGAGAAGCCCACTCAGCGCAGGCGGAGGAAGATGCTGAAGGCCAGAAAAAAGATGCGCAAGATGCAGGAGAAGATGGCCCGGCTCGACCGCTACTGAGATCAGGACCTCTAACACCAAGGACCGGGGGGAGACCTTAGGGGTTATCCCCCCTTTTAGTTTGCCTTCTCAAGGCTCTCTATCTTTCAGACCATCCAGTACTCCGGTCGCTTCCTTCCACACATCCTCCACTTCTATGGCTTCCAGGCAGGGGGGACGGTGTTCTTCTCCCGGTTTGCACTCCTTGAAAAAGCGCTCCCGGCATGGTGAGCAGGGAAGGGCTTTCCAGATGTGGCGGGCCCTCTCTCCCTGGGGGCCTGTGAGATGGGGGGCTGTAGGCCCGTGGATGGTGATGGTGGGCGTTCCCACGGCGGCCGCCAGGTGGCCAGGACCGCTGTCGTTTCCTATGAAGAGGGAGGCCCTCTCCAGGAGGGCGGCCATCTCCCCCACTCCCCAGTTGCAGGTGGTGAGATCTATCACTCCCCCCAGGCCCTCCAGGAGGGCCCGGGCTTTATCCCTCTCCCGGGGACTTCCCAGGAGGACCACGGGGCAGCGCCTCTCCAGGAGGCCCTGGAGGATGGCCCTGAACCGGCTGGGTAGCCAGGTTCTGGGAACTTTGGATGAGAAGGGGTGAATCACCACCACCGGCCTTCCTGCGAGGTTTTCCTTCCTCCAGAGTTCTTCCGCCTTATCCCCGGCTTCCCGGGAGGGGAAGATGACGGGGCCCTCCCAGGGTCTGAAAACCCCCGTTTCCTCCAGTATGTGGCGATAGACCTGGGCCTGGTGGGCGCCCTTGGGGGGAGAGGAGACTCTCCTATGGAGGAGGAAGCCCCGTCCGTGGGTGGGTAGCCCCCAGGTCCTGGGAACCCCCCCCAGAAGGGACATGATGGCTGACTGGAGGCTATTGGGCAGGAGGATGGCCCTGTCCACGGGACGGGAGATGAGGAGCCGGGCTCCCTGGAAGGTCTTCTTCCATCCCCTTTGGGTGGTGGCCAGGTAGAGCTCTGGCGGGAATCGGCCCTCCAGAAGGGCATAAAAGGCGGCTGGACCCAGGAGCAGGGTGTCACCTTCCTCCAGGGCCCCCAGGAGGGAGGGAAGGGCCATG
>JALUVF010000138.1 GCA_027020915.1 bacterium
TCTGGAAAAGTACCTCATAAAGCCCAAACACATTGAGATCCAGATTCTGGGGGACCAGCAGGGCAACCTGGTCCATCTTTTTGAGAGGGACTGCTCCATCCAGCGTCGTCACCAGAAACTCCTGGAGCTGGCCCCCTCTATCGATCTGGATCCCTTCCTCAAAGAACGCCTCTACGACCACGCCCTGCGCATTGCCCGGGCGGTGAACTATGTGAGTGCCGGTACTGTGGAGTTCCTCGTGGACAAGGAGGGAAAGCACTACTTCATCGAGGTGAACCCCAGGATCCAGGTGGAGCACACGGTGACAGAGGTGATCACGGGCAGGGATCTGGTCCAGGCCCAGCTCCGCATAGCCCGGGGAGACTCTTTGAAGGAGATAGGTATCCTGGGGCAGGAGGCGGTGAAGAAGAGCGGTTATGCCATCCAGTGCCGGGTGACCACGGAAGACCCCACCAACAACTTTCTCCCCGATGTGGGTCGGATTGTGGCCTACCGTACAGCGGCAGGCTTTGGTATCCGTCTGGACGGTGGCGATGGTTTCGTGGGGGCACGAATCACCCCCTACTACGATCCCCTCCTGGTGAAGGTGACCAGCTGGGCCCTGCATTTCAAGGACGCCGTGGCCAAGATGGACCGGGCCCTGAGGGAGTTCCGCATCAGGGGCGTCAAAACCAACATACCTTTCCTGTTGAACGTCCTGGAACATCCCACCTTTCTGGAGGGCAAGTGCGACACCACCTTCGTGGATACCACCCCTGAGCTTTTCCGCTTCCCCGAGCGCAAGGACCGGGGGACCAAGATCCTTACATACCTGGCCCACGTGAGCATAAATGGGTTTCCCGGCATCAAGGAGAAACCTCCTTTCACTGTTAGGGAGCCTGAGCCTCCCAGGGTGTCCGTTGCTTCTCCTCCCTCCCCGGGGACCAAGGATCTCCTGGACAGGATGGGGCCAGAAAAGATGACCCAATGGATCAGGGAGCAGAAGGCCCTTCTCATTACCGATACTACCCTGAGGGATGCCCACCAGTCTCTCTTGGCCACCCGGGTGCGCACCTACGACATGCTCCAGGCGGCCCCCAGTATCGCCCATCTCCTGCCGGGTCTGTTTTCCCTGGAGATGTGGGGCGGGGCAACCTTCGACGTGGCTATGCGCTTCTTGAAGGAGGACCCCTGGGATAGGCTGGTGAGGCTCAGGGAGAGGATTCCCAACATTCTTTTCCAGATGCTTTTGAGGGGGGCCAACGCCGTGGGTTACACCAACTATCCCGATAACGTGGTGAAGGCCTTCGTCAGGGAAGCGGCCCGGGCTGGGATCGATCTCTTTCGCATCTTCGACTGCTTCAACTGGATAGAGGGTATGAAGGTCTCCATAGAGGAGGCTCTGAAGACGGGCAAGCTGGTGGAGGTGGCCCTGTGCTACACGGGGGACATCACCGATCCCAAACGCACCAAATACACCCTGGACTACTACGTGAACCTGGCCAAGGAACTGGAGTCTATGGGAATTCACATCCTGGGCATCAAGGACATGGCGGGCCTATGCAAGCCCCAGGCGGCTTACCAGCTGGTGAAGGCCCTGAAGGAGGAGACGGGTCTGCCCATTCACTTCCACACCCACGACACGGCGGGAAGCGGTGTGGCCTCCTGCCTCATGGCCAGTGAGGCGGGGGTGGACGTGGTGGATCTGGCCCTCTCCAGCATGGCGGGGCTCACGGCCCAGCCTTCCCTGGAGGCGGTGGTGGCGGCCCTTCAGGGAACG
>JALUVF010000139.1 GCA_027020915.1 bacterium
CTGAAGAAGAGTCCGGCGGGACCGTGGAAGAAGGCCAGGGGTAAAAAGACGATGACGGTGGTCAGGGTGGAGGTGAGGATGGGGATCACCATCTCCCTTGTTCCCTGGACCACGGATGCAAATGTCTCTTCCCCGTGTTCTCTGTGTTGAAAGATGTTTTCCATGACCACGATGGCATTGTCCACCAGCATACCCAGGGCCACGGTGAGACCGTTGAGGGTCATGAGGTTGAGGGACAGGCCCCACCAATTCATGAATATGAAGGCCAGCATCATGGAGAGGGGGATGCTCACAAAGACCAGGAGGGTGGCCGAAAGGTTCCTGAGAAAGTAAAAAAGCACCAGGGCTGCCATGAGGCCGCCAAGCAAGAGGTTGGTCTTCACGGTGTGGGCGGCCATGCCTATGAGCTCTGCCTGGTCGTACCAGGTCTTCATCTCCAGGCCTGAAGGTAATGAGGCCTTTTTCAAGAAGGCCCTCACCCTCCTGGATACGGCCAGAGTACTGGCCCTCCTCTGCTTGATGATGGTGAGGATCACGGCATCTTTGCCATCGGCCCGGGCCACGTAACGCCTGGGTTCTGTTCCTTTGTGCACCCGGGCCACCATGGAAAGGGTGACGGGATTGCCGCCGGGGTTCTTTACTATGATGCGCCGGAGCTCCTCTATGGACGAGGTGAGGTTGATCCCCCGGATAAAGAAGTCCCTGTGGAACCTCTCCATGAACCCTCCGTTGGAGAGGAGATTGTTGTCCCTTATGACTTCCAGGATGTCCTGGAGGGATGTGGAGTAGCGGGCCATGGCCTGGGGATCCATTTCCACCATGAAGGCGGGTTCCTGTCCCCCTATGACGGATACATGGGCCACCCCTTTTAGTGCCTGGAGTCCGGGCACCAGGGATTTTTCGGCGAATATCCGGGCCTTTTGGGGGCTTGTACCGTGGATGATGAGGCTGACGCCCATCATCTCCTGCATGGCCGATCCTATGTCTTCCAGGACAGGCTTCACCCCTGCAGGGAGCTGGTTTTCCGCTTTAGACAGGGCTGTCAGCACCAGGGATCGGGCCTCCTGGTGACTGGTCCCCCATCCGAACTCCACGGTGATCTGGGAAAACCCCTCGGCCGAGGAGGAAGAGACCCTTCGCACCCCCTGGATACCCAGCATTGCCGACTCAATGGGGTTGGTCACCATGAGTTCCATGTTTCTGGGGGAGACGCCGGGGTAGTGGGTGATGATGTTGAAGACGGGAAAGGAGAGCCTGGGGAAGATGTTTACAGGGAAGGAGATATAGGAGAAGATGCCTCCAAAAACGATGAAGAGAAGAAGGATGAGACTGAGTACGGGGCGTTTCACCCACCAGGCCAATTCAGTCCTCCTTGTGAATGTACTGCTTGATATTCCTGTACTCCTCCTGGTAGGCGCCCTTTGCCAGTATCTTCTCCCCTTCCTTCAGGCCGGAGAGGACTTCCACCAGCCCCTGGCCTGCTGTTGGACCCAGTTTTACTTCTCTCTTTTCTGGTTTCCCTTGAGGGGATACGACAAAGACGAAGAACCGCCCGTTCTTTTCCACCACGGCCTGGCTGGGAACCACCAGGGCCTTTCTCTGGCTCAGGGTGATCTCCACGGGTACCATGGTGTCCAGGAGATCGGACGGCAGGGGAGCATTGGGGACGATGCGGGCATAGACGAATCCCTGCCCGGCGGGTGAGATGGTGCTCACCTTTCCCTTTATCCCTTTTCCATGGGGCAGGGATATACTGGCCTTTGCCCCGGGATGAATCTGAGATGCCCGGTCTACAGGCACCCTGGCCAGGACGTAGAGGCCTTCTGTGGGCATGATGGTGAGCACGGCTTCTCCAGGGGCCACCGTGGATCCCGGACCTTTAGAGACCTTGACGATGACCCCCTCTGAGGGTGCTCTAAGCTCCGATGCCCTTATCTCATAGGAGAGGAGGGAAACCCTGCTCTCTATCTCGTTGTAGCTGGCCTGGTATCGCAAAAACTCTTGCCTGGAGATGAGCCCGAGCTTCAAGAGCTCTTCCTTCTGCTCCAAGACCCTTCGGGCAATTTTCAATCTGTTTTTTGCCCCCTTCAGTTGGATCCTTGCCCTTATGGGGTCTATCTGCTCCACCTTCTCCCCTTTCCTGACAGTCTCACCCGGACTCTTCACCCAGAGAACCTCTCCCCGGGCAGGGGAAGATAGGGTGATGGGTGGTGGTGATTCCACTTCTCCCGAGAACCTCGCCGTTATTTGGATCATGGTCCTCTTTACTGTGTATGTATCCGGTATGCGGGCCAGGGCGGGAGAGAGCCCGGCGAACAGTAAAAGGCCTACCAGGGCTATTATGGGAGAGTTCATTTTTTACCCCCTTCCTGCTGTATGTAACCGATCATGTCCCGGGTGTAATTGTACCGGCAGGAGATTTCCGTGAGTTTCAGTTCCTTCTCCCGGGCCTTCCTGGTGGTTCTGATGAGCTCTTCGATGCTTATGCCACCGAAGGAGTAAGCCTTGAACATCTTTTGGGCCAGTCCCCTGTACAGTTCGGCTTCCCTTTTGAGGAGCCCCCAGCTCTCGTACTGGCTCTTGAGATTGGTGATAAGGGTGCGGGCCTTCAGGGCCAGGGCCCTTTTCAGGGAGGCCATCTGGAACTCTATCTCTTCCGCCTTCAGCTCCTTCAGCTTCACCTTTCTCTTCCTCACCCCTCCATCGAAGAGGGGTAGGGAGATACCGGCAGACCACATCCAGTAGTCCCCCGTATCGTTCTCCTCTCTATGGACCACGTATCCCCCTTGTAGTTTCAGGTCGGGGAGAAAGGAGAGCCTTTCCGCCCGGGCTTCTCTCAGGGCCTTTTCCTTTGTGGCCTCCAGGGATCTCATCTGGGGGGAGAAATGGATCAAATCCTTCAACAGCACAGCCTGGTCGATCTTCACGGGTGAAGGATCTGGAATCTTCAAAGAAACAGTGTCCATTTTGAACCCGGGTATCCACGTCCTCATCTGGGCCAGGGCCAGTTTTCGCTCCTTGGAGGCCTTCTCTAATTCCAATCTCGCTTCCTGGAGCTCTCCCTCCGCCATAACAAGGTTAGCCTCTGGCAGGGCTCCCTTCTCTACCAGCCTCTTTGTCCTTTGGTAGAGATCCAGGGACCTATTGAACCTCATCTGGGCCAGGCGCTCTTTATGCCAGGATACCACCAGCCTGTAGTAGCTCCTGGCTACCTGTTGAAAGAGGCGCCATTTCTCCAACCTTTGCTGTTCCCGGGCCATGGATTGGACCAATTCCAGGGCCTTGGCCTGCCTTTTATGTTTGCCGAAGAGATCCAGATCCGCGGTGGTGAGGAACTCCTGATCCCTGTAGATGTCTTCCTGGTGGGAATCGTAGAGGGTGAAGCTGGTCTCAAAGGAGATCTGGGGCCAGCCTTTTCGCTTTTCTATCTCTTGTTCAAGAATGGCTTCTTCCCTTCCCTTCTGGGTTGCTAAGAGGTTAGGTGAAGTCTTGAGGGCCCTCTTGAAGAGGGTAAAGGTGGGGCTCTCTCCCTGGGCGGGAGGGATGGGCAGGATCAGAATAGAGAGGACCAGGAAGACAGGAACAATGGAAAGGTGGCGTTTCCTCATGGCTCCTCCTGAGTGAGCTGGTCTAGTGGCCCTGGGCCCTCTTCTCCTGCAAGGCTCTGGGGGAGGGGTGAGGGTCTTCTCTTTTTATCAGGAGCAGGAGATGGTCGTTGGCCCTGGCCACTATCTGGACCCTTTTACCATACTTTCGTGCCAGAGAGGAGACCAAGGGGAGTTTCTTCTTTTTGACAAGGAGATAGAGGGACTTATCCTTTTCTACGGCTTTTTTCAGGGGCGTCTTCTTGTAGGCGACTTCTATTTTTCTACCGCTGTAGAAGGCCAGGCTGTACCAGGATGTTTTGGTGAAAGCTGCTACGGGGATCTGGGCCTCCAGATGAACTCTGTTCAGGAGGCTGGCCGAGGATCGCCGGTTGGCTAAGGCGGGACCCATCAGGAGCAAGGCGGAGAGGTAAAGGACAACCGCGGCAGGTGCCAGGGTGATGGCTCTTGAAGGGGTATCCCAGGAAGCGGTGCCGGCTAAGAGCAGGGCCCAGGCGGGGAAGGTGGGCAGGATGTAGTGGGGGAGCTTGGATTGGGAGAAGGTGAAGAAGAGGGTGGGGAGGAGTATCCAGGAGCCCAGGAGAAGGAGCTCGTCAAAGTTGGTCTCCCTCAGTCTTTCAATTCCCTTTGGGATCTCTTTCAGGAACCATGTCCAGGGGAACAGGCCCACAAGGATAACCACCAGGTAGTAGAACCAGGGCCCGTGGCGGTGGAATCGGGGTGTGAGGTATCTGAGGACGTTCTCTTCCCAGAAGAACTTGTAGCAGTATCCCGGGGACTTCAATTCGGCTATCAGGTATACAGGGGCACTGAGCACCAGGAAGACAATGAGCATGGATAGCCAGGGGATGGAGGGCCTTTCGCCCTTTCGTATGCGGTAGACCATGGGTGGAGTGAGGGCCATAATGGGGATGAGTACCCCTATGGGGCCTTTGGTGAGGAATGCCAGAGAGGCGGAGAAGGCAGAGAGGCGCAGGAGGTTCTTGTTGTTCTGGGTGATCCCCCACCAGGCCAGGGTTATGGCCAGGGTGATAAACAGGGTGAGAACCATGTCGAAGATAACTATATGGGCGTATATGGCGTATATGAGGGATGTGGCCAGGATGGTCCCCGCCCACCAGGCCCTCTCCTTTCCCCAGAGTTTTACTCCCAGGATGGCGGTGACCAGTGCACCCAGCAAAGCGGCCAGGGCCGAGGGGAGTCTGGCAGCGAACTCCCTTAATCCCCATATCTTGAAGGAGGCTGCCACCAGCCAGTAGTAGAGGGGAGGCTTCTGGTATCGTACCTCCCCGTTGAGGGTTGGGGGTAGCCAGTGGCCGTCCATTACCGTCTCCCGGGCCACCTCGGCATTTCTGCCTTCGTCGGGGTCGTAGAGGGGGTAGGCCCCCAGGCCGATAAAGAAGACGCTGAGGCACAGGAAGAGGATTAAGAGAAAGGGGGCCGGCCCCCCCGGGAGTGCAGGGGAGGGGTGGAGGATGGGGGTCTCCTGTTCTTCCGTCATAGGTTTCAGGCTAGGGATCCGTCTGCAGCGGGGACAACCCCACAAATTTGTCAGATCCCTTGCCCCAGGAGCTCCCCGGCGTCCCTATTCTAAGGGGATCAGCGACTCCATGCCCCAAAAGGTGCCCCTGCCCTTTTTGGTTTCCCCCTCCCTTCTGTGGGATATTGGAATAGGTCCAGGCAAGTCTTCTGGCTCGCCTGGACCTGAGTAGGCAGAGGTGGTCTATGGATGCTGGGCGCCGAAAGAGGGGCTATTCCCCTGTTGTGAAACTGACGAGTTCCACGCGTTCTCCTCCTTCCGGGTTTTCTTCCTTCACCACTCCCACTCCGGGGGCGTAGTATTTGTATTCATCGTGTCCTGGTTCCAGGGGAGTGAAGTCCCTTGTCTTCAGGATGTCGTCGGTATAAGTCCCGGCGGGCACGCTTACGGTTTCCTCGCCTATGCTCAACACCTCCGCCAGGTCTTCGGCGTTTCCTAGAGAGAACTCCTGGCGGTAGACATCCCCTGGTGCAGGGTTGGCCTCCATGATGATCCCCGGCTTTGCTCCATCGACTCCTGATATCCAAGACCCTTCTGTGCTCACCAGTCCTGTTTCTTCGTACTCCAGGGAGCTCTCTCCAAAATACCAGACCTTTCCTTCGGTGTCCTGGGCGTACCAGTCATAGGTATCCTCTATGACATCACCCTCCGGAGTTTTGACCACATCGTGGACGACGATGCACTTGACACCCATGATCTCCTTTGTTTCGTCCAGCACCTCGTCGGTGATGATTTCGGTGACTTCATTGCTATTCACGTCCACAGTTTGGTAGGTCCATTTGTATCCTGGAACGAGGGGGAAGTATGGATTGGGGTCCACAGTATTTCCAATGTCCCCTGGATCCACGAAGTTACCAGGATCTATTGCAGGATCGTACGCTGCTTTTCCCAGGCTTTTGCAGACTTCTAGACGGGCTTTGTACTGTTCTTTGCATTCGTCCTTGGCATCTTTGTAGTCGTCTTCTGCCTCTTTTACACACTCTTTCTTGTCAGCCGGATCTGAAATATTGTAGCAGTTCCCTCTTTGTATCCAGTAATCACTTTTTGCTTCCTTAAGGCAAGCGTTGAGGGCGGCTTCCGTGGTTTTCTTGCAGAAGTTTTTCTCCTTGGCCGGAGCGGGTCTCGCCGTTAAGCCGAGGATGGCGAAAAGGGCGAGGACCCCCACGAGTATCCTGGGGACTTTGACCTCTGCGGTCTTTCCAGCCTTCTTTCTCCCCATTTCTTCACCTCCTTAATTTTTTGGTTCGTCGGCGCCCAGCCCTTTTGGTGATGGTTTATTTTAAGGGCTGCCTCGGGCAGAGGAAATTCGACGGATTTGTGAAGTGTATCCGCGGAGGGTTTCCGGTTTCCTATATCTCCAAGAGCTTCTGGGGCCCCCGTGCCCCAAAAGGTGCCCCTGCTCTTTTTGGTTTCAGGGAGTGTTGAGAGCTTCTCATTGTGCGGGATAGGTGTTATTCCCTTGTAGGATTTTGCTGGATACGGAGGAGGAATGGAGAGCCTTTTCAAAGGGATGAGGGGACTAAGGATCAAGCTCATCCTCGCTTTTCTTCTGGTGGGCCTGGCCCCTCTTCTGGGAGCCATGTGGGTGGCCACGGAGACCGTTTCAGACATGCTGGAGTGGAATATCGTTTCCAGGTTGAACCAGGCCGTGGCCCGGACTGAACGATACATAGAAAGGGAAGGGGGTCGCCTGACCATGGTGGCCTATGTGGCATTGAAGGATCCCTCCTTGCGAAGCTCTCGCCTTCAGACTTCCAGGCAAGAGGCCCTGAGGATCCGCAAGAGCCAGAGGATAGACTTTGTGTGTCTCTGCCGGGGGAGGGAGGTGAGGGGAGACCCCGATGTGGCCCTTCCCCGGGGGAAAGACGCTCTTCCCCCAAGTTCGGGGATGGCCACAGTGATCACCAGGGGGGAGCCCATCCCTGCCTTGGTAGGGATTTACAGGGAGGGGGGATGGACGGGGGTGGCGGGAAAATTCGTGTCCGTCACCTTCCTGGAGGATATGGAGGAGCTCACCGGGGTGGAGGTAGGGGTGTATCTGAAGGGGGGGCGAAGGTGGGGCATTCCCCCTGACCTGTCCAGATCGGAGCTAAGGCGACTGGATAAGTGGCTGAGGAGGGTGACCAAAAAAGGGGCTCCCCTGTACGACGAAGAGATGGTGATGGGGGGCCAGGAGTACAAGACCGTCTTCTTTCCTTTGAGGGATTGGAGGGGAAATTCCCTGGGGATGCTCACCTTCAGCCTCTCCGACAAGCAGACCTTCGAGTCTTTGATGGTGGGCAACAGGTATTTCGCCGTCATCATGGGGCTGGGAGTGCTGCTCTCCGTTATCCTGGGCTGGTGGATGGCGGGGCGCATCTCCGAGCCCGTCCAGAGGTTTGCTGCATCCGCTGACAACATTGCCCGGGGGGACTATTCCCTGGAGGTGCCTTTGACCCGGAGAAAGGACGAGATTGGAGACCTGGCCCGGGCCTTCGAGAGGATGAGACTGGGGTTGAAGGAGGCCCAGAGACGGGAGAAGCTGGCCTCTCTGGGGGAACTCTCGGCGGGCCTGGCCCACGAGATCCGAAATCCCCTGGGTATCATCAAGAATGCCGCCGAGGGGCTCCTCAGCAGGGAGAGGGCCAAGGAGGAGCAGATACTCCTGTTAAACATCATTGTCCAGGAGTCCAGGAGGCTCAATAAGCTGGTGACGGACTTTCTCCAGTTTGCCCGGCCTAGGCCTCCTGAAAAGGTGGAGGCATCCCTTAAGGGGTTGGTGGAGGAGGTGGTCTTCTCCCTGAAAGAGGAGGCCAGGGAGAGGGGAGTCTCTTTCTCCCTGAGTCTGGAGGAGGCGGCTTTCCCCTTGGACAGGGACCAGATACGCCAGGTGCTCCTCAACCTTCTTTTTAACGCTCTGGAGGCCTCCCCCCGGGGGGGAGAGATCCGCATAGAGCTTTCCAAAGGGGGAAGAGAGGTGCGGCTCAGGGTGATAGACAGGGGGGAGGGTATTCCCCCGGAACATATGGATAAGATTTTCAATCCCTTTTCAC
>JALUVF010000140.1 GCA_027020915.1 bacterium
CCGCTGGCCTTCAGGGAGTTGGCCAGCCGGTTTACCTCCTGGTTCAGCTGGGCATAGGTCCATCCCTTCATATGGGAGGTACAGTACAGGGCGGGACTGTTGGGGTATCGGCGTACATTTCTCATGAACCCCGCCATATAGGTGAACTCCTGCTCGAAGAACCTTCTGAAAGGCCCCGAATCGTATGACTCTCTGCTACCCATGGGACACCTCCTTCATTCGTTCAACTTTTTGAGTACCAGGCACCCGTTTATCCCCCCGAAGCCGAAGGAGTTTTTGAGGGCCGTTCGGACCTCTTTCCTTCTGGCCCTGTTGGGCACATAGTCCAGGTCGCACTGGGGGTCGGGATTCTCCAGGTTTATGGTGGGGGGGATGATGCCCGTGACGAGGGTTTGTATGGTGAAAATGGTCTCCACGGCACCCGCCCCTCCCCAGAGGTGCCCCATCTCCGATTTGTTGGAGGATATGGGTACCTGGTAGGCGTACTCTCCAAAGACTCCTTTTATGGCCTTGGTCTCCATGACGTCGTTGGCTGGAGTGGAGGTGCCGTGGGCATTGATATACTCTATCTCCTCTGGGGAGAGGCCCGCCTCCTTTATGGCCATCATCATGCACCGGGCCGGGCTCCCGCCCTCTGGATCCGGGGCCGTGACATGGTAGGCGTCGCAGGTGGCCCCAAAGCCCAGGATCTCTGCGTATATGGGGGCTCCCCTGCGGAGGGCGTGGCCGTATTCCTCCACAATGAGGGCTCCCCCTCCTTCGCTGGGCACGAAGCCGCTCCTCTCTCTGTCGAAGGGCCTGCTGGCCCTCTCGGGTTCCTGGTTCCACCGGGGGTCGGCCAGGGCGTTGAGCCTGTCCAGTCCCGCCATGATGGCCGGGGTGATCCCTGCATCGGCGGCACTGACGATACAGGCGTCCACCATGTCCCACTCGATGAGCTTGGCTGCCGTTCCCAGGGCCTTGGTGCCGGCTGCACAGGCCTCCTGGAGGAAGTACTGGGGGCCCTTGGCTCCCGAGAGGATGGCCAACTCCCCCACCATGGTGTTGGCGGCCATGTTCACTATGAAGAAGGGGGAGACCTTCTGGGGTCTCTGGGAGAGGACCAAGGCGTGGTTCTTCTCAAAGGTCTCACAGGCTCCCAGGGCACTTGCCCCCACCGTTCCCACCCTGTACTCCTGGCCCCTTTTCACTTCGAATCGGGCGTCTTGCAAGGCCATGAGGGCGGCGGCCAGGAGGAACTGGCCCATCCTGTCGACCCTCCGGGTGGACTTTCTGTCCATGAAGTCCAGAGGGTCGAAGTCCGGAACGGTGCCGGCGATTCGGCACTTCAGCGGGGAGGGGTCGAAGTGGGTGATGGGTCTTATTCCGGATTCACCCCGACACAGTCTCTCCCAGCTCTCATCCAGAGAAGTGCCCAGGGGAGTGACAGCCCCCAGTCCCGTGATCACGACCCTTCGCTTTCTCATTGAGTGACCTCCTCGAAAAAGCTACTGCTCCCAGGGGACTATGGCAAGGAAGAAGCTTCTTCCCCCAGGGGCCCTGAGGGTCTTCCTCTTTTTCCCTTCAGGCTCCTATGGGGAGGGAAGGAGATCTCCTTCATCCTCTCTTCCAGCCAGGAGGATGGAGACCCGGGGGAGTTGGAGGCGAAGGCCCCCTTCTCCAGAAGGGATTTGTAGTACTCTGTGGAGTATTCAAGCTCCTTTATGCTCTGGGCGTAGATGTACACACCCAGGGAAGAAGGGCGTCTCTGCCCCTTCCACAGGCGCTCCAGGCGATACTTGAGGGTGGAGAAGTAGCAGTACTGATAGAGCTCCTCTCCTCTGGGATAGTTGCGTTCCTCTATACACTCCCGGGCCAGCCGGGAGAAGTAGCGGCGCTCTTCCAGGTTGAATTCTCGGAGAAATTGTTCGTAGATGAGGCTCTTCTGGAGGTCCCTACCGGGCCTGGGGGTAGGGGGAACACACGACCAGGGCTGGGGGGGCCCTTCCTTGGAGGAGGGAAGGAAGAGCCGTTTTATGAAGAAGAGGAGAGGGACCAGCATCTTCTTCTCCCCAGGAGAATAGTTGAATTCTACCCCTTTCTTTCCCCCGGGTCCATACTTTTTGTGAGTCCTTTCTCTTCCTTGACCTCGAAGGGGTGGGAGCAGTATCCTTCTCATAAAGTGAGGGTTTTTAGGAGTGGGATCGTAGAACAGTTAGAAGGAGGTGGGTTATGAACGTCAGTGTAGTTATTGTGGTGGGCCTCGCCCTGTACGTCTTTCTCTACTGGGTGTACGGCCGTTTTCTCCAGAGGGGTGTGGTGGAGGCCACTGACAAGCCTACTCCCGCGGTGAGGCTTTACGACGGAGTGGACTTCGTCCCTGCAAACAAGTATGTCCTTTTTGGTCATCATTTTGCCTCTATTGCAGGGGCGGCTCCCATAGTGGGTCCCGCCATAGCCCTGGCCTGGGGATGGGTGCCGGCCCTCTTGTGGGTTTGGCTGGGAAATATCTTTATAGGGGCTGTCCATGACTATCTCTCCCTCATGAGCTCCGTGCGGTACGACGGCCACTCTGTCCAGTGGGTGGCGGGTAGAGTCATCAAGAGGCGCACGGGTTATATCTTCGCCTGGTTCATCTTCTTCGTGCTCATCCTGGTGGTGGCCGCCTTTGGCGCCGTTTTGGGGAAGATCTTCGTGAAGATTCCCGCCGTGCCCAGCGCCTATATCTTCAAGATCATAGCGGGGCTCATCCTGGGGGTCCTTCTCTACCGGGTCAAGCTGGACTTTCGCCTCTCCACCATCATAGGGATAGCCATGCTCATAGCGGCCATCATTCTGGGGGAGAAACTCCCCGTTAAGGCCACCTACAACACCTGGATGGTGGTTTTCTTCTTCTACATCATCATTGCCGCGGCCCTGCCCGTGCAGGTCCTCCTCCAGCCCAGGGACTATCTCAATGCCTGGCTCCTGGTGGGCGGCTTGGTCCTCGGCGGGGTGGCGGTGGTCCTCTCTTTCAGGCCCATCACCATCCCCATGGCCACCACTTTCTCCGCTCCTCTCATTGCCGGAAAGCCAACACCCTTCTGGCCGGTGATTCCTCTCATCATTGCCTGTGGTTCCCTATCGGGGTTCCATGCCCTGGTGGCATCAGGCACATCTTCCAAGCAGCTCTCTCGGGAGATAGACGGCCTCTTTGTGGGTTATGGGTCCATGCTCACCGAGGGCTTCCTCTCCACCCTGGTGGTGGCCTGTATAGGGGCCTACGGTATGGGCCTTATGAAGCCCGAGATCCTCAAAAGTCTGGGGACGGGGGGGGCCCAGTTTGCCAATCACTATATGGGAGCCGTTAAGAGTCTGGGTGGTCCCGTGGGCATCTTTGCCAAGGCCTATGGTGCTGTGACCAGTACTGTTTTAGGTATGCCCAAGGTTTTCATGGTGATCCTGGCCTCCATGTGGGTGGCCTCTTTTGCCATGACCACCCTGGACACCACCAACCGGCTCGCCCGTTATACCTTTGCCGAGATTCTGGAGCCTGTGAGGGAGACTGTGCCCGCTTTTTACTCCTTCATGACCAACCGGTGGGTGGCCTCCGCCGTGCCCGCCGCCATTGGAATTGGACTGGCCTGGTCCGGTGCCTGGACGGTCATTTGGCCCGCTTTCGGGGGAGCAAACCAGATGCTGGCCTCCATCGCCCTCATGACAGTGGCGGCGTGGGTCATCAGGGTTCAGAAGAGGCCCGGCTGGATGGTGTTGGGTCCGGCCTTCTTCCTCTGGATCACCGTCACCCTGGCCCTGGTCTGGTATCTCATTGTGGCGGTGCCCACCTTTATGGCCAAGAACCCTGTTCAGGCCTATGTGCTGGGGATCATGGTGGTGATCATGCTCCTCCTGAACCTCATTCTCATCTACGACTTCTTCACTCCCAAGGCACCTGAGCTCCTAGAGGCCCATGGGGTTGAGTGATAGATGGTCCAGGCTTCTCGGAGTCCTGAAGGCCTTCTCCCAGGGCTTTAGGGAGAGGGCTGTAGACACCATCGAGAAGGAGCTCTCCGAGATGGAGGGCTCCTTTGCCCTTCTCCTCTACTCCTCTCTGGTGGGTCTTCCCTCCCCGCCCCCCCTGGTGGGGCTCTCCCTCCTGCCTTACATGGAGCGGGAGATCTCTATCATGCTGGCCAAGTCCAGGCACCTGGACGACATCTGGGCTCTCTGGGCCGACCTGGCGGATCTATGAGGAGAGTCTTCTTCCTGCTGGGCAAGGGGGGCGTGGGCAAAACCACCTCGGCGGCCAGCCTGGCTCTCAACCTTTCCCGTAAAGGTTTTTCCGTATTTTGGGCCTCCATAGATCCGGCCCATAACCTGTGGGACGTGCTGGGCATGGAGGAGGAAGGGGGGGTGAAAAGGGTGGAGGGGAGGCTGTGGGCCCAGGAGGTGGATCTGGAGGCCTATATCCGCCGCTTTTTGGGAGAGACCACCCAGAGGATGAAGGAGCTTTACCGGCACCTCCAGATCCTCAATCTGGAAGGAATGCTGGACGTTCTTCGGTACTCCCCTGGCATGGAGGAGTCGGCCCTCCTTTTCGCCTTGAAAGAGATCCTGGAGGTCCACGGGGACAAGGATTACCTGGTGATAGACACCCCTCCCACGGGTCTCACCCTGAAGATCTTTTCCCTTCCCTTTTCCATCCTCCTGTGGATAGATCAGTTGAAGAAGTGGCGGGAGAGGATCCTGGACCGGCGGGCCGTGGTGAGGTCCATCAAGGGGGAGAAGGCCCTGGGGGAAGGGGTGGCCTGCGAGAAGGGGGAAGACAGCATTTACAGGGAGTTGGAGCGGCAGGAGAGAGAGGCCGGAGTCATGGCCGAGCTTTTGAGGGACGGAGATCGAGTGGCCAATATCCTGGTGATGAATCAGGACAGACTCTCTTTCATGGAGAGTCAAAGGATAAAGGTTTTTCTGGAGCGGATGGAGATTCCCATCCACTTGATACTTCTCAATAAATTTGGTCTGGTGAGGGGAAGGGAAGGAGTGGAGGAAGGGAGGGTTCGGGAGACCTTTTCCCCGGTCCCCGTGAGGGTTCTACCATTCGTGGAGGGGGCCCTGGGAAAGGAGGAGCTCCTGCTCCTGGGAAGGGATTGGGTGGAGGAGCTGGTGTGAGGGTATCCGGAGAGCTTTTCGGTGCCCTTATAGGGGCAAGCCTGATCCTCACCGTCCTCTACCCTGTGGGTCACAGGAGGAACCTGAGGTTGGCCAAGGAGATGTCCGGTCTCCTTGAGAGGGAGCTGGAGCCTTTGGACCAGGAGTACACGTGGCTGGGAGGGGTGATGGGTTTCACGGGGGAGTTTAAGGTGCCGGGCTTCAAGAAGGTGATGGTGGTTTACAGGCTCCTTCCCCGTCAGAGCGCCCTGTGGCTCCCCTTCCATTTTCTCACGGGGGACAGGGACACGGTGCAGGCCCTCTTCTACCTCGACGCCCCACCCCGGCAGGAGATCCATCTGGTGAAGGGTGGGCTCTTCAACAATCCAAGGATATACAACCTGGCCTCCCTCAAGGAGGAGAGGATGAGGCTCGGCGGGAGGAAGTTTAAGGTCCTATTTGAGAAGGACCCCCATCCCGCCGAGAGGCTGGCGGACTTCTTGGGAGAGGCTCTGCCCCTGGTGAGGCATTTGGCCGTGACCAAGGAGAAGGGCGTATTTTACCTGGAGTTGCCCCTCCCTCCCTCCCGTTTGAAAGAGGGGGCCTCCCTGTTGGGCCGGGTGGTTAGAGAGGCGCCAGCCCTGGAGAAAATAGTATGACGGAGAAGGAAGACTTGGTGAGGTTAGAGGTGCCCCGGATATTTCCCAAGGGTCTGAAAATATTCATTATCGGGGGGGGCAGGGCCTGTAAAGCTCTGCTGGAGACCATCATGGGGGACACCACCATCGAGATTCTGGGTCTGGCGGAGATAAACCCCGAGGCCGAGGCCCTTCCCCTGGCCCGTCAGCTGGGTATCCCCATATTCGAGGACTACAGGGTGGTCCTGGAGATGCCCCAGGTGGACCTCATCCTCAACCTCACCGGGGACAAGGCCCTGGAGGAGGAATTGAGGGAATTTATGAAGGAACGGGGTCTGGAGACGGAGATCCTGGGTGGCCTGGGGGGACGTCTGTTGTGGGGTGTCCTGGGCCGGAAGGACTACCTGGCCTGTACCGATCCTTTGACGGGGCTCTTTAACGTGGCCTACTTTTACAGGACCCTGGAGGAGGAGATAGAGAGGGGCATGCGCTACGGGTCCCCCTTCGCCATCCTCTTCATGGACGCCGACAACTTCAAGGACATCAATGATCAGCTGGGCCATCTCCAGGGAGACAGGGTGCTGAAGGCTGTGGGAGAGGCCGTGGTCTCCTCTCTCAGGAGCGCCGATATCGCTGCCCGCTACGGCGGGGACGAGTTTGCCGCCGTTCTTCCCGAGACCCAGGTGGATGGGGCCATGAGGGTGGCCGAAAGGGTCAGGAAGAAGGTGGAGAGGCTGGGAGAGTCCCTGGGGGTAGCTCCCCTTTCGGTGAGCGTGGGGGTGGCGGTCTTTCCCCTGGACGGAATCACCTCGGAGGAGCTGGTGAGGCGGGCTGACTGGGCCATGTACCAGGCCAAGAGAATGGGGGGAAACCGGGTGTTCCGCATGGGTCCCGGGAAGGAGCCCCCGGCCTTCTTCAGGGTGGAGGATGCCCTCTCCCTTGTGTCCCAGAAGGGGGCGAGGGACAAGTTCCACAGGTCCCACTCCGAGGTGGTCTCCAAGTTTTCCGTGGAGATAGGAAAGGCCCTGGGCCTCAACAGGGCCATGGTGAGACTCCTCAGGGTGGCGGGGGCCCTCCACGACATTGGTAAGGCCGAGGTGGCCTCCGGTGAGGAGGACTGGAACTATAAGGAGCACACCCTCATAGGGGCGTACATGCTGCGCCATGTACCCTATCTCCGGGGTATTGTCCCCATGGTCCTCTACCACCATGAGCGCTTCGATGGAAAGGGTTTTCCCAAGGGTCTCTCGGGGAAGCAGATTCCCCAGGGGGCCCAGGTGGTCCATTTGGCCGACAGGCTTCACCATCTGCTGGAGCATGAACCCCAGTGGAAGGTGAGGGGGCTCCTGAAGGCTCTGGAAGAGGTGGATAAGGATACCGGGGCCGTGGACCCCGAGATGATCTCAGCCTTCCGCAAGGTCCTGGAGAGTCGGCCCCGGGACCAGGCCTTCCTCTCCTTCTAATCCAGGAGGAACCGGGCCACCAGGGGGGCGTGGTCCGAGGGTTTGTTGGCCAATCGGGGCTCCAGGTCTATCCAGCAGTCCAGGGATTTCTCTGCCAGGGGGGGCGTGGCCAGGATGTGGTCCACCCTCCATCCCAGGCCCCGGTCCACGGCCCTGGGCACCCGGTAGTCGAAGAATGTGTACTGGCCGGCCTCTCCCGGATGGTGCTTCCGGAAGATGTCTACAAAGCCCCAGTCCTTCACCGTCTGGAAGGCGTCCCACACCTCGGGACGGAAGCAGACGTGGCCCAGGAGGCGTTTGGGGTTGTGGACGTCCATCTCTTCAGGGGCCACGTTCAGATCTCCGCACCAGATGAGGGGATCCCGGGGGGAGTAGTGACGGGCGAAGAACCCCCGGAGCCTCTGGAACCACTCCAGCTTGTAGGGGAACATGGGGGAGTCGGGCCTCTGTCCCTGGGGCACATAGGTGTTCACCACGGGGATGCCCGAGAAGACCCCCCGGATGAGACGGTCCTCGTCGGGGGGGCCACCGTCGTCCAGGCCGAAGGCCACGTCCTGGGGTTCCTCCAGGGAGGCTATGGCCACGCCGTTGCGTCCCTTGTTGCCCCGGAAGATCACGTAGTAGCCGATTTTCTCGAACTCTCCGGCGGGAAAGTCCCCGTCGGCCGCCTTGGTCTCCTGGAGGCACAGAACCTGGGGCCGGTGCTTCTCCAGCCAGGGGATCACAATGTGGAGGCGGGACCTGATGGAGTTCACATTGAAGGTGGCCACGGTGAAGGTCCGGGGCATGTCACACCTCCTGGGACTCGGGGTCCTCCAGTCCTTCCCTTTTTACTATCTTCCTCAGGGTCACCTTGTCCAGCCGGTCTTTCATGGCGGAGAATCCGGCTTCGGCCCAGAGGCCACCCCTGGTGAGGAGGGGCTCTCTCCCCATG
>JALUVF010000141.1 GCA_027020915.1 bacterium
CGCTTGCGCAGGGGAAGGAGGGCCGCCCTCTCGGGCTGTTCCTCCGGGGGCAGATCCTCCCACTTGGGTCCCCCCACGGCCCCGAAGAGGATGGCCTGGGACCAGTCACACACCTCCTTGGTCTCCTCGGGGAAGGCATGGCCCTTCTCGTCTATGGCCACACCACCCACCAGGGCCTCTCTGTACTCAAACTCCACTTCAAACCGCCGGGAAACGGCGTCCAGCACCTTCAGGGCCTCTTCCATCACCTCGGGACCTATGCCGTCCCCGGGCAACACCGCCACTCTATAAGCCACACACCACCTCCAATGAAAAACTCAGGCTGAGGTTGAGGTTGAGGCTGAGATGCTCGACCTCAACCTGCCTTTACTGTTTCATTCTCTCCTTCACGTACTCCAGGAGGCCGCCCTTGTTTAACAGCTCCTGCATGAAAGGGGGAATGGGTACAAAGGGATACTCCTCACCCCGGGTGAGATTCCTCACCACCCCCTTCTCCAGATCCACCTCCACCTCGTCCCCCTCCTGGATGGCTTCCACTCCCCGGGGACACTCCACAATGGGGAGCCCCGTGTTGAAGGCGTTTCTGTAGAAGATCCGGGCAAAGGACTTGGCCACCACACAGGCCACCCCCGCCGCCTTTATGGCAATGGGGGCATGCTCCCTGCTGGAACCGCAGCCGAAGTTCTCCCCCGCCACAATAATGTCCCCCGGACGAACCTTACCAGCAAATTCAGGGTCGGCATCCTCCATGCAGTGCCTGGCCAGCTCCCCAGGATCCGAAGTGTTGAGATACCGGGCAGGGATGATGACATCCGTGTCTATGTGATCGCCAAACTTCCAGGCCCTTCCTCTTATCATCACAGCACCTCCTTGGGATGGACGATGCGCCCGGCAATGGCCGAGGCCGCCGCCACATAGGGGTTGGAGAGATAGACCTCGCTTTTGGGATGGCCCATACGACCCACGAAGTTCCTGTTGGTGGTGGCCACGGCCCGCTCCCCCTCGGCCAGTACCCCCATGTGTCCCCCCAGACAAGGACCACAGGTGGGCGTGGACACGGCAGCTCCGGCATCCAGAAAGACATCGAATAGGCCCTCTTTCATGGCCTGGCGGTAGATCTCCTGGGTGGCGGGAATGACGATGAGACGCACATAGGGATGGACCCTCTTCCCTTTCAGTATCTGGGCCGCCTGGCGCAGATCCGTGATGCGCCCGTTGGTGCAGGAACCTATCACCACCTGGTCTATGGGTATCTCTCCCACCTCTTCCACGGGTTTCACGTTTTCGGGAAGGTGGGGCAAGGCCACCACAGGGGTGAGCCTGGACACGTCTATCTCCAGGGTCTCCACGTAACCAGCCCCTGGATCGCTCTTGTACACCTTCCAGGGCCTTTTAGCCCGGGGCCTCACGTACTCCAGGGTCACCTCGTCGGGGGAAATGAGGCCCGCTTTCCCCCCGGCCTCTATGGCCATATTGCTCATGGTGAGGCGCTCGTCCATGGGCAGGGTGGAGATGGCCTCCCCTGTGAACTCCATGGCCCGATAACGGGCGCCGTCCACTCCAATGAGGCCTATGGTGTAAAGGATATAGTCCTTACCCGTGACATACTCACCCCGCTGGCCGTAGTAGACGAAAAGCATGGACTCGGGCACCCGGAACCAGAGCTCCCCCAGGATCATGGCTGCCGCCAGATCCGTGGAGCCCACCCCGGTGGCGAAAGCCCCCAGAGCCCCGTAGGTGCAGGTGTGGGAGTCGGCCCCCACCACCAGGTCCCCCGGGACCACGATGCCCTGTTCGGGCAAAAGGGCGTGTTCAATGCCCATCTGGCCCACTTCAAAATAGTTGGTGAGCCCCTGCTCCCTGGCGAACTCCCTCAGAACCTTACACTGCTGAGCCGACTTGATGTCCTTGTTGGGGGTGAAGTGGTCGGGCACCAGGACCACCCTCTCGGGATCGAAAACCCTCCGGGCCCCCAGCTCTCTGAAAGCCCTTATGGCAATGGGCGCCGTCACATCGTTGCCCAGGACTATGTCCACCCGGGCATTCACTATCTGTCCCGGAGAGACCTCCTCCAACCCGGCGTGGTCCGCCAGGATCCTCTCCGCCATGGTCATAGCCATACCCATTCTCCTTCCCCTGCTTTGGACTTGAGACTATGGTTCTTTCAGCTCTCTTCCGAAAGGACCTTGTTCACTGCATCCAAGTAGGCCTTGATACTGGCCTCCACTATGTCCGTGGCCACCCCCCGGCCCACCACCTCTTCTCCCTTGAGACGGACCCTGAGGACCACCTCCCCCAGGGCATCCTTGCCCTCGGTGAGGGCCCTGATGGAGTAGTTCAGCAGCCGGCCCGTGAACCCGGTGATCTGGTCTATGGCCTTGAAAGCAGCATCTATGGGACCTGTCCCCCTGGAGGCCGCCTCCTTGACTTCCCCCTCCTGGAGGAGAACCACCCGGGCCGTAGGCTCCTGGCCCATGCCCGAGGATATGGAGAAGTCCTGAAGGATAAAGGCCCCAGGCCTCCGGGAAAGGACATCCTCCACGATGGCCACCACATCCTCGTCGTAGATCTCCCTTTTCTTCTCCACCAGTTCCCTGAAACGCTGATAGGCCATATCCAGGCGCTCCTCGTCCAGGGAGTAACCCAGTTCCCTGAGCTTATCTTCAAAACTCATGCGTCCCGAGTACTTGGAGAGGATCATGGGGCTCCTGGGGTAACCCACGTCCTCGGGCCGCACGATCTCGAAGGTGCTCTTCTCCTTCACCACGGCCATGAGATGGGACTCCACTTTATGGACGAAGGCCGCCTTGCCGATGATGGCCTTGTGGGGCTGGATCATCACCCCCGTCAGGGCCGTCAGAATCCTCACCGTCCTGTAGAACTCCTTAGTCTCCACCTCGGTCACCAGCCCCAGCTCTTCCTCCCAGAGCTTCAGGGCCATGACCACCTCTTCCAAAGCGGCGTTGCCCGCCCTGGTGCCCACTCCCCCTATGGTGGCATGGAACTGACGGGCCCCCGCTTCCAGGGCCGCCACCGAATTGGCCGTGGCCATGCCCAGGTCGTCATGGCAGTGGATACTCAGGAGGGGACCCTTCTCCCCCAGCTCCCCTTTCAACCAAGAGACCACCCGGGAAATCTGGGAGGGCAGGGCACCGCCCACGGTATCCGAAAGGTTTATAAACCTCACCCCCTTGGCTGCCACGGCTTTTGCCATCTCCAGGAGGAACCCCCTGTCGGCCCGGAAGGCGTCCTCCAGGGTGAATTCCACCTCCACGCCCTGGCCGGACAACTGGTCCAGGGCCTTCATGGCCCTTTCCATGGCCTCCTCAGGGGTGATGTTGAGCATGTGCCTCAGCTGGATTCGGGAAACGGGGATGTAGAGGTGAATCCTAGCCCTCTCGGCATTTTCCAGGGCCTCCAGGGCCGCCCTTATCTCCTCCTCCCGGGGCCGGGCCAGGGCCATAATCACGGGACCCTTCACCTCCCGGGCCACCATGGCCACAGCATGGAGATCATCCCTGCCCAGAGCAGGATAACCAGCGTCTATCACGTCCACACCCAGACGGGCCAGCTGCTGTGCAAAACGGACCTTCTCTTCTGGGGTGAAAAAGATCTCGGGGGACTGTTCCCCATCCCTCAGGGTGGTATCCACCACATAGACCCTATCCATATCCAACCTCGCTCAGGTTTTATCGTGCTTTAGCACAAAGAAGGTCCAAAAACAAAGAGAGAGGACAGGGTTCAAGGTTCTATGTTCTATGTTAGAACATAGAACCTTCACCGGCTTTTAAAGAAAGGGGACAAAGGGAAGAATCCCCCTTGTCCCCCTTGCAGTCTCAAAAAAGCGCTCCCTACTTCAGCTTGGAGGTGGCCTCCTCTATCCTGTCCAGTCCCTTTTTGATGGCCTCCATGGAGGTGGCGTAGGAGAGGCGGGCTCCCCTGTCCTCGCCAAAGGCCACCCCGGGCACGATGGCCACCTTGAACTCGTTGAGGAGATAGTCGGCGAAGTCCAGAGAGCTGTTGATCACCCTTTCCCCATAGCGCCTGCCGTAGAGACCGGCAAAACTGGGAAAGACATAGAAGGCCCCCTGGGGATTGAAGCAGGAGACACCCTCCATGGCGTTGAGGCGCTGGACGATGTAGTCCCTGCGCTCCTTGAAGGCCTTCACCATCTCGGCCACGCAATCCTGGGGTCCCTTAAGGGCGGCATAGGCCGCCGACTGGGCAATGGAAGTGGGATTGGAGGTGGACTGGCTCTGGAGCTTGTTCATGGCAGCCACCACATCCTTGTTCCCCGCCACCCATCCAATGCGCCACCCCGTCATGGAGTAGGTCTTGGAAACACCGTTCACCAGCAGGGTTCTGGCCTTCACCTCGGGGGAGAGGGTGGCAAAGGGTACATGCTGGAAACCGTCGTAAATGATCTTGTCGTAGATCTCGTCGGAAATCACCCAGATGTTATGCTTCAAGACCACCTCGGCCAGCCTCTCCAGCTCCTCCCTGGTGTAAGAGGCCCCCGTGGGATTGCTGGGATAGTTGAGGACCAAGGCCCTGGTCTTGGAGGTGATGGCCTCCTCCAGCTGCTCGGGAGTGAGCTTGAAACCGCTCTCCTCCAGGGTCTCCACGATGACGGGGGTAGCCTCGGCAATATAGACCTGGGCAGGATAGGTCACCCAGTAGGGAGAAGGAATGATCACCTCGTCCCCGGGCTCAAAAAGTACCATGGCGATGTTGTAGAGGGAGTGCTTGGCTCCGCAGGAGATGATGATCTCCTCCTTGGCATACTCCAGGCCATAGTCCCTGGCCAGCTGATCAGCCACGGCCTGGCGCAGCTCATCGGTGCCAGGCACGGGAGTGTATTTGGTAAAGCCCTCTTTCAGGGCCTTGACGGCGGCCTCTTTTATGTGCTCGGGGGTATCGAAATCGGGCTCCCCTGCACCGAACCCCACCACATCCACACCCTGGGCCTTGAGGGCCTTGGCTTTGGCCGTGATGGCCAGGGTGGGAGAGGGCTTGATCTGGGACATCCTGCCTGCGATCTTCACCTCCATAGTCCTACCTCCAGTTAGTTAAAAAATTCACAACGTGTAACAAACTGCACCATATTATCCGTTCAGAGGTCTGTCAACTATCCCAGGACTCAGGGCCGAAACCGCCCCGGATATGTCACTCCCCCTTCTTACCAGAGGGGAGAATTATCCTCACAGGGGCCTCCAGGGTCCTTTTCATGATGCCCAGAATCCCAGAACCCACAGCCGTGGGAGATAGAGGAACCACTGTGGGATCTTCCAGCTTGCCCGTCACTTTCACAGGAATGGAGACCAGGGTCTTGCTCTTGCCCGTTAAAATGCGGCCCAAGACAGGTACACGGCTCAGGAGGGTGTCCAGGGTCTTGAAAGGTGCCACCAGGACCGTGAGGTTCATCCTGTTCTTCACAAAGTCTATCTTTCCATCGGCGAAGATGCGCATCGAGCTTCCATCGATAAAGCCCTCGTCTATCAAAAGGACCCCGTTCTTAAAGCGGGCTTTCATCTCCATATTCCTGTAAGCGAAACCTTCCTTGGCCAGGTCAGGGAGTTTACCCCGGAAGATCTCCGTAACATTGAGAATGGCGAAGATCTTGGAGAGAAGGGTGAGCCTGTAGACCCGACCGTCCTTGGCTTTGAAGCGAAACTCTCCCCGGGAGTCCTCCGCCAATGGGTCTTCCTCCCCCAGACCTTTCAAATAACCCTTAAGGCTGAAGGTACCCCTGACCAGGTGCTCTTTGCCAAAAAGGCACGAGACAGCACTGTCGAAATCCCTCCTGCGGGCCTTCACCTTGAGGTCCAGGGCCATCCTGCCAGGGACAAAGGTTATCGTACCCGGGGTGGAGATCCCGCACAGGAGAGCCTTCTCCACAACCACCTCCACCCGGTTTGGGAAGAGAAGCACTCTGGCCTTCACGGGGCTCCAGGTATATCCCTGATAAAACAGGGAAAACACCCTGGCCCTCACCTCTCCTTCCAGGGGTAAGTCCCACTTCTTCCTGGGAGTAGCACTTTCTCCCCTGCTGAAGAAATCCTCTATCTCCTTCATGTCTATGGATGGGGAGGAAAGGTCCAGGTCCAAACGGAGCCTCTCCCCCACCAGTTTGGCCTTCCCCACCACTTCCAGGGAGCTGTGCTTCAGAGAGAGGGAGGCCTTCTCAATGTCCAGGCCCGTACCGCACGCCTTAACTCTCGCCTCTTCTATCCCCAGGGGCATACGGACACCCCACAGGTAAGTGAGTCCCTGCACCTCCAGGTCACCTTTAGCGGAGAAGTCGGCCATCTTGCCCAGATCCAGGTAGAGGGCAAAATCCCCCTTCATCTGACCCTTGAGGATCAGGTTCTTCTCCAGGAGGGTATCCAACACCTCCCTGGTGACACTACCCTTGAAATTGAGGGAGAGGGTATCACCCTGGAATGTGACCCCGATGGTGGCCAGGGACCCCGGCCCCGCCAGTACCAGCCTCCTCACAAGGAGGAGATTCCCCAACAGCTCCAGATCTACGTCGGCCCGGGCGTTGCCCACCGAAATACGGCCGGAAAAATCCGTCTTCCCTCCTCTCTCCCAGGAGAGACGTCCCCCCTTCAAAGCGAAAGGCGCCTTCACCCTGAACTCCCGGGGCAAACCCACAAAACGGTAAATCCATCCTGCAGCCCTGGGCCCCACTTCACCTCCAATGAAGAGCTCCAGCCTCCGCACCCCCTGGATATAGTCCTCCAAAGTACCCGAGACCACGGAAGTGGTGTCCAGGAGCCGGGCTTCACAGTCCTTAAAAGCAAGGGTCTTGGGGGTCATGGAGAGCAGACCCCTCTTCACCCTGAGGGTATCGGGGAAGAGAACAAAGTCCATGGAGAAATCCTGAACCCCTCCCTGGAGCTGAAACTTCCACTTCTCGGGATGGAGAGGAGGGCCATGAAGAGTGAGAGAGGCCACTCTCAGGACACCCTTCATGGAGGAGAAAGGGGCCAGAGCCTCCCTCACCCCCTTGTATGAGACCAGCCAGGGATAGATCTCATCCAAAACCAGGCTGCCCTCCATGTAGGAGACTCTGATATACAAACCCGACGGAGAACCGGACTCCCTTCCCCAGGCAATGCGGGCCGAAAGGCGGGAAAAGGTGCTTCTTCCCACACTTCCCCTGAGTCCCTTCACCTCTATATGGGAACCTTTGTAAGTGAAGGTACCATCCTCGACCTTTATGGGATAAGGCACCCTGTCGTACCTGCAGGAGAGGTTCTGGAGCCGGGCCTCCACTTCCACCCTCTTCACCCTGGTGGTCTCGCCCAGGACCAACCTTCCCAGGGCCCTCCCTCTTATCCCCTTCACATGGCGGATCTCCGATAAGAGAATCCCCCCCTTCAATACCCGTCCCAGGACCCGGGGGAGCTGGGAGAGATCGGCGTCCACCTTGGCCTCTAAATAGAGGGGCAGCTCCCCACCCCTCAATCCCAGCTTCAAGGTGCCCCCCAGGACCCGGGAGTTTCCCAGGCGCCCCACCAAGTCCTCACCCTTGAGGATGCCCTTGGAGATGGTCACCCGCCCCCCTGCATCTTGAATGGTCAGAAGGTCATGGGGAATGACTATGGTACCCTTCTTCAAACTCCCCTGGATAACCATGTTGTCCAGATCGTCCAGAGCTCCCAGATCCGGCCCATGGGACCGGAAGGTGATGGAGGGCACCTCTCCACCCCTCACGATGTGTAAGATCTTCTGCACCGTATGATGGCCACCCATGAGGGAAAGGGCCACCTTCCTCACTGAAGGCACGTCTATTCCCCTCCCTCTGATAACCAAACTGGCCTTTTTCTCTCCGGGGTCCCAGGAGAACTCACCTGCCAGGGTGATACGGGGATAATCTAAAACCAGGCTCTCCAGAGAGGCTCTCCATGCCTTCCCCCTCCTGGTGAAGCCCCCCTTAAACCCTCTGCAGACAATGGGAGAGAGTTCAGGATGTCCCCT
>JALUVF010000142.1 GCA_027020915.1 bacterium
AATGGGCCCCGTGGGTATCCAGGTGGCCCTCACCGGCCCGTGGTTCTCCACCACCCTGGGCCTGACCCTGGAAGAATCCACAAACCTGTCCAGCCAGAACCGGGCATTCCTCTCCACCACCAGGCCTACCCTCACCCTGCCATCACCCGCGGGAACCAGCCATGCAAATCCGTTGGGAGCCACCTCCCTGCCAAAAAAGACCTCCACATCCTCCACATCCTCCATGAGATTGACCGTCTGGATCCCCACAACAGCCCCGGGATAACGGGGAAGCCCCATAGAATCCAGGAGCCGGGGGTTATAACCCGTGGCCAGGACCACCAGAGGGGATCTGAAACTGTGCACTCCGCCACCGTCAACCATGCGCCTACACACCACCTCCCTCCCTCCGGGGGTCCTCTCCACGGCCAAGACCCGGGAAAGGTTCGCAAACTCCACACCCTTATCCAGGGCCTCGTCCAGAAGGGCCCTGTCCAGGGCCACCCTGTCCACCACATAGGCCATGGGCTCCCCGGTGGTGTGCCTCAGCTTCTTACCTGAGGGAGACACCAGGGTGATGGAATCCACGGGATGAAGAATGGCCTCCCGGGAAAGGGGAAAGCGCTGGAAGGCCTCGGCCCCTATCACCCCCGCGCAGATCCGGCGCCCCGTCTCTCCCTTTTGGTCCAGGAGAAGAACCCTGTACCCCTTCTCTGCCAGGCGGCGGGAAAGGTAAGCCCCCACCGGTCCCGCACCAACCACGATCACATCCCACTTACCCATGTTTCACCCACGTCTCTCATCTCCGGGGAGGAAACTAAGCATGAAGTGAGTAAAAAAATCAAAGGCTCTTTGCAACTCTCTACGCCCTATACCCTATCCTCACTATGACAATGTGTCACCAGTTTCGTGATATTTTTACCGTAAGGCTCCTACAAAGGAGGGAAACCACTCTCTCACCTTCCCACCCTATCCCCTAATCCTTCACCCTTAACCAACATCACCCCCATCACTCCCACCGCCGCTCCCAGCACATTGACGGCCATATCTCCCACGGAAAAAGTCCTCCCCGGTACCCAGAGCTGGGCAACCTCCAGGACCACGCCATAGGAGACAGAAAAGAGGGCCGCCCACAAATATCCTCTGGCCCTCTCCCTCAAGAAGGCCCAGAAGTAGATGACCACCAGTCCCCCATAGGCCAAAAAGTGAAGGAAAACAGTGCCAAGATGGTTAAAGAGCCCCTGGACCACAGAGGGATAACTGCTCTTCAGGGACATATAGGCCACAAAAGCCATGGAAAGGACGACCACCAAAAATCTCATCGTATCCCGGTATAAATGGTTGGTCTGTTCTTTGCGTTTGTCGGGTTTTTTAAATGAGATAAGAACTGAGCTTGTTCTTCAGATCCCTGATCCCTACAGTTGACATGGACCAACCCCCATCAAACTCTTTAATTAAGAATCAGAATAAATGCTCATCCGGTCCTTCTGGTTTACCTGGTCTATCTGGTTTATTGCGTTGATAGCGTTTGTAGTGTTAGTTTTCATCTTCTATGAAAGTCAGGAGGGCCGATGTATCCAGAAGATACACAGCCCTATTACTCCCGGGCCCCATCCGCCGCCCTTTCTTCAAGAAGTTTCTTCAGCAAACCCTCTCACCTGGCCATTCCCCTCAGAGCCTTAACCACATCCCGGGGCACAGGAACC
>JALUVF010000143.1 GCA_027020915.1 bacterium
CTAAATGTATCATTAATTTTTGCAAAGCTAACCTTAATAAAGCTGCAGCCGCTCTAGGAGATGAATTTACAATATCCCTAGCTTCTAAATAATCTTGTTTTACCTCTTCTGGCATGTCTTCTACTGGTAAAGGAGCCATACTTGTGTGAGGATATATTAATTTTTTGGAAAACCAAATTGCATATTTCTCACAATGAGAACAGATACTAATTCCCATATCTTCTAAAGGCACCAAACTTCTTCCAAAATATATATATGGAACTGCCCATTTTTGGTGAGCATACACACTACATATTGGACAATGAAATTCACTTTTCTCAAAAGCAGGAGGTACATATTTCATAACTTTTCCTCCTAACACATCATATATTATTGCTATTACTGCACGCTGAATAGCGTGCATATCATATTCAAAGCCCTTATCAAGAGGGTGTCCCGGGAGATTTTCCTAAAAAATAGTTGTCATCCTCCATCTTGTCGGTGATGGCTTCATAATCATTTTTGTCCGTGGAGAGTAGCCCTACATAGCTCCTTAGCACATCGGCATGGGAGATGCCCCGGCACTTTTCCACCCTTTTCCTTGGTGGAGAACCTGTTGAAGTATAGCCCCACCAAGGCCAACCCCTGTGCACCGTTTCTTCCTTCTTTCATTCATCCAACCTGCCTTCAAAGCTCAGGGCTTTTTACTCCAACACCACTAACAGGTCCCCCGACTCCACGGCATCCCCCCGGGTGACCAGAATCTCCTTCACCTTCCCCTTCCGGGGAGCCATGACGGCCGTCTCCACCTTCATGGCCTCTACCACGGCTACCGTGTCACCCTTCTTCACCCTGTCCCCGGGCTTCACCAGGATCTTCACCACTTTTCCCGGCATGGGGGCTCCCACATGATGGGGGTTATTGGGCTCGGCCTTGGGCCTCTGGACCTCTTCCACCTGGGCCGAGAGGTCCCTGATGCGCACCTCCCTGGGCTGGCCGTTGAGCTCGAAGTGGACCACCCTGGTGCCGTCGGGAAGCAACTCCCCAATGGCGTTGAGCTTTATCACCAGGGTCTTACCCTCTTCTATGTCCACGCTGTCCTCCTGGCCCACCTCCAGGCCGTAGAGAAAGAGGGGGGTCTTCATGACGGAGGTGTCGGAGTAGGTCTTTTGATGCTCCACAAAGTCTTCATAGACCCCGGGATAGAGGAGGGCAGAGAGGATGTCCCTGTCCGAGGGTTCCCGCCCCAGGAGTCCCCTGAGCTCCGTTCTCTTGGCCTCGAAGTCCGCCGGAGGCAGGAGCTCCCCGGGCCGACAGGCAAGGGGCTCCTCACCCTTGAGAACCACCTTCTGAAGCTTCTCGTTGAACCCTCCGTAAGGCTGGCCCATCATGCCCTTAAAGAAGTCCACCACCGACTGGGGGAAGGAGAGGGTCCCCCCCCTCTTGTAGAGGTCTTCTTCGGTGAGATCGTTCTTGACCATGAAAATGGCCAGATCGGCCACCACCTTGGATGAAGGGGTCACCTTGATGAGGTCCCCCAGGATCTGATTCACCCGGGCATACATGGTCTTGAGCTCCTCCCACCGGTCCCCCAGACCCAGCTCCACGGCCCTGGGCTTCAGATTGCTGTACTGGCCCCCGGGGATCTCGTGGATGTAGACCTCCCCCGTGGGCCCTTTCAGGCCGCTCTCGAAGGGGGCA
>JALUVF010000144.1 GCA_027020915.1 bacterium
CGTTCTCCTGGCCACCACTGTGTTCGGGGATGCGGTAGGGGAGGTTCTCATTCCCTTCTTGACGGAGATCAGAGAGAAGGGGGAGGGGGTTTCCATCTATGTGGGTAGGTTGATGGTCCTGGGAGGGGGCCTGGTGGCATTGGTGGTGCTCCTCCTCTACCTGGTGGCCAGGGTTTCCCTTCCTCTGGTGCTGAAGTTCTCTCCGGGTCAGATGGCCCTCCTTTTTCGCCTCTTGTTGGAGATGGCCCCGTTGGTGGTTTTGGTCTCCTGGGTAAATGTCTTGATGGCTGCACTCAACTCCGCCAAGAGGTTCTCTCTCCCGGCCATTTCCCTCTCCTTCAGATCGGTGGTCACCCTGCTCACCATGTGCCTTTTCAAGGATAGACTGGGAGTGCACTCCATAGTCCTGGGATATGTGGCAGGAGAGGGGGTAAGGCTGGTTGTTATGCTCTCCAGGGTTGCAGCCCTGGAGGGTTTCCCCATTAGTAGGGACTCCTTCCATTGGGATCCATCCCTTCTCAGATTTTTGAGCGTGGCCTTTTTCCGTTCGGGGGCCATGATCCTCAATCATGTGAACCAGACGGTGGACAAGGCCATGGCTTCCTGGCTGGTGGTGGGGAGCGTGTCCGTCCTCCATTATGCGGGAAGGCTCACCATGATCCCCATTCTTTTCCTCACCTCGGGCACCATGATCCCCTTTGTCTCTCATTGGAGCGAGAGGTTTACCAGAGAAGGACTGTCCAGGCTCAAGAGGGACGTGAGAAAGGCTGCCATTGTCATGGCCTTAGCGGCTTCTGTTGTTGCCCTTCTCCTGGCTCTTTTCAGTGGGCCTTTGGTTAAACTGGCGCTGGGACATGGGATGATGAAGGAAGCTCCTCTTCATCTGGTCCAGTGGGCTTGGGTGTGCTATTTGCTGGGTCTTCCCTTCAGGCTGGTTTCCCGGGTCTTATTGAGGATCTACATCGTTCTGCAGCGCACCCGGATAGTTCTCTTCCAGGCCGTTGCAGGAGCTGTTCTCAATGGCCTGTTCAATTGGGTTTTGATGCAAAAGCTGGGAGTGGTGGGTATAGCCCTGTCCACATCGGCCGTGGCCCTTCTCTCCATGTTCTTCTGGCTCTGGGCCTATAGGGTGGCTAAGGAGTGACTCTACTTGACGCGGGATTTAAACCTCTCCAGCAGCTCCTCTTTGGTGAAGACAGGATCGTACTCCAGACCCAGGGCCTCCACGGCTTCCCGTCCCCCCTCCTGGCGATCCACCAGGGGCACCACCTTGAGGATCCCGAGCCCTGCCTCCAGGGCCTTCTCTATGGCCATGACCGTGGCCCCTCCCGTGGTCACCACATCGTCCACGATGACCACGGGCATACCCGGGGCTATGGGCCCCTCGATGCCCTTTCCCGTGCCGTGGTTCTTGGTCCTCTTGCGGACGATGAAGACGTCTAATTGCCCTTTTCCCGTCATGGTGGAGTACATGGCTGTGGCGTAGGCGATGGGATCGGCCCCCAGGGTGAGTCCTCCTATGGCTCTGGCCTTGGTCTGGGCGATCTTTTCCCACACCGCTTCTCCCACCAGGGGCATGCCCTGGGCCGTGAGGGTGACGGCCTTGGCGTCTATGTAAACGTCGCTTGTCCTGCCGCTTCTCAGCCTAAAGGGTCTGGATGGGTCGTAGCGGAAGCTCTTCTCCACCAGCAGATCCAGGAGCCTTTCCCTGTTGTCCATCTCCTCCTCCTCACCGGGAATGGGGATATTATCCAGGGTTTGAGCCCTTTGGCAAAGGGGTGAAGTTGTTTTGAGGGATGAAACAATTCATCAACGGTTGCCTTTCAGGGTGCAGGAGTCAACCTTTTCATGACGGCAGAGAGAATACGTGCTAAGAAGGGCAAGGAGAGAAAAAGACAAAAGGAGGTACGAGCCATGTTCAAGAGGCTTTCGGGTTATTTCGTGCGGGGGTTGCTCTTCTTCATCCCCGCGGTGGTCACCATTTATCTCTTTTATGTGGCCTTTGTGAAACTGGACAGGATGCTGGGACTGCCCATACCTGGCATGGGGCTGGTGGTGATTCTGGCCTTTATCACCCTGCTGGGTTTCCTGGCCTCCAATTTCATCACCCGGCGGTTTTTCATGCTGGTGGACTATGTTTTTGAGCATATACCGCTGGTGAAGCTGCTTTACTCCAGCATAAAGGACATCACCAACGCCCTCATGGGAGAGAAGAAGACCTTCGATCATCCCGTGCTGGTCTCCCTCACACCGGAGGGCTCTGTCAAGGTGGTGGGGTTTGTCACCAAGGAGAGCCTTCAGGAGTGGGGTCTTAAGGACGAGGTGGCGGTCTATCTGCCCCAGTCCTACAACTTTGCCGGGAACATGGTGGTGGTGCCCAGGGACAGGGTGACCCCCATCGAAGCCGAAGGCTCCGAGGTCCTCACCTTCGTCCTCTCCGGCGGCGTGGCTGGAGGCAAGGAGGGGGAATGATGGGAGTTGACCTGTGTTAGTGGACACCCGCACACTGACTTTCACTGTGCCCAGGACGAGTAGTGTTGTGTAATCCCCCAAGAGCGGCTTCAGGCCGATGCTCCCTCTCCCATAAACCAAGGGAGGGAATATTGGAATGGCCCATCAAAAGCCAGAGGAGCGAATTGGTCATAAAGCAGGGTTAATCTGGGGAAATGAGCCAGGTATCTCCCTCTGAAACGAGATACAAAGTAAACCCTATTTTTCCGATTCTTTCGGTAGCACCTCGATTCTGGCAGTACAGGTTTTTTTGCCAGCCTTCTTTATTTTCGCAGTGACTTTAACGGTGCCTACGCAAGGTGGAGTGTACTCTGGTATAGAAAAGACAATACTTTTAGAAAACTCTCCCGAAAAGGGAAGTCTTTCATCAATATCCGGATTTCCGAGCCCAGGGTCTCGATTAAAACCCATTATTTTTAAACTGCTTAGATTTACATTGGCACCCAAGGAAGGTACCTGAAGAGATAGCTTTGCGGTTATGTTCACTTTTTTCCCCTCTGCCTCTGGGGGCACTACCACGTCAAGATCCAGCATCACCTTGTCTCCTGGCCTGAAAGTGTTTTGCTCTTGCAAAGTATCCGGATTAAGCACTTTGCAGGTAATGCTAAGTTGGGAACCATTATCCTTGGGCTTGGATAATGCATTAGAGGAAAGTGATAGAAGCAAGGAAAAGCATAGTAGTAAAACCACAGCCGCATTTGACACCCTGGTTTTCATTT
>JALUVF010000145.1 GCA_027020915.1 bacterium
TTATTTACCCCCCTTCACCGGTTTAAAGTTCTGATGCTTTTTACCCATAAAAGGGTCTCCTTGCCATTGTCAAGAGTCTATAGTAGGAGAATGCGGTTTTAAATAAGCTCTCCTGAAAATTGACTGGCTGGCTTTACGGAGCAGCCAGAAGTAAAAACTTTTTCGTTTATGTTGCCCTCCCTCTGTCCACGCTGTCAGGTTATTGCCTCGGGAGGCAATAGCATAGCTATTCCGACCATCTAGATGGGTGACACAGGCTATAAGGGCCTTATGAGCCTTTGCGAACAAAGCTGTCACCAGTTTAGCCATGGGGTGGAAACAACATGGAGAGGAAAAAGCCCACATTTAAGCGGGTCTGGTGTAATTCAAGAGTGAGTGCCCGCTATCGATTCATGGCCCCAGCTGATTACCAGAAAAGGCATAGGGAAAAATTGGGTGGATTGTCAAACTCCCGACGAAAGCTATGATAAGAGTATAGATTTTAAGGAGATGATGCGTGGGAGAAGGGACACTTCCCTGGCCCTCAGTACCCAGGGCCGATATGGAGGAGATCAAGAAGCGGATTTTTCCTATCAACGGGATTCCCGTGAGCCTGTTGAAGAGCTACAGGTTCCTGGTATTCGATGTGGATGAGAACAGTTTTTCCCTTCTTGTCTCTGATCCTTGCCAGCTGGAAGTTGTGGAGATGCTGGAGCGATCCATGGGAAAAGAGGCCAGGATCTTTTGGGCTCCTCAGGAGGAGGTAGATGCGCTTATAGACGAGGTCTATGGAGACACAGGGGACCTGGAGGAGTTGGTAAAGAGTGCCGAAGAAGAGGGATATGCCCAGGAAGACGAAGACCTGGAAGACCTGAGGGACAGGGCTTCGGAGGCACCTGTTGTGCGCATGGTCAATCTCATTATAAAGAAGGCCGTGGAGAGCCGTGCTTCCGATATCCACTTTGAACCATTTGAAGGTCAGTTTAGAGTTCGCTTCAGGATAGACGGTGTACTCCATGAGGTTGAAAGTCCCCCCAAGAGACTTCAGGCTCCTGTCATATCCAGAATCAAGCTGATGGCCAAAATGAACATAGCTGAGAGACGTCTTCCCCAAGACGGAAGAATAAAAACCGTGGTGAACGGCTCTCCTTTGGACATAAGGGTCTCCACGGTGCCGACGGTCTTTGGAGAGAGCCTGGTTTTGAGGCTATTGAGCAAAGAGAAGGTCCTGTTGGACCTGGAACACCTGGGGTTTGACGGAGAAGACCTGAAAAGCTTCGAGAAACTCATAAAGACTCCTTACGGTATAATACTGGTCACAGGTCCCACCGGTTCCGGGAAAACGACCACCCTCTATGCGGCTTTGAACAGGATCAACCATCCCGACAAAAAGATCATCACCGTGGAGGACCCGGTTGAATACCAGCTCCAGGGTGTGAACCAGATTCAAATAAAACCCCAGATAGGACTCACCTTCGCAAATGCCCTTAGATCCATTCTAAGACAGGATCCGGATGTTCTCCTTATTGGTGAGATCAGGGACTTGGAAACGGCGGAGATCGCTGTTCAGGCCTCATTGACGGGACACCTGGTCTTTTCAACCCTCCACACGAATGATGCCCCTGGGGCGATAACCCGCCTGAGGGACATGGGGGTGGAAGGTTTCCTGGTTTCCTCCTCTCTCCTGGGGGTCCTGGCCCAGAGGTTGGTCAGGGTTTTGTGCCCTCACTGCAAGGACTCCATTCCTTTGAGCCCATCCCTTGCCAGGGAAATGGCCCGGGAAGGACTGGAGGAGGAACCGCTGGCCGACAGGAGAATCTACCGTGCAGTGGGCTGTCCCCACTGCAGCCACACGGGGTATAGGGGCAGGACGGGCATTTTCGAGTTGCTCTTGTTGGATGACGATATCAGGAGACTGATCCTGAAAGATGGGGATGCGGGAAAGATAAGGGAAGCGGCGAAAACCAAAGGCATGAAGACCTTGCGGGCCTCGGGATTCAGGAAAGTCCTGGCAGGGATCACCAGTGTGGAAGAGGTGTTGAGAGTTACAGGATGAAGGAGCAGTACTTTTACAAGGCCTATAAGAGGGACGGCAGTGAAGTGAAAGGCCTGGTGGAGGCTTCCAGCAGAGAAGCTGCGCTCCGGTGGGTTAAGGACCAAGGACTCATACCCTCTGAATTGAGGCCCTTGGAGTTTAAAGCCCCCGGTACCTCCTGGCTTGGTATGCTGAAGATGAAAAAAAGAAAATCCCTCTCCTCCCAGGACGTCCTCTTTTTCACCAAGCAGATGGCCGTTCTCCTAAAGGGAGGACTCCCCATTGACAGAGCCCTCAAGGTGCTCTCCCAGAGTTTAGGTGGAGGGAAGGCGGGAGATTTATGCACCAGAGTCCTCGCCTGGATAGAGAAGGGGGCTTCTCTATCAGAAGCCCTGGAAAGGGAGGAGGGTTTCTCTGCCATGTACATCACTTTGGTGAGGGCCGGCGAACAGAGTGGTTCTCTGGATATGGTTCTTGAAAGGCTCTCCTGCTATCTGGAAGAGGAACTGAAGACCAAAAAAGAGGTCCTGAGTGCCCTTATCTATCCCTCTCTCCTCCTATCGGTGGGGTTGATCTCCGTATACCTTCTGCTGGTGGTGGTTATTCCCCGTTTCTCCATAATCTTTTCTGACCTGGGTCAGGAAATTCCCCTTCCGACCAAAATCATGCTGGCACTGAGCTGGCTGGCGCGAAAGACCTGGTTTTTGCTTCCTCTGGGCGTTTTGCTCCTGCTCGGTTTATTAAAGTACGCCAGTGACAACCCTTCTTGGAGAAGACGAGGGGAAGGGTGGCTTCTCTACCGGCTTCCCCTGGTGAGCACTTTTGTGAGGAAGAGAGAACTATCTCGCTTTTCCAGGGCCATGGCCATTCTGCTGGGGGGAGGGGTGACCTTATCCAGGTCTCTGGAGTTGGTGACCACCATATCCCCTTTCCAGAAGATTAAAGAGGAACTGGAAAGACTGGCAGAGGACATAAAAAAGGGACGATCCCTTTCTCGCCTTATGGGCGGGTCTCCTCTTTTTCTGCCCTTTTGCCTCCACATGGTGGAGGTGGGGGAAGAGACGGGCAACCTGGAAGAGGCCTTTTCAAACATCGCTACAGCCTTGGAGGAAGACCTCAGAGAAGGGACTAAGAGGTTCTTAAACCTGCTGGAGCCTTCCATCATCCTTTTCATGGGGATCGTGATAGGTAGTATGGTTATATCCATGCTCCTCGCCATATTCAGCATAAATGACATTGGCTTTTAAGGAGGAAGGAATGCAAAAGCAGAAGAAGGGGGATATCCGGGGGTTTACCCTCATGGAATTGCTTATCGTAATGGTGATCCTTGGGTTGTTGGCTGCTCTGGTGGGTCCCCGCCTTTTTGGAAAGGTAGGCAAAGCCAAGATCAAAGCGGCCAAGGCTCAGATTACCCTCCTGGAGACTGCACTGGACGAGTTCAGGCTGGATGTGGGGAGGTATCCCACCACCGAGGAGGGGCTCAAAGCCCTTGTGGAGAAGCCAACGGATGCGCCTGGATGGGACGGGCCCTATCTGAAGAAGAACAAAGTCCCCTTGGATCCATGGGGACATCCTTACCACTACAAGTGTCCAGGAGACCATGGGGATTACGACCTCTACTCCCTGGGAAGGGATGGTGAGCCCGGTGGTCAGGGAGAGGATGCAGACGTGACCAGCTGGGAGTGAGAAAGTGGGTTCAAAGTCTCCCGAAAGATCCCGGGGTTTTACCCTTTTAGAGCTCATAGTCTCTATGGTTCTGATCACCCTGGCCATGGGCTTGACCTCTTTTTTTGTTCTGAAGGGGATAACAGGGAGAAATGCCAGGAGGTTCCCTGGTGAGTTCCGAAGGCTCCTGGCCCTGGCCAGGATGGAAGCCGTGGTTAAGGGCGAAGAGGTGTTCCTTTGTATCGACCAGGGTGACAGAAAGGTGTGGCTGGAAGGCACGGACAAGGTTCTGGACGTGCCCCAGGAGGTGGCCCTGCAGAGCGAGGGAATTAAATGGAGTGGGGCCGAGCTTTACAAGTTCCCCTTCTTTCCCGACGGGAGCTGTGCCGGGGGTAAGTTCGTGGTGAAGACAGGGGACAGGGAGTGGGTCTTCCATCTCAACCCGGCAAGCGGTTTGGTGGAATGAGGTTCCAGGGAGGCTTCACCTTAATTGAAGTCCTGGTGGCCCTCCTCGTTCTGGCCTTCTCCTTCACCCTTCTCTTTGGTGGGATAACCGCATCCCACAGGCTCATGTTGAAGGCAAAAAAGAGGGCAGAGATGTTGGACCAGTGTTCCAGAAGAATTCAGGAAGCCCGCCTTCTGGGGGAGGACCTTGTGGAGGAGGAAGGGGCCGGGGGGAAATTGCAAGGGAAAGGGGTTCTATTGGAGTTTACTCAAAGACCTTTTGAAGCAAGTGAAGATACCTACTGGATAGTGACGGTCCGATGCCGGGATAGGGGGACCTTTGCTATGGAGGCTCCTCTGCCTTGAGAGACGAAGGATTCACCCTCATGGAAATCTTGGTGGCCCTGGCCATTTCCTGCCTGGTCCTGGCCGTCCTGGCTTATGCCCTTCACATAGGTTACGGGGCTGTTGCCAGGGGAAAAAAGAGAAGCAAGGCATTTCAAGAAGTGAGG
>JALUVF010000146.1 GCA_027020915.1 bacterium
GGAGGAGAAGTGCCTGTTAAGGCCTTTCTCCTGCTGGTGGTAGTGGTCTCCTTTGCCCTGAGTGCAGGGGGGGCCAACTTCGCTGCCTCTTTTGGCGCAGCCTGCGGGAGTGGTGTGGTCAGGAGGAAGGAGGCTTTGTTGCTCTTCACCCTTTTCGTCACCCTGGGAGCCGTGCTCCTGGGCGGGTTCGTGGGCAGCACCCTCAGTGGAGGCATCGTTCCGGCAGGGGCCATAGACTTTAGTGCGTCCCTGGTGATCATCGCGGCGGCCATGGTGAGCCTCTCCCTGGCCAACCTTTTGAAGATACCCCAGTCCACCAGTTTGATCACCGTGGGGGCCATCCTCGGGGTGGGTTTGGGCCTCGGCCAGATCAACATCCGGACTTTTCTATTCCTGATTCCCATGTGGGTGATCCTGCCCCTGGCGGGGTACCTCTCGACCCTGTGTCTGGGGAGGTTCTTTTATCCTCCCAGGCATGGAAACCTGAGGCTGTACGAGAAGATGGCCGCCCATGAGGGCAAGCTGAAGGCTTTTGTGATGGTGAGCAGTTGCTACGACGCTTTCGCAATCGGGACGAACAACGTGGCCAACATCGTGGGTCCCCTGGCTGGGGGCGGTGTGGTTAACTCCGGACTGGGCTTTCTCCTCATCGCCCCCTTGTTCGGATTAGGGGGAGTGTTTTTCAGGGGGGCTTTCCACACGGCGGGTAAGGAGATTGTGCCCCTGGGGACTTTCACAGCGGCGTTGACCTGCTTCATTCCCAGCACCCTGATGATAACGGCGTCGGCCATGGGGGTTCCCCAGTCCTTCGTCCACCTGAAGATGGCCTCCATTTTTGCCGTTGCCAGCCTGAAAGACGGACATGGGGTCACGGTGAGAGGGCGACTCGCCAGGAAGACCCTGGCCACTTGGACCATCAGTCCCCTGCTCTCCGTGGCCATATCTTACCTGTTGTTCAGGGGGATAAAGTGATCCTGGTGCATGAAGAATCGGTTGAAAAAGAGGATGACATGAAGGGACATAAGACGGCCACATTGAAGAGTGATGGATGCATAAGACAGAAGAACGGTGATCTCTTCTCGGTGAGGCTCCACATAGTGGGTGGACGTATTGAGGGTTATCAACTCTCAAAATTGCAGGAGATTTCGGATAAGTATGGGAGGGGATACATTCATATCACCACCCGCCAGGGAGTGGAAATACCCTATGTGCACATTGAAGATCTGGATAGATTGGAGGAAGAGCTCAGGGAGGTTGGCCTGGAAATTGGAGTGGCTGGCCACTGTGTCAGGACCATTGTGGCTTGCCAGGGTAGGGTTTGTCCCCACGGAATAATTGATACTCAGGAGCTGGCTTCCAGGTTGGACAAGGAGTTCTACGGTAGGGGTGGTCTGCCCAATAAACTGAAGATCAGTATAGCTGGATGCCCGAACTCGTGTGCCAAGCCCCAGGAGAATGACATAGGAATCATGGGAGTTGCCAGGAAAAAGTTTACTGAAGAGCTGTGCATGCTGTGCGGATTGTGTGCAGAGAGTTGCCCGGTCAATGCCATAGAAGTGACAGATAAAGGGCTCAAATATGACGAGAAGAAGTGTATAGGATGCGGCAGATGTGGGTCATCATGCCCGGACTGCGCATGGGATAACGATGAGAAAGG
>JALUVF010000147.1 GCA_027020915.1 bacterium
TCCATCTCCTCCCTGCCCAGGATCTCCCGGATGATGCCCAGGAGCACCTCCCTTTTGGGCTTTATGAGCTGGTGCCACAGGTCCTGAACGAGGCCCGTGGGATTGAGGAGCTCCATGAGGTAGAGACGGGTAAACCTGCCCTGGGGGCCCTGATCCATGAAATACCGGAGGATGGAGTGAATATACTCCTTCAGCCTCTCCTGGGGAGGCTTGGAAGGATCGGGCTCCCGGGGCCCTGGATAGAGAGAGAAGGCGTACTTCCAGGCCTCGATATAGAGATGGGCCTTGTCCCCAAAGTGGTAATTGATGGAAGCCACGTTGGCTCCGGCCTTGCTGCAGATCTCCACCACAGTGGCATCGTGGAAACCCTTCTGGGAGAAGACTTCGCAGGCAGCCTCCAGCAGGCGCTGGCGGGTTTCCCTCCCATCCTCCCTCACAGCCATGAACGGCCCTACCCCCTTGACTTATTTTAGGAGGCATTTTAATTAAGCATTTAAAATTGTCAAGGAGGAAGGGCATGACCCCTCTCCCCACCCCTGAAAGGCCTGGAGTTTTTGACAGGCCCCTTTTGCCACTACTCCTCATGGCCATTATTCTCCTGGTCCCCATCGGCACCGGGGCCAAAGTATCCCCCAGAAGGCCCATGCCCGCCGTGGTGGTGATCCCTGCCCAGCCGAGAGAAGTGAGTCCCGTCCAGAAGTACGTGGGCCACGTGGAGGCCGTCCAGGAGGTGGAGATCATGCCCCGGGTGGCGGGATACCTGGCAGAGGTGAACTTCAAGGAAGGACAGTACGTCCACCGGGGAGACCCTCTTTATACCATAGAACAACCCCCCTACCTCGCCAGGGTGAAACTGTGGGAGGCCCGGGTGGCCCAGGCCAAAGCCGCCCTCTACAAGGCCGACATGCGCCTCAAGAGGCTCAAGGCCGCCCGTCCCGAGAGCGTGCCCGCCACGGAAATGGACAACGCCACGGCCAACAGGGCCATGGCCAAGGCCCAATTGAAGGAGGCCCAGGCCCGGCTGGAACTGGCCAGGATAGATCTGGGTTACACCCGGATAGAGGCCCCCATAAGCGGGCTTTTGGGAAAGACCTTCTTCACCAGGGGAAACCTGGTGGGGCCGGGGAAGGGTCCCCTGGCCCGCCTTGTCCAGCTGGAACCCATCAGGGTGGTCTACTCCGTGAGCGAGGGAGACCTCATAAAGCTCCAGAGGGCCATGAAGAGGGGAAAGCCCCCGGTAGTACAAATAAGGCTTCCCAACGGGGAGATGTACCCCGAAAGGGGACGGGTGGAGTTCATGGACAACAGGGTGGACCCTTCCACGGGAACCGTGGCCGTTAGGGCCCTCCTGGACAACAAGGACCACACCCTCCTTCCCGGGGAGTACGTGGAGGTCCTGGTCAAGAGAGAGAAGCCCGTCAAGATGCTGGTCATTCCCCAGGAGGCCGTCCTCACGGACCTGGTGGGCCACTACGTCCTGGTGGTGGATGAACACCACCGGGTGAAACAGGCCCGGGTGGAGCTGGGACCCCAGGTGGGGACCCTCTGGGCCGTGAAGAAAGGCCTTTCTCCCGGGGAGCTGGTCATTGTCCAGGGCATCCAGAAGGTCCAACCGGGACAGGTGGTGAAGGCCATTATCCAGGGACAAAACAGGTAGCCCATGTTTTCCAGGATCTTCATCGATAGACCCCGCCTGGCCATGGTGATATCCATCATCATCACCTTGGCGGGGCTCATCGCCCTCCTCAGGATACCCGTGGCCAAGTTCCCCAACATCCTGCCGCCCCAGGTGAGGGTCACCGCCTACTACCCGGGAGCCGACGCCGAGACGGTGGCTCGCACCGTGGCCGCCCCCATAGAAAAGGAGATCAACGGGGTGGACAACATGCTCTACATGGAATCCACCTCATCCAACGAGGGCTCCTACGTCCTCACCATCACCTTCGCCGTGGGGACCAACCCCGACATCAACCAGGTGAACGTCCAGAACAGGGTGCAGCTGGCCATCCCCAGGCTCCCCAAGGAAGTGGTCTCCGTGGGCCTGGACATCCGCAAAAGATCCCTGAACATGCTGGCCGTCCTGGTCTTCTACTCCCCCAAGGGCACCAGGTCCAACGTCTTTTTGAGCAACTACATAGACCGGTACATCAAGGACGACCTGGTACGACTCAAAGGCATCAACGACGCCTACATCTTCGGTGAGAGACGCTACAGCATGAGGGTGTGGCTGGATCCCCAGCGCCTGGCAGCCATGGGCCTCACCCCCCAGGACGTCATCACCGCCATCAGGCGCCAGAACATCCAGGCGGCCCTGGGCTCCATAGGCACAGAACCCATCGACAACAGGCAGCAGCTCTACTTCACCCTGAGGAGCAAGGGCAGGCTCAAAGGCCCGGAGGAATTCAAGAATATCGTGATCCGCACCAATAGGGAAGGAGGAGTGGTCCGGGTGGGGGATGTGGCCCGGGTGGAGCTGGCGGGAGAGACCTACACCACCAGCTCCTTCCTCAATGGAAAACCCACCATAGGCATGGCCCTCTACCGGGCCACGGGGGCCAACGCCCTGGACGCCATGAAGGAGGTGAAAAGGGAACTCAGGCGCCTGTCCAAGGGTTTCCCCTCGGACGTGGACTACAAGATCATCATGGACTCCACCCGGTACATTCGGGCCTCCATTCAAGAGATCGTCCTCACCCTCTTTCTCACCGCCTTTCTAGTGATTCTGGTCATCTACATCTTCCTCCAGAACTGGCGGGCCACCCTCATTCCCAGTGCCGCCGTGCCCGTATCCATCATCGGCACCTTTGCCGCCCTCCTGGCCCTGGGCATGAGCGCCAACACCATATCCCTCTTCGCCCTGGTCCTGGCCATAGGCCTGGTGGTGGACGACGCCATAGTGGTGGTGGAAAACGTCCACCGCCTCATGGAAGAGGAAGGACTGGGGGCCCGGGAGGCCACCATAAAGAGCATGGGGCAGGTGACGGGACCCATCGTGGCCACTACCCTGGTCCTTCTGGCCGTATTCGTGCCCATCGCCTTCGTCCCGGGCCTCAGCGGCCAGCTGTACAAGCAGTTCGCCGTCACCATCTGCGTCTCCGTCATCATCTCCGCCCTGTGTGCCCTCACCCTGAGCCCCGCCCTGTGCGCCCTCATGTTCAAAAAGGAAATCCACCTCCACCGTCGGGGGCCCCTGGCCCTCTTCAACAGGCTTCTGGACAGGTCCAGGAGGGGCTACGTAAAGGCAGCCGCCTGGCTAATGAGGAAGGCCCTGGTCCTGGGAATCCTCTTCATCCTGGTGGTGGGGACATCCCTCCTCCTTTTCAAAAACATCCCCAGGAGCTTCCTTCCCCTGGAAGACCAGGGATACTTCTTCATGGACTTCCAGCTCCCCGAAGGGGCCTCCCAGGCCCGGACCATGAAGGCTCTGAAAGCCATCAGCTCACAGTTGAAGGGGATGGAGGGAGTGGAAGACGTGATCACCGTCAGCGGCTTCAGCATTCTGAGCGGCATCGCCCCCAATGTGGGCTTCGGTCTGGCCAACCTCAAGGACTGGAAGGAGAGGAAGAGGAAGGACCTCCACCTCATGGCCCTGGTGAGGAAGACCCAGATGAGGTTCATGGCCCTGCCCTACGTCACCGCCTTCGCCTTCCCTCCCCCCGCCATCCTGGGTCTGGGCACCACGGGGGGATTCGACTTCCGCCTGGAAGCCAGAGAAGGACAAAGCCCCCAGGAGCTGGCCGCCGTGGCCCGGGCCCTGGTGGTAGCCGCCCACCGGGACCCCCGCCTTGCCCGGACATTCACCACCTTCAGGGCCAACACCCCCCAGATCTATGTGAACCTGGACAGAACCAAGGCGGAGTACCTGGGTGTCCCCGTGAGCCGGGTCTTCTCCACCCTCAAGGCCTACCTGGGTTCCACCTACGTCAACGACTTCAACCTCTTTCAAAGGACCTACCAGGTGAAAGTCCAGGCCCAGGCCCCCTTCAGGAACGATCTCTCGGACATCCTCCATCTCTACGTGCGCAACAACCAGGGGAAAATGGTTCTCTTGAGCAGCATCGCCTCCATATCCACCGTCCTGGGGCCCAAGGTGATCCACCGATACAACCAGTTCCCCAGCGTCCGGATCAACGGCCAGGCCGCTCCGGGCCACAGTTCGGGAGAGGCCATGGCCATCATGGAAGGGCTGGCCCGCAGGGTCCTTCCCCAGGGATTCGGCTACGACTGGTCCTCCTCCTCCTTCCAGCAGAAGAAGAGCAGGGGGCAGGTCCAGATACTCTTCATCCTGGCCATAGTCTTCGCCTACCTCTTCCTGGTGGGCCAGTACGAAAGCTGGATCCTTCCCCTGCCCATCATCCTCTACATCCCTGTGGCCGCCCTGGGTGCCCTCCTGGGGCTGTGGATCACGGGGCTGAGCTTCAGCATCTACGCCCAGATCGGGCTGGTGATGCTGGTGGGCTTGGCCAGCAAGAACGCCATCCTCATCGTGGAGTTTGCCAGGGACAAGAGGGCGGAAGGCCTCACCGTGGAAGAGGCCGCCCTGGAAGGGGCCAGAATCCGGTTCCGTCCCGTCCTCATGACGGCCTTCACCTTCATCCTGGGGGTGGCTCCCCTGGTGATAGCCACGGGGGCCGGGGCCCTGAGCAGGAGACACATCGGCACCGTAGTCTTCGCCGGCATGCTGGTGGCCACCACCCTGGGAATTCTCCTGGTGCCCGGGTTGTACTACATCCTCCAGTCCCTGGGGGAGAAGGGGTGGTCATCCTCCCGAAAAGAGGAAAGGGGCAGGAAGGATGGATAAGAAACTGGCGGCCCTGGCCTTTCTCCTCACCTTCATGGCAGGCTGTGCCGTGGCCCCCCAATACCATCCTCCCCGGCTCCAGGCCCCCGAGAAGTGGCACGCACCTTTGGAAGGGGGACTCACCTCCCAGAGGCCCTCTCCCCGGGAACTGGCCCAATGGTGGACCACCCTGGGAGACCCCATCCTTACCCACCTGGAGGAGAGGGCCGTCAAGGGCAACCTGGACGTCAAAAAGGCCATATACAGGGTGAGGGAGGCCCGGGCCCTGAGGGGCATGGAGAAAGCCCGCCTCTTCCCCTACCTGGATGCCGGGGCCTCGGCCCAGGAGTATCGCACCAGCGCCTACCAGGTGGAAAAGCTTCCCCCGGGGACCAAACGGCGGGGAGAAGAGAAAAAACTCTACCAGGTAGGTCTGGATTCATCCTGGGAGCTGGACATCTTCGGCGGAATAAGGCGCTCCGCGGAAGCGGCCCAGGCCCAGCTGGAGGCCACCCGGGAAGGACTCCGGGACGTGCTGGTCACTCTGTCGGCGGAGGTGGCATTGAATTACGTGGACGTACGCACGTACCAGGCCCGACTGGCGGCGGCCAGGGCCAATATGGAAGCCCAGGAGCGCATCTACCAGCTGAACCTTTCCCGATACCGGGCGGGGCTCATTGACGAGCTGGCCGTGGAGCAGTCCCGCTACGTCCTGGAGAACACCCGGTCCCAGATCCCCGCCCTGGAAACCGCCCTGGAGAAGGCCATGAACCGCTTGGCCGTCCTCCTGGGGGAGAAGCCGGGCACCCTCCATAAAGAACTGGCGGAGGCCAAGCCCATACCCGTGCCCCCCGTGAAAGTGGCCGTGGGCATACCGGCAGACACCCTGCGCCAGAGGCCCGATGTGAGAAGGGCCGAGAGGGAGCTGGCCGCCGCCACGGCCAGGATAGGCGTGGCCAAAGCCGAACTATACCCCAAATTCAACCTGTCGGGGACCATAGGCCTGGAATCCGTCTCCAGCGGCCACCTGTGGGAATGGGTGAGCAGAACCTCCAACTTCGGCCTTCACATCTTCTGGCAGATCTTCCACGCCGGGGAGCTCCGCCAGAACATCAAGGTCCAGACCGCCCGGCAGAAGCAGGCCTTCTTCCAGTACCAGTCCACCGTCCTCCACGCCCTGGAGGAGGTGGAGGACGCCCTGGTGGCCTACGCCAAGGAGCAACAGCGCCTGGAATCCCTCAAAAAAGCCACCCATGCCGCCCAGAGGGCCTATGGCTTGGCCTGGGACCGCTACAAGGCCGGACTGGTGGACTTCACCAGTGTCCTGGACGCCGAGAGGGCCCTCCAGGACTACCAGGACAGGCTGGCGGAAAGCCAGGGAAGGGTGACCTCCAACCTGGTACGCCTCTACAAAGCCCTGGGCGGTGGCTGGAGCCACATGGAGCCCCCGGTCCAGAAGGAGGGAAAGGATAAATGAAGGAGAAACCACCCGGTGCCGGCAAAGAGAGCTTCGGATTAGTAGAAGTCGCCAGGCTATTCCAGGAGTTGCACCTCTCCCGGGCCCGGATCTTCCTGGACCTGGGATGTGGCCCTGGGAAGTACTCCCTGGAAGCCGCCCGTCAGCTCCATCCGGAAGGCAAGGTCATTGCCATGGACCTGTGGCCAGAGGGACTGAACCTCCTGAAACAAGCCACGGTGACACTGGATTTACGAAACATCCTTCCAGTGCTGATGGACCTGGGCCAGTCCATTCCCCTGAAAGACCGATCCGTCGACGTGTGCCTGATAGCCAACGTCCTCCACGACCTGGCCTGCGCCCGGAAAGAGAAAGAGGCATTGAACGAAATGGCCAGGGTACTGAAGCCCCAGAGCACCCTGGCCATCGTGGAATACAAAAAGATCCCGGGACCCCCGGGGCCTCCCTTGGAGATCCGCATAGGAGCCCAGGAGCTTCCCGAGCTGGTGGAACCCTACGGATTCAAGCTGGATAATACCATGGACATAGGCCCCTACCACTACCTGGTCCTCTTCCACCCCACGGACAGCTAGAGCCCCCTGCCAAGCCGGATACGCAAAAAACCCCCTGAAAACGCTTTCCTAATCCCGGGATTACACCCCGGGGACTGGAAGTAGAATAGCTACCACGCCACCGTTGGCGAGGTGGGAGAATTCTCGAAAACCCCAAAAAAACCCCAAGTGAGCAAGGCATTCAGAAAAGCCAAACAAAGAAATTACTAAATTCAAGACCTGACCACAAAAACCCCAAACCCCACAAAAACCCCAAACCCCAAAAATTTGACAGGTGCACTTGACTACTGTTTTGCTAGAGATTCACAATTACAAGTGACCATATAGGGATGAGGGTTCCATGGAAGAACTGAATCCAGAAATAGAAAAACGGCTTAAGGAAGGTAAAAATTTTAAGTCCTTCTACTTCGCACTCTACCGGGTTTGCCTTTCCAATGCGTGGGACTTGCTTGATGAGGCTGAGATTTTAGCCAAAAATCAACATTACGCGAGAGCCTACTTTTTGGCGTTTACTGCAGCCGAAGAAATCGGCAAGGCTCTAATGGTTGCAGACTGGATTTACGGCTTAGTTTCTCAAGAGGAATTTATATTAGCGTTCAGAAATCACAAAGTTAAATTGTCCTATCTTGAAAGCGTGTTCTCTGCAGCACACGGTGAGCCTGAGCGTGATCAGGACGCATTGAATCAGGATGTTCTCCGTAGAATGGCTTCGTTGTACGTGGGAAAGTCGAACGAAGACACTCCAATTTTACCGACTGATCAAGTTTCAGAAGAATTAGCCTTGGAAATGATTGATAAGGTGCGGAACTATTTGATTTCGATACTCAGTGCCGAGTGGCTGAATGCTCCTCGGATAGGGACGAAGGCTTTGCTCAAGTAGGAGCCAGAAGCATCCTTTCGGGGTCTACCATTGAATTCTTTGGAAATGACATTTGTGAATCCAGGGGATAAGGTA
>JALUVF010000148.1 GCA_027020915.1 bacterium
AGTCAAGTCAAGGTGGCGAAAGCAGCCCAAAACGGGCGAAATCGGGCCAGTACAGTTAGCAATCCGTCAGCAGCCCCCTGCAGTGACTCCTTCCGGAGCTGTACATGTTATGGCAGGAAACAAGGAAAGAGACCACGCCAAAGAAGTATGGCCATCTCTGGCATTGGAATGCCGGGTTCATTCAGAGGGATATGGTGACAAACCGGGAGTTGAGAAAGTTGAAAATAATTTTGTCGTGATTATCGTTATCAAAAACGTCTAAGGAGGAGAATATGGCCATCCAAGTGGGAGAAAGGGCTCCTGAATTTAATCTTAAGGACCACAAAGGGCGAGAATTCCAGCTTTCCGAGTGTAAAGGGAAGAAGGTGTTGCTCTCTTTCCACCCTCTGGCCTGGACCTCCGTGTGTGCCCAGCAAATGCAGGCCCTGGAGGAGCACTGGGATTCTTTCGAAGCCCTCATTACGGTGGTTGTAGGCGTGAGTGTGGATAGTGTACCCTGCAAAAAGGCCTGGGCAGAAACCCTGGGGGTGAATAGGGTCCCTCTCCTCTCCGACTTCTGGCCCCATGGTGAGGTGGCCCGCTCCTATGGGATCCTCAGGAAAGAGGGGTTCTCGGAGAGGGCAAACATTATCATCGGCCCTGACCAGAAGGTGGCCTGGGTGAAAGTGTATCCCATCAGGGAGCTGCCGGATGTCCAGGAGGTCCTGAAGGTGTTGAAGGAAGGGTAAGTGGTTCCTTCACCAGGGACCCTTGAGGATTTCTCCCTCCAGCCTTACCGGTCTCTCGGGAACCATGAGGTCGTAGAGCCAGAGACTGGTCTCCAGGTGGAGAGTAACCCTGGAGACCTTAATCCGACCTCCCCTAAGCCCCACCCAGGGGACCAGATGGTCTGCCAGGTGCCGATCCACCTCGGCGCCGGAGGTATACTCATCCAGCAGCCTTTCCGCTGCCTCCTGAGCCACCCTTTCTGCCGATTTGCCCCGGGCTCCCAGGGCATCAGCCCCCAAGGTGCGGTGAGGATCTTTGAACCATAGGGTGATGGCGCTGCCAGGAGAGGCACTGGGCTGGTAGACTATCTCTATGGATGGTGCCTCGCTCAACCTCTCTTCCAACAGCCCCACGGCTCTCTGGGCTTGGCGGTGGGCCACCCTCCTCTCTTTGAGGGAGGAGGAGGCCACGGACACACCCCCCGGTCCGGGGGTGTCCCATAGACCGGCTTCAATGGGACCAAAGACCCGGATGTAATCCAGGAATTCCTCCCATGAAAAGGCATGCCTGGCCTTTTTGGGGTGACACACCAGGCGTACCTCTCCCCCTCCCACGGGATAGAAGCCCCTTCGGATCACCTTGACCTCCAGCCTGGAGGCCAAGGGAGCGAGGAAAGGCATGTAGAGATGGCGGATGAATTCCATGGTGGGGCCCATGGGCACATCGGTCCCGCCTATAACTGTGAGCTCCACCGGATTGGAAGCGAAGAGTACCACGGGCAAGAGGGTCTGCAGAAAGAGAGGAATGGAACCCGCCGTACCGAAATCTATCCGGACCCTGCCGCCTTTGATGGGACCGGGGAAGAACCTGATGGTGGTAGAGCCCAGCCTGGCCCCCTGGCATCGGGAGCCGGTGATGGCCTCCAGGGCCTCTATGACATG
>JALUVF010000149.1 GCA_027020915.1 bacterium
TTCTGTGCCAACTGAGGGCCTCTTCCTTGTTACCCTCCTCCTTGGCCACCACGCCCATAAGAATGAGTCCCTCCAGAAACTTGGAGTCCATGGACAGTAGTCTCTTCAACAGGGCCCGGGCCCTGGCTAGGTCCCCCGCCTCAAACCACCCCAAGGCCGCCCTGAAAAGGGCCATCTTCTTCTCGTGGGCCTTCCATCTGCGCTTCTCCTTTGCCCTCTTCAAGGCCCCACGAAGCTCTCCCCCAGCCATGATCACCAGGGCTGCCACAAACCCGGCAACCACCAGCACCACCACCACAGCCGCCATGGGGAGGCTGTAACTATGGGTCTTGGTGAGCTTAAAGGTGACGCTCTGGGGATTGAGGATGGCCACATAGAGGAAGACTACGGTAGGAATGATGGCAGCCAAAAGAACCCTGATCATCTATCCCTCCTTCTCAACAGGGAGCAGGCTAGGTGCATCTCCCCAAAGTCTGTCCAGATCGTAAAGTTCCCGGGCCTCCTGGAGGAAGATATGGACCACCACGTCCCCGTAATCCATGAGGATCCATCTCCCCTCTCCGTATCCCTCCACGTGCCAGGGAAAGACCCGGGATTCCCCCAAGACCCTCTCCACCTCATCCGCCATAGACCTGGCCTGCACGGGAACCTGGGCCGAAACCAGAATGAAAGCATCAACAATAGTGGCAAACTCCCTCAAATCTAGCGCCACTATGTCTTCTCCCTTCTTCTCCTCTAACACCTCCGCTACGAGTCTCACTTTATCTTCCAGCCTCATTCTCCTCCTCTTCTCTTTGAAGAAAAGACCCCTCTCCTGGAATGTACATCACCTGTAGAGGCCCTCCTCTTCTATATAAGCCTCCACCTCCAGGGGCACTCTGTACCTTATACTCATACCTTTTCGTAGCCTCTTTCTTATTCCTGTTGAAGAGATACCTATATTTACTACAGGGGTCAAATAAATGCGAGAGTCAAATCCTTCCCCATGAATGGAAAAGATCTGCAAATCCTCCAGTTTGCCCTGATAATAAAACTCCACCTGGGAGAAGCTGCCGTGAAACTCCTCCAGATAGTCCTCCAACTCCTCCACAGTCACCTCCCTGCCCGCCCGCCTCATGACCACGAAGTCGGCAAACCTGAACAGCTCAGGGGGCTCCTTCCATGTGTGAAGCTGGAAAAAGGCCTCACTGCCTATAAGAAAGTAAAGCTTGGCAGAGACCCTGGAACTCAGCTCCCTCAGGGTATCCACAGTGTAGGATCTGGTCCCCCTCCTCACCTCCAGGTCGGAGAGGCCGAAATAGGGATTCCCCCGGATGGCCAATCTCACCATGGCCAGCCTGTCTCTGGCAGGAGCCACGTCTACCGACTTGTGAGGAGGCAGATAGGAAGGAACGAAGAGGACCCTGTCCAAAGAGAAACGCTCTCTCACCTCCTCGGCCACCACGAGATGGCCCACGTGAATGGGATTGAAGGTACCCCCAAAAATCCCGAGACGGTCCAGCTCCTCAGCCATACTTAAGGACTACACCACCTTTTTAATCTAGTCAAACTACTCCCTTATCTGACCCTGGCCCAGAATGACGAACTTGCAGCAGGTGAGATCCTCCAGCCCCATGGGACCCCTCACGTGGAGCTTCTGGGTGGATATGCCCATTTCGGCTCCCAGACCGAACTCGTAGCCGTCGGTGAATCGGGTGGAGGCGTTCACGTAGACTGCGGCCGCATCCACTCCCCGGAGGAACTTCATGGCCGTGGCGTAGTTGGAGGTGACTATGGCCTCGGAATGACCCGAACCGTAGGTGTGGATATGATCCACGGCCTCCTCCAAAGAGTCCACCACCCTCACGGCCAGGATGAGATCCAGGTATTCGGCGTACCAGTCTTCCTCTGTGGCCTCCTTCATGTCCGGCACCAACTGCCTGGACCTTTGGCAGCCCCTGAGCTCCACCCCCGCCTCTCTGAAGCGCCGGGCCATCTCTGGCAGGAACCCCTGGGCAATGTCCCTGTGAACCAGAAGGGTCTCCATGGCATTGCACACTCCGGGTCTCTGGACCTTGGCATTGAAAGCAATACTCCAAGCCATCTCCAGGTCGGCATCCTTATCCACGAAGGTGTGACACACACCCTTGTAATGATAGACCACGGGAATGCGGGAGTTCTCCGCAACGAAACGAATAAGCCCTTCGCCACCTCTGGGGACCACCAGGTCCACATACCCGTCCATCTTCAAAAGATGGAAGACGGCCTCTCTATCCGTGGTCTCTACAAGCTGGATGGCCTGGGGAGGGACCCCTGCATCCTGGGCAGCCTCTTGGAGGAGAGCGGCTATCACCCTGTTGGAATGGATAGCCTCAGAACCTCCCCTCAGGACTATGGCATTGCCCGATTTGATGCACAGAGCCGCGGTGTCCGCTGTCACGTTGGGTCTGGACTCGTAAATGACGGCCACCACCCCCAGGGGCACCCTGAGCTTCCCTATCTGAAGGCCGTTGGGGCGACGCCACATCTTCACCACCTCCCCCACGGGGTCGGGGAGAGCCGCCACCTCTCTCAAGCCCTGGGCCATCCCCCTGATCCTCTTGTCGTCGAGAAGGAGTCTGTCCAGCAGGGCCGAAGAGAGACCCTTCTCCCGGCCGTACTCCAGATCCTTGGCATTCTCCCTCTTTATGACATCTCCCTTCTCCTCCAGCAGATCCGCCATGGCCAGAAGGGCCCGGTTCTTCACCCCACTGGAAAGACCGGCCAGGACCCTGCTGGCCGCCTTGGCCTCTTTCACCCTCTGGAGCACTTCTTCCTTGGCCTGCACCCTCCACCTCCTCACAAATTCTCGTAAAGAACCACCAGGTTGTCCCGGTGGATCACCTCATCGGAATGGTGATAGCCCAGCACCTCCTGGATCTTGGAAGAGTGAACCCCTTTAATCTTCTCTATCTCGGCGGAAGAGTAGTTGACCAGGCCCCTGGCCACCTCCCTTCCCTCTCCGTCCACACAGCTCACAGGGTCCCCCATATCGAAGGTCCCCCTCACTTCAAGGACCCCCCTGGGCAACAGGCTCTTCCCCCTCTTCACCAGGGCCTCTACGGCCCCATTGTCTATGACGAGGGTCCCCAGGGGATGGAGGGTGTACCCGATCCAGCGCTTCCTGCCCACAAGCCTCTCCTCCCTGGGAAGGAAGAAGGTACCCACATCTTCCCCCCCAACGATCCTCGCCAGGACCCGGGGCTCATCCCCCCGGGCTATGAGGGCGGGAATGCCCGAGGCCACCGCCTTCTTTATGGCCTCCACCTTGGAGGCCATCCCCCCCGTACCCACGGAAGAGAGCCCTCTCACGTCACATTTCTCCAGCTCTCCGTTTATGGATCTCACCTCTTTAAGGAGAGTGGCCTCTCCCCTGGAGGGATCACAGGTGTAGAGCCCTTCCACGGTGGAGAGAATGACCAGGAGATGGGCCTCGGCCAGCATGGCCACCAAGGACGAAAGGTTGTCGTTGTCCCCGAACTTGATCTCCTCCACCATGACCGTATCGTTTTCGTTGATGACGGGTATGACCCCCATCTTCAGAATGGTGAAGAGGGTGTTTCTGGCATTGAGGTAGCGCCGCCTGTGCTCCAGGTCGTCCCTGGTAAGGAGGACCTGGGCCACCCTCTGCCCCCAGCGCTCGAAGTGACGCTCGTAGGCCCACATGAGGCGGGCCTGACCCACAGCGGCACAGGCCTGCTTAACCGGAATGCTTCTGGGCCTCTCCCTGAGTCCCAGAACCCCCATGCCGGCCGCCACTGCCCCCGAGGAGACCAGAATCACCTCCATGCCCTGGTTCCTCAAGTCGGCGAGATCCTGAGCCAGACTGGAGACCACCTCCTCCCGGAGCCCTCCCTGGGGATGGGCAATCACCCCGCTGCCCACCTTCACCACCAGGCGTCTACAACCCCTCAGATACCTCTCTCTCAATCCCTCTTCCACATTCCCTCCACAACAGGGGGTTCCTTGACCCGGTCCAGGAGCCTCCAGGTCATCTCCAGCATGGGGCCAATACCCTCGCCAGTGACAGCAGACACGGCGCAGAAGTCAAATCCCAGAGCTTCCACCCTCTCGCCGAAAGAGGTCACAGCATCCCTATCCTTCACCAGATCCAGCTTGGTTCCTACCACTATCCGGGGCTTACCTTCCAGTCCGGCGCCGTAGGCCTCCAGCTCCTCCGACACCGTCTGGAAGGCCTCCCAAGGATCATCTGTCCAGCCCGACAGATCCACCAGGTGGAGGAGTACCCTGGTCCTCTCTATATGACGGAGAAATTCCAGGCCCAAACCCGCCCCCTGGTGGGCCTTCTCGATGATACCGGGAATGTCAGCCATGACGAAGCTCCTGAAGCCCGGGAGGGAAACCACTCCCAGATGGGGCACCAGGGTAGTGAAGGGATAATCGGCCACCCTGGGTCTGGCTGCCGAAACCCGGGAGAGGAGGGTGGATTTGCCGGCATTGGGCAAGCCCACCAGCCCCACGTCGGCTATCAGCTTGAGCTCCAGAACGATCCATCGCTCCTCCCCAGGCCGCCCCTCCTCGGCGTCTCTGGGGGCCTGCTTCCAAGGCCTCACAAAATGGACGTTCCCCCGGCCTCCCCGGCCTCCCCGGGCCACCACCAAATGCTGGCCCGGCTGGACAAGGTCTGCCAGCACCTCACCCGTCTCGGCGTCCTTCACCACCGTACCCGGAGGCACCTTCAACACCAAGGGGGGAGCGTCCCGGCCCCGCTGCCTCTTTCCCCGGCCATGCCCTCCCCTCTTGGCCTTGTTGACAGGCCTGTACTTAAAGTCGAGGAGAGTGGAGAGATGGGGATCCACCTCCAGGATCACGTCCCCCCCGTGGCCTCCGTCACCACCGTCAGGCCCCCCCCGGGGGACGTACTTCTCCCTTCGGAAGCTGACACACCCCCTGCCCCCGTCGCCGCCCTTAACGTACACCTTGACCCTGTCCACAAAGACCATGAGAACCTTCCACCAAATAAAAAGGGCGGGGTTCCCCCCGCCCTCCCAATATCTCCCGGGATCCTCTACATGTCGGGATAGACGGCTATATACCTTCTACCCCTTCTGTTCAAGAACTGGACGTAGCCGTCTATCTTGGCAAAGAGGGTGTAGTCCCTGCCCATGCCCACATTGTCCCCGGGCCAGAAACGGGTGCCCCGCTGCCTCACCAGGATGTTGCCAGCGCTCACCCACTGACCGGCAAACCTCTTGACCCCCAGCCTTTTAGACTCGCTGTCCCTTCCGTTCCTTGAGCTGCCCACTCCCTTTTTATGGGCCATGACAAAACCTCCTAAGCCTCTATCTCGGTGATCTTCAACTCGGTAAAGAGCTGCCTGTGCCCCTTCTTGCGCCTGTAGTTCTTCCTCTTCTTGAACTTCACCACCAGGATCTTCCTCCCCTTGCCGTGTCGCAGGACCTGGGCCTTCACCCTGACCCCTTCCAGGCAAGGCGCACCCACCTTCACATCATCGTCCTGGGCCAGACACAACACCCTGTCCAGCTCTATCTGGGCCCCTACCTCCACGGGGAGCTTCTCCACCTGGATCACATCTCCCGGGGCCACCCGATACTGCTTACCACCCGTCTCCACTATGGCGAACATCACTCATTTACCTCCCAGAAAATTGGCCCAAAGGGTTTAGCACAGGGCTCCTGAGGTGTCAATAAAATAACCCCCTCCTCCATCCACTGCAACTCCCCTCTCAGGAGAGGAAAGCCCTTATGGCCAAGGCAACAGCTCCCGGAGCCTCCATATGGACCATGTGCCCCCTACCCTCCACCACCGTCAGCCGGGCATCCTTTATACTCTTCACCAGTTCCCTGGAGAGGGCCACGGGGGTCATGACGTCCTTTTCTCCGCAGATCACCAGGGCGGGCACGGCAATACCCCCCAGGTCCTCTTTACCCGAATAGACGGAGCAGGCGTACATGTCCCTGTAGAGGACATCCCTCCCCGCCTGGAGCATCATCTCCCCGGCCTTCTCCACCAACGGGGGATGGACATCTTTGGAAAAACACCACCGGGCCATGGCGGCCACCGTACCCCTGAAATCCTCCTTGAGGCCCGAAAGGATCCTGGGATTCACGGACAGGGTTACCCCCGTACCCACCAGGACCACCCCCGAGATCCTGGTGGAACGGGGTACTGTCTTTATGGCAACGGCTCCCCCCATGGAATGGCCCACCAGGACCACCTCCTGCAACTCCAGGGCATCCAGGAACTCCTCCACCCGGGAGGCGTAACCCTCTATGGTCTCCTCCAGCTTGCAACTGGAGGCGCCGTGCCCCGGCAGATCCAGGGCAATCACCCTGAACCCGCCCCGGAGCTCCTCCATAACCCCTTCCCACACCTGGGCCCTGTTCCCTGCACCGTGGACAAATACCAGGGGGCGACCCCTGCCCTCCTCCAGATAGGCCATGTATCCCCAATCCATAGCAACCTTCTTACGCTCCATACCCCTCCTCCCCAAAGTCTCCTCGGTAAAAGCGCCTCTCCAGGTACTTCAGGCTCTCCAGGGCGTCCTCTTCGCTATGGGCCTCCACCACCAGAAAGGGGTCTCTCCCCGTGGCCTCCACCAGGGAGAAGATCCGGTCCCATGGAGCTATGCCCTTGCCCATGGCGATATGGGCGTCCTTGTCACCCCTGTTGTCATGGAGGTGAAGCTCCACCAGGTGGGGCCCCAGGGCCTGGAACCAGGTCTCCAGATCCGTACCCGAAAACAGAAGAAAGTGGCCCACATCGAAGCAGTGGCCCACCCGGGGATGGTTCACCCTCTCCAGGAGACCCTTGAGCACCCAGGGGTCTCTATCGAAGATGTTCTCCACAGCCACCACCAGATGGGGTGGATACTTATCCATAAGTTCCAGGAGACTCCGGGCGGCCAGGTCCATCCACTCCTCCACCAGGGTGCCGTACCGCCAGTGGTCGAATCCAGGGTGGACCACCACGGCCCTGGCATTCACAAACTCCACCAGGGGCAAGAGTTGGAGCCACCTCCTCATGGTCACCTCTTTGACGGCTGGATCCACGGAGCCGGGGTTGAGATCCATAAAAGGGGCATGGAGGGTGAAAGGAACCCCTCCCTCCACCATGGGAGTCAGCCGGGCCTTCACCTCTTCCACGCTGTGACCCTCAAGATCCAGGGCCGAGAAGTAGACCTCAGCCCCCACACCCAGGGCCAGAAACTTGTCTCTCACCTGGAGAAGTCTCCTGAAAGGCACATGAACAAAGATCTCCCTCTCCACCCCTCACCTCCAGGAGAGGAGAAATAACATATCCTCCAAGCCAGGGGAAAGGGGCTTGTATTGACACTTTTTCCAGGCGGGTGCTACCTTCCCCCAATGTCTTTACAGAAGGATGGAGGTGGGAGGCATGGACTATAAAGAGACCCTGAACCTTCCCAAGACGGCCTTCCCCATGAAGGCCCGTCTGAGCAAGCGGGAGCCCGAGTTCCTGAAGCGCTGGGAAGAGATGGACATCTACAAGAGACTGAGGGAGGCGAGGAAGGGGCGTCCCTCCTACATCCTCCACGACGGCCCCCCATACGCCAACGGTCACATCCACATAGGCCATGCCCTCAACAAGATCCTCAAGGATTTCATAAACAAGTCCAAAGCCATGGAAGGCTACGACATCCCTTACGTCCCGGGGTGGGACTGTCACGGCCTCCCCATCGAACACCAGGTGGAGAAGGAGCTGGGCCCCAAGAAGAGGGAGATGTCCAAAGACCAGATCCGCCAGGTATGCCGGGAATACGCCCAGCGGTTCATCGAGATCCAGAGGGAAGAGTTCAAGCGCCTGGGTATCTTTGGAGACTGGGACAACCCCTACATCACCATGGACTACCACTACGAGGCCATCATTGTGAAGGAGCTGAGCAGGTTCTTCGAAAAGGGCCTCATCTACCAGGGCAAGAAGCCCGTCTATTGGTGCATCAGCTGCCAGACGGCCCTGGCCGAGGCCGAAGTGGAGTACCACGACCACACCTCCCCCTCCATATACGTGAAGTTTCCCACCAACGACGACTTCAGCAGGGTCTTTCCCCAGGCAAAGGGGAAAAAAGCCTTCGTCCTCATCTGGACCACCACTCCATGGACCCTTCCCGCCAACCTGGCCATCGCCCTTCATCCCGAGTTTGAATACGTGGCCCTGGAAGTGGAGGACGAGGTCTGGATCATGGCCAAGGGTCTGGTGGAAGACGTCATGGGCAAAATGGGCATCAAGGGCTACAGGATCCTGGGAGAGGCCAAAGGAAGGGAACTGGAAGGGCTCAAATGCGCCCATCCCTTCGAGCCCAGGGACTCGGTGATCATTCTGGCCCATTACGTCACCCTGGTCCAGGGAACGGGCTGTGTTCACACCGCCCCCGGCCACGGCCAGGAGGACTACGAGTCGGGACTGGCCTACGGACTCGACGTCTATAACCCGGTGCAGGACGACGGAACCTTCGACCACACGGTGAGCCATTTCCAGGGGGTCCTGGTGTGGAAGGCCAACCCCATGGTCATCGACCTCTTGAAGGAAAAAGGGGTGCTCCTCCTGGAAGAGCCCATCACCCACTCCTATCCCCACTGCTGGAGGTGCAAAGAGCCTGTCATCTTCCGGGCCACCCCCCAGTGGTTCATCTCCATGGAGGCCCAAAACCTGCGCAAAAGATGCCTGGAAGAGATAGACCGGGTCCAGTGGGTACCCTCCTGGGGAAGACACAGGATCAGGGACATGGTGGAGCAGAGACCCGACTGGTGCATATCCAGGCAGAGGGCGTGGGGGGTGCCCATCACCGTTCTGCTGTGCCAGGGATGTGGCCACGTGGTGGCCTCCCGGGAACTCTTCGGCAGGGTGGTGGAGCTCACGGAAAAAGAGGGAGCCGATGTCTGGTTCCGCCGTCCCCCCCAGGACTTCCTGCCTCCCAACTTCTCCTGCCCCCGGTGCAATGGCAGGGATTTCGAGAAGGTGGAGGACATCCTGGACGTATGGTTCGACTCGGGCACCAGCCATGCCGCCGTCCTGGAAGACCGGGAGGAGCTAAAGTGGCCCGCCGACATGTACCTGGAGGGTTCAGACCAGCACAGGGGATGGTTCCAGAGCTCCCTCATTGAAGCCGTGGCCACCAGGGACCAAGCCCCTTTCAAGACGGTCCTCACCCACGGCTTCGTGGTGGACGGTGAGGGGAAGAAGATGTCCAAGTCCATGGGCAATGTCATAGCCCCCCAGTACGTCATTGACAAATACGGCGCCGACATCCTGCGTCTCTGGGTGGCCGCCGAGGACTACACCGAGGACGTGCGCATATCCGAGACCATCCTGAGGGGACTGGTGGACGCCTACAGGAAGATACGAAACACCATCCGCTTCCTGCTGGGAAACCTCCACGACTACCACCCCCACCGGGACCTCATGGACTATCCGGAGATGCTGGAGATGGATCGCTGGATACTCCAGCGCTTCCAGGGCACCATGGAGCGGGTAAGAAAGGCCTACGACGGCTTCCAGTTCCACAAGGTACACCACATCCTCCACGCCTTCTGCACCGTGGACCTCTCCTCCGTCTACCTGGACGTGGTCAAGGAGAGGCTCTACATCCACGGCAAGACCTCCCGGGAGAGGCGCTCTGCCCAGACGGCCCTCTACCATCTCCTCCACTCCCTGGTCCGTCTCCTGGCCCCCATCCTCTCTTTCACCATGGAAGAGGCATGGGAGCATATGGCCAAGAGCCCCCGGGATCCCCAGTCCGTCCATCTGGCCCTATTCCCCGAGCCCCAGGAAAACATCCTGCCCCAGGACAGGTTCCAGGCCTGGGAGTCTCTCATGGAGGTGAGGAAGGAAGTGACCAGGGCCCTGGAGACGGCCAGGCAAGAGGGACTCATAGGCCACCCCTTCGACGCCAAGGTGACCCTCCACTTTCCCCAAGGGAAGCTGGAGTTCCTCGAGACCTTCTCCTCCCAGGTCCTGAGAGAGTTCTTCATCGTCTCTGCCGTGGAGATAGACCACCTTGGAGAGGGGAAGATAAAGGGGGAAGAGTTTCCCCTACTCTCCGTCACTGTGGAGCCCGCTCCCGGGAAGAAGTGTGAGAGGTGCTGGGTATATTCGCCCACCGTGGGAGAGAACCCCCAGCATCCCACCCTCTGTAGAAGGTGCCTGGAGGTGCTCAACCTATGAGGAATCCGTGGACGGGCCCCTTGACCATGGCCCTGGTGGTCCTGGCTCTGGACAGGTGGACCAAGTACCTGGTCATCCAGCACCTGCCCCAGGGAGCCACCCTCATCCTCACCCCCTTCCTAAATCTGGTCCACGTGAGAAACGCCGGCGGAGCCTTCGGCATGGGAAGCCAGGGAGGATACCGTTCCTCTTTCTTCTTCATAGTGGTCTCCATCATAGCCATTGTGGTGGTCATATCCCTCCTGAGAAAGCTGCCCCCCAAAGCCATCCTGGTAAGGTGGAGCCTGGGAGCCGTCCTGGGAGGAGGCCTGGGCAATCTCATAGACAGGCTGGTCTATGGGAGGGTAATAGACTTCATAGACCTGCACCTGGCCCACTACCACTGGCCCGCCTTCAACGTCGCCGACTCCTTCATCACCGTGGGACTGGGACTGGCCATCTGGGGATACTTTAAAAGGATGAAGGCAGCAGGATGAAAGGGGAAATCCAGTATCAGAAGGCCCTTACGGCCCTCCAGAAGGGCAACTGGATCCAGGCCTTCCAGATCCTCCTGGAACTGGTGGAGCACCATCCCCGGTTCACCCCCGCCTACAGGGAACTGGCCCTCATCTCCTGGGACACGGGGCACTACGACTTTGCCCGGCAGGTCCTGGAAGAGGCCCTCAGACACGAACCCCTGGACCAGGACTGCAACTTTCTTCTGGGCAACATCCTCTACATGGAGGGGGCCTACAGAGAGGCCCTCCATCACTATGCCAGGGCCCGGGGAAAGGGGGAAGGCTCACCGGAACTGGCCTACAACATGGGCCTGTGCTACCGCCAGACGGGAGACCTGGACAAGGCCCTCTCTTATTTTCGCCTGGCCTTCAACCTGGCCCCGGACATGGTGGAAGCCCTTCTGGCTCTGGGTGGCTGCAGCCTGGAACTGGGGGACCTGGAAGAAGCGGAAGAACTCCTCTGGAAAGCCCTGGAGCTTGAGCCCTCCAGTGCCGAGGCCTACCACCTCCTGGGACTGGCCCAGGCCCAGAGGGAAAACTGGGAGGAGGCTCTGGTCCTGTGGGAAGAGGCCATCGCCCTGGAACCCTCCAGGCCTGAGACCCTGAGGCAGATGGGATGGGCCCACCACATGATGGGAGAAAAGGAGCTGGCCATTGAATACCTGGAAGCCAGCATCCGTCTGGCCCCCGAATTTGTCCAGGCCCGCTTCGACATCGCTCTCATCTACATGCAGGACCTGAGAATAAAAGAGGCCATGGAACATTTGAAGGCCATCCTGGACGTGGAACCCAGAAACCCCCTGGCTTTAAAATACCTGGAAGAGGTGAAGAGAATAGAGGAGTACATGGAAAGGGAGCAGGAGGCCTAAGGTTGCACCCCATCCTGGTAAAGATAGGTCCCCTCTCCATCCCCACCTACGGCTTCTTCGTGGCCGCAGGCTTCCTCCTGGGAATGGCCCTGGCCCTGAAAAGGGCCCGGCAGGAGGGAGTGAAACCCGAGATCATCACCGACCTTGCCTTCTATATCCTCCTGGGCACCCTCCTAGGGGCCCGCATATACTACGTGGGAGAACACTGGGCATACTTCAAAGTGAGACCCTGGGAGGCCCTGTACCTGTGGAGGGGAGGCCTGGCCTTCTATGGAGGCTTCATCGGGGCCTTCGCCATGGCCCTCTGGCACGTGAAGAGGCACCATTTCCCCCTCTGGCCCCTGGCAGACCTCCTGGCCCCCAGCATCGCTGCAGGAGAGGCCGTGGGCAGGCTGGGCTGTTTCTCGGCGGGATGCTGCTATGGCAAACCCTGCCAGCTCCCCTGGGCCGTCACCTTCACCAATCCCCACTCCCTGGCCCCCCTGGGCATACCCCTCCACCCCACCCAACTCTACCATGCCCTGGCCAACCTCCTCATCTTCCTGGTGCTCATCTGGCTCTACCCCAAAAGGAGGTTCAAAGGGGAGATCTTTTTCGTCTACCTCTTTCTTTACGGCCTGGCCCGCTTCGCCATAGAGTTTTTCAGAGGTGATCCCCGCAGCTTTCTGGGGCCCCTCTCCCTCCCCCAGTGGTTCTCCCTCCTGGCCATGGCCGTAGCCGGTTTCATGCTCATCTACCTCGGCAAGAAAGGAGAAGAATGACCATGGACTCTCTGAGATCCATCATCTGGTGGATCACAGCCGCCGCCATAGTGGTGTTCCTGGGTATTCCCCTGGCCATCCTCTCCATCCCCGATCCCCAGAGGAGACCCATCAGTTGGGGGGCCTACATCTGGTCCTGGGCCCTTTTAAAGGTGGCGGGCTGCAAAGTGGAAGTGGAGGGGAGAGAGAAGACAGAAGGCCTGCGCCAGTTCGTCCTGGTGGGCAATCACCAGAGCTACTTCGACATATTCACCCTCTGCTACATCATCAAAGGGGCTCCCCACTTTCTGGCCAAGAAGGAGCTCTTCCGCATACCCGTCTTCGGCCAGCTCCTGAGCCTGGCCCGGGTCCTCAAGATCGACCGCCAGCACCCCGAACTGGCCGTCAAGACCATAAAAGAGAGCCTGGAGAAGGGTATCATAAGAAGGCCCATCGCCATATTTCCCGAAGGAACCCGTTCTCCCACAGGAGAGCTCCAACCCTTCAGAAAGAAAGGGCTCAACATCCTTATGGACACGGGTATACCCTTCGTGCCCATGGCGATGAAAGGGACCAGAGAGGCCATGCCCAAAGGAAGGTTCACAGTGAGACCCGCCAGGATCAGGGTCAAGATAGGGGAACCCTTTGTACCGGGAACGGGGCTTTCGGGTGAAGAGAAAGACAGGGTCAGAGCAAGGCTCTGGGAGTGGATCCACACCCACCTGGAAGCCCTGTAACACCCGCCTCTTCCTCTACGGCACTCTCCTGCCGGGAGGTAGAGCCCACTCCCTGCTGATGGACCTCCAGGGGGATCCCCTGGGGCCCGGGATCCTTCCCTGCCACATCCTATACCACTTCGTGCCCGGCGACTACCCCCTGGCCTATCCAGGGGAAGGGCGGGTGAAAGGAGAGGTATGGGAATTGCCCCTGGAATCCCTCATGATCCTCGACATCTACGAGGGCGTCCACCAGGGCATATACGAGAGGCGCCGGGTGACAGTGGAGACCCCTCAGGGCTCCTTAGAGACCTGGGTCTACAGGGCCACTGCCCAAGCCCTGGAGGCTCTCAAGGATAAATTAAGAAGGGTATCCGGGGACGACTGGCACGCTTGGAGAAGGGAAGCCACCTCTTCACCTGGGCCAACCTGATGGCCTTCCTGATGGTGGGAAGGGACCTCAGGGCCGCCTTCTCTCCTGCCTCTATCGCTTCCCAGGCCCTATCAAAGTCCGCCCAGGAGACATGGTTCACCTCGGGGGCCACCACCACATCGCACTCCTTCAACCGGAGAAACCCCAGGTAATGACGGGTGATCTCGTCTGCCCTGGAGAGGATATCGATGGAGCTCTCCCAGCAGCAGGCCTCCCCCAGGTCGCTCCCCACCCACACCCCTATCACCACGTGGACGCCCATGCGCCGGGCCACGTGGCCCGGCACCAGATCCAACCATCCCCCGTCAACTAGCTCAAACTCCCCTACTTCCACCGGAGGCAGGACACCGGGCAAGGCACAACTGGCAGCCACAGTCTCCCGGAGGGATCCTCCCTGAAGAACCACCTCCACCCCCGATCTGAGGTCCACTGCCGTGGCGGCGAAGGGGATTCTGGTGAACTCCAGGGGTACATCGGGGATGAGGAACTCTATGATCTCCTTAAAGGTCTCGTCCTTTATGAGAGACCTCTGATTGGCTGCCAGGGTGTAATAGACCTTCTTGGAGATATACCGGGCCAGATGGAAGAAGATGCCCCGCCGGGACTCCTCTTCCTCTCCCTCCTTGAGGAAATCCAGGTGGGCCTTTCTGAACACGTCGCTCTCCAGAAAGCGAATGATATCCTCCTCCAGGACCCGGACACTGGGATTCATGGCGTACTTGGCACCCACGATGGCCCCCATGCTGGTCCCCGCAATGGCGTGAACGGGGATTCCCTCCCGTTCGAGGACCTTTATGAAACCGACATGGGCCAGTCCCCTGGCCGCACCACCTCCCAAAGCCAGTCCAACCTTGACTCCCCCCAAGCCCTACCCTCCTTCCCACAAGGGATGGTTGTAAAAACCATCCCTTATGGCTTCCTCGGGATAAGTCCTGTAAAACTCCTCCTGGGAAAAGGCCAAAGGGTAACGTGTGCAAAACTCCACCACCAGCCTGTAGGCCGCGTTCAGTTCCGCCAGGTCCCGGTAGCTCCCCTCTTTCACCCGCCTTCTGTAAATCTCTTTCACTCCTTCCAGACTGGTGCCCGGGGGTATTCCCAGGAGCTCTACGGCCCTTTTGAACTCAGAATATCTCAATCCTGCCCACCTTCTCCAGGGAGAGACCCTTCTCCTTCATAAAGTTTTGGGCCATCTCCTGGATCGCCCTCACCACCTCCTCTCCCTTCTTTCTGGAGGTGACCCGCCAGGAGAGGGCCCTCACCCCGTCCAACTCCTCGTCCCCCTTCCACCCTTCCCCCAGGGGGAGATGGACGGAGGACGAAGGATAACCTGCCACCTGGTTCACCCTCTCAATACCCTCCAGGGCCTCCAGGAGGCGGCCATCGCAGGTGTCCAGCCTTTCACACTTCCTCACGGAGGCCAGGGCCCCGTGGAGACCCAGATCCCTCAGGGGTCCTTCCAGGACCCTGTTGTAAACATAGCGATTGGCCAGCTCCAGGGCCTGGAGGTTCACCCTCAAAAGGGGAAAGGGCAGTTCCTTCAACAGCCGGGCCGTCCACTCCCTCCTGGGCTCATCCAGGTTATGGACCTCGGCCAGAACCAGCTCCGAGAGGTGTCCCCCCTCCTGGAGAACGCCCTCCAGATAGCCCCGGGCCTCCTCCCCCTCGTCTCCCCTCTCCAGGGCCAGCAACACCAGGGAGGTCTCCACGTAAATCATGGTCAAATCCTTCCCTTGGACAGGCAGTATCTCCCCAGGACTTCCCCCAGAGAGGCATACTGGGCAGTGGGAGGGAGATAGACCAGAGGAGAGGCCTCCCACACCTTCAGCCCCCCCTCCTGCCAGAGCTCTTCATCCACATGGGCCTCCACTACCCTTCCCAGGAAATAGGTATGGGAACCCAGATCCAGGGCATGGGTGACCACACACTCCAGGTTGACAGGGCACTCTCTAATGAGAGGCACGCTGATGGCCTTCCCTTTGAAAGGAGTGAAGCCGCACTTTTCAAACTTGTCCACCTTCTTGCCTGAGGCCACACCGCAGAAGTCCACCTTCTCCAGGTCTTCTCTCCTGGGGAAGTTCACCCCGAACTCCCGGGTGTCCGCCACCATAGCATGGGAGTAACGGCCAGGACGGATGGCCACCCCCACCATGGGAGGTTCGGAACACACCACCCCGGTCCATGCAATGGTGATGATATTGGGCCTCTCCCCCTCCCGGGCGCAGGTGACCAGAACCACCGGCGCCGGATAAAACAGGGAAACCTCCGGACCCACCCTCTTCTTTGCCATGGCATCCCCCTCTCTAGACTCGTTTCTCCAGCATCACCACTTCACTATAACTGTGGCGTCAAGGATGAGGCAACAGGCCCAGGGGAGAAACCCCTTTCCGGGGAGAAAGAGGAAGGTGAAACCAGGCTTCCACCCTGCCCTATTCCTTTTTACATCCCGCTGATATAGAAGAAGGCGCCATGGAAGAGTTTCTGGTGGATCAGCTTGTGAGACTGGTGGCCATCCCCAGTGTATCCGGGGAAGAGGGCATGATCCTGGGTTACCTGGAAGACTTTATCACTGCCCTGGGGATCTCCGCCCTCAGGCAACGGGTGGAGGGTCTGTGGTACAACCTGTTGGTGAACCACAGAGAAGGGAACCGCCTCATCCTGGTCTCCCATGTGGACACCGTGCCGCCCCTGGAGGGTTTGCCTCCCCAGCCCCGGGTGGAAGGAGGAGCGGTGTGGGGCCTGGGGGCCTGCGACGACAAGGCGGGAGTGGCCATCCTCATGGCCCTCCTGATGAGGTTCGCCGGAGAACTGGATAGACTTCCCGTCACCTTCGCCTTTCTGGTGGACGAAGAGGACCAGGGAAGGGGTTCGGAAACCCTTGCCCATGAGAAGCTCCCCCCCTGGGGTGTAGTCCTGGAACCCACGGAGCTGAAGATCTGCATCTGCCAGGCAGGTTCCCTGGAAGTGGAGTTCACCACCCTGGGAAAGATGGCCCACGGCAGCGAGGTGGAAGCAGGGGAAAACGCCATAGAAAAGGCCCTGAGACTCATAGAACGCCTCAGGCACCTCCCCTTCCTGGGTGAAGAAGACGTTCTCCTGGGCAAGTCCCTGATGAACATCCTCCAACTCTCGGGAGGAGACGGCACCCTGAGGGTGCCCCACCGGTGTCGGGGACTGTTGGACTTCCGCATCCTTCCCCACCAGAATGTGGAGAAGGCCGCCCTGGAAATCACCCGAATCCTGGAAGAGGAAGGGGCGGACTACGTATTTAAGGACGTCTCCCTACCCCTGGAGATAGACCCCCAGTCCTGGATCGTCAAAACCCTGGCCCGGGCCCTGGAAGGGGTCACGGGGAAAGAAGCCCCACTGGCGGGCATGAAAAGCTGGACCGATGCCGCCCACCTCCTGGAAGGGGGGACCCAGTCCGTCATCTTCGGGCCAGGATACCTGCCCTCCTGCCACACCCCCCAGGAGAAGACGGACATAGGGGAACTCCTTCTGGCCTACCGGACCCTGGAGAAGCTCCTGGAGGGCCTCTTTTAATCCCATCAGCATATCTTGGTGTGGATCTGCCCCCCGATCCGGGGGATCTCCCCGTCTCCTCTCTTCCCCCTTCCCATCTCCTTCAGGGTCTCTCCCATATGGGAGAGAAGCATGTCGGCCATGTCCCGGCTGAAGTTCTCCTTGACCACCACCCTGAGGATGTTCACGTCCTGGGCGTTTGGGGGAAGATTGTAGGCCGGAACAATCCACCCCCTGCCCCTGAGTCGGCGGGAGAGCTCGTACACGTCCACCTCATCCGAAGAGAAGGTGACCACGGGAAGCCTTATGTCCCTGTGGGTGAGCCGAAATATCCCCATCTCCTCCAGCCTCTCTGCCAGATACCTGGCATTGGATAGACAGCTCTGGGCTACGGCCCTGTAACCCCTCCTGCCCAGCCTGAGGAGATTGTAATACTGGGCCACCACCATGGCGCTGCCCCGGGAGAAGTTGAGGGTATAGGTGGCTTCCTGGCTACCCAGGTAGTTCACGTAGAAGATGAGATCCTCCGGCAGGTACTCCCTATCCTTGAAGATGAGCCATCCCACTCCGGGATAGACCAGGCCGTACTTATGACCCGAGACGTTTATGGACTTCACCTGCTCCAGCCTGAAATCCCACTGGAGTTCGGGATAGAGGAAAGGCACCAGGAATCCGCCACTGGCCGCATCCACGTGGATGGGTATATCAAGGCCCCTGTGACCCTTGAGCTCCAGGAGCATGTCGTTGAGCTCCTTCACGGGATCCAGCTGGCCCGTGAAGGTGGTGCCCAACACCGCCCCCACGCATATGGTGTTCTCGTCCACGGCCTCCCTCACCCTGTCCACGTCCAGGGTGTACCTCCCCTTCTCCATGGGAATGACCCTGAGCTCCACGTCGAAGTACCGGGCGAACTTCTCCCACACCACATGGACGTCCGCTCCCACCACGAGATTGGGGCTGGAGGTCCCTTTCCCTTCCCTCCTCTTCCGCCAGCTCCACTTGTGAGCCAGGAGACCCAGCATAATGGCTTCCGATGACCCCACGGTGGCCGTTCCCACAAATTCGTGCTGCTCCCGGGCATGGAAAAGCCTGGCCAGCATGTTCACCACCCTGGCCTGGATGACCCCCGTCTGGGGGTACTCCTCCTGATCTATGAGGTTCTTGTTCAGGCTCTCCATGATGAGCCTCTCGGCCTGGGGTTCCATCCAGGTGGTGACAAAGGAGGCCAGGTTGAGGGCGGGATTACCGTCCAGGTTCATCTCATCGTGAATGAGCTGGTAGGCCACATCCGGCCCCACTCCATCTTCAGGGATCTCATAGCGGGGTATGGGCCGGGTAAAGGCCCTGCTGGCATAGGTGGCGGATATGTGTTTCCTCACGGGTATCCTCTTCTTAGAAAGCATGTCTACAACCTCCTTATCTTTAGTCCCGTTAAAAGGGCCGCCAGGGTGAGGATCACCCCCAGGGCCATAATGGATGTATCACCAAACCGGGAAGCCAGGGCCCCGCCCATCATGCCCCCCGCCACATTGTCCAGGCTCTGGATGGCGTTGGCCACTCCCAGGGCTTCGGCCCTGTGGTCCTCATCCATCATCTCCACCACAGAGAGGTTCATGCCCACGGAAATGAAAGACCAGGCAAAGATCATGACCATGAATCCAACCACCCCCAGGGCCTTCATTTTAAAAGCATAGCCCACCAGCATGAAGACAAAGGTGAGGAAATACAGAAGAAGGCCGAGGTTGAAGGGTAGAGCAGAGGTGGATCTCTTTGAGAGCCTCCCCGCCACCACGAAGAAGCCCACCCCTATGGCCGTGCTCACTGCGTACACCAGGGAAGATGAGCGCTGGCCCACGCCGAAAGCATCCCTCATGAGAAGGGGATATATGGCGTAAACAGGGGCAACGGCCAGCAGGGCCAGCCCCCATCTCAAATTGAGCCTGAAGAGCTCTTTTTCCTTCAGATGAAAGAGGTGCTCCAATCTGAACCGGCGGTGGAAGTAGCCGGTAAAGAACTCGGAGAAATGCATCTTGGGCTTGAGGCAACGGGGATGAAGGGGGTGCTCCTCCCCCTTTCCAGCCATGTGCCTGCTCATGGGGATGCATACCACAATCCCCAGGGCCAGGAGGGGAATCCCCACAAGGGGACCGGCCCATACAGAGGTCAGGAGGAGGCCCACCACCGTTCCTCCCGTCATGAAGGCCTGCATAAGGGAGACATACCTGTCCCACTGGTCCTTCCGGTAGACCCGGGTGACCACCACGCTGGCCAGTACAAAAATGCCCGCCGCAGAAGAACCGAAGAGAAAGGCCAGAGGCACCAGGGCCTTCCCATGCATCACGGCCATGGCCAACCAGACCACAAAAGAGAGGATGCAGCTGGCAAACACCAGCCTGTCCACCTGGACCCACCGGGATAGAACCCCCCACATGACGGCCCCCAGGGCTATGCCCAGGTTGATCATTCCAAAGGCCACGCCCGCCTTGGAGGACGTGCCGGCCAGCAGAGGGATGACTATTATGCCCACCCCCCATACCACCCCGTTCACCGCGGCAAAGGGCAAAGCCAGATAAAGGAAACCCGGTTTTTTCATATTTTCACCCCTCCCTCCCCAGCCCCCTCCCGAAAGGCCGCCACCTTCAGACCCTCTCAAAAAGGATGGAGAGACCTCCCCCAGAGGAGATGCCCATCACAGAAGCCTCTCCATCCTTATCCACCTACCCACCTTACCCCTGTCCTCAAACCCCAGATGGCGGTAGAAGTCATGGGCCTTGGTGTTATGCTCCCCCACCCAGAGTCCCGCCTTGGGGAGCCCCCTCTCCCTGAAGAACCCCAGGGCCCTCTCCATAAGGGCACTGCCCACCCCCTTCTCCCTGGCCTCCGGTGACACCACGATCTCGTGGATCTCCCCTATGGGCTCACCATTCTCCATCCACTGGGCATCAGCCACTATGAACCCCAGGAGCCTCTCTCCCTCCAGGGCCAGGAAGAAGGACCGGGGAGCCCTCCTGTGGAGCCACCTCATATAACGGCGCACGTCCCGGGGCCGGGTGTAGGCATACTCCTCCAACCCCTCATAGGCCTCCTGATAGAGCTCCACCAGGGCGTCCATCCATGGAGCCAGCCTATCCGCATTCACTATCTCCATGGCTCAAAGGGGAAAAGAAAGGCTCTCTATGTAGATATCCTGATAACCCTCCACCATGGCCAAATCCACCACCTCCACCTCAGAAACCAGCTCCTCCGCCCTCTCAAGGCAGTCCCGGGAGAGGGCCACGGCCTCGGCTCCCACCAGAGAGGTATTACCGAGATGTACGGCCTCCCTCACCTCCCTGGGTACCAACCCCAGAGTGACCAGATCCACCAGGGACAAGGAAGAACCAAAGGCCCCCGCCAGATAGACGACAGAGGGGCCATCCACAGGCCCGTACTCCCTCAGCAACGTCCGCCAGGCGCTGGTTACCGCCCCCTTGGCCAACTGGATCTTTCTCAGGTCTCCCTGGGTGAAAGTGATTCCACCCTCCAGGACAAGTCCCTCCTCCACCCTCCTCTCTCTCCAGAAGGGAGAAAGCTCACCTTCGTCTTTTATCCTCCCCGTGGAATCCACCACTCCCTCCCTCAGGAGGAGGGCTGTGAGGGAGAGGAGCCCCGAGCCACAAAAGCCCCTGGGAGGACCACCGTCCAGGGTGTGAAGAACCAATCCATCCCCCTTCATCTCCACCTGGACCACAGCCCCCGGGGAGAGGCCCATTCCTGAGGAGATGCCCACGCCCTCGAAGGCCGGGCCAGCAGGGGCCGAGGCGGCCTTTACCCCTTCCTTTGTGAGGAGAAGGACCTCGGCGTTGGTACCCAGATCCAGAGCCAAAGCCGGCCTGCCGGCTCCCAGGAGGTCCAACACCAACAAAAGGGCCGCAGTATCTCCCCCCAGAAACCTCCCCACCAGGGGCATCACATAATGGGGGAAGGGTTCCTCCCGCCACTGGCCCCCGGCAAAGGGAGCCTGGAAAGGATAGCGGGCCAGGGTGTCCAGAGGCAGACCCGCCAGGATGGTCTCCATGACAGCATTGCCCGCCACCACCAGATAAGAGGCCCCCTCCAGATGGGGAAGGAGGAGGTCCCACACCACTTGGGCCAACTCTCTCTCCTTCCCTTCCAGGGCCGCCTTCATCCTGGATACCACGTCTTCCCCCCAGGCCCTCTGGGGATTGGTAACAAGCCGGGTGTTCAGACGAGTGCCTTCTCCCAGATCCAGGAGGGAAAGGGCCAGGGTGGTGGTACCCAGGTCCAGGGCCGCCGCCCGGGAGCCCTCCCGGGGAGGCTGGAGACAGGGGACCAAGGAGGTCAAGTCCAAGAGAAAGTCCCTGGGCAATACCGTACCTCCCCCCAGAAGCTCCAACTCCGTGGACCGGGTGATCACGGCCTGGCAGGCCAGTCTCACCCCCTCCTCTATCTCCCGGGGGGTGAGGAGACGCCTCTCAGCCGGAGTAGGGGGGGGAGGACCCTTCAAGAACCTCACCCTGCAACGGCCGCACAGACCCTCCCCGCCGCAGGGAAAGGGAAAGTCTATGTTCTCCTTGGCGAGAAGGTAACTGAGCTTGACACCCGGGGGAGCCAGGGTCTCCCTCTCCAGGTCCCTCCACTTGACCCTGATCCCCATAACCCTCCATTCCTCAAGCGCTCATGGACTCCAAGAACTCCCTGTTGCTCTTGGTCCCCCTCAGTTTGTTGAGGAGAAACTCCATGGCCTCCACGGGGCTCAGAGTGGCCAGGAGTTTCCTCAAGATCCAGATGCGGTTGAGCTCAAACTGGGAGAGGAGAAGCTCTTCCCTCCTGGTCCCCGACTTCTGGAGGTCTATGGCGGGGAAGATGCGCCTGTCGGCCAGGGCCCTGATGAGGTGGAGTTCCATGTTGCCCGTGCCCTTGAACTCCTCGAAGATCACGTCGTCCATGCGGCTGCCCGTCTCGATGAGGGCCGTGGCAATGATGGTGAGGCTCCCCCCCTCCTCGATGTTCCTGGCCGTGCCGAAGATCTTCTTGGGCTTGTCCAGGGCGTTGGCCTCGATACCCCCCGACAGGACCCTGCCAGAGGAGGGCACCATGGCGTTGTAGGCCCTGGTGAGTCGGGTGATGCTGTCCAAAAGGATGACCACGTCCCTCTTGCACTCCACCAGCCTCTTGGCCTTCTCTATCACTATCTCGGCCACCTGGACATGGCGTTGGGGAGGCTCGTCGAAGGTGGAACTCACCACCTCACCCTTGACGCTACGCTGCATGTCCGTCACCTCCTCGGGCCTCTCACCCACCAGAAGGACTATGAGGTAAATCTCAGGGTGATTGGTGGTGACGGAGTTGGCGATATTCTGGAGAAGGACCGTCTTCCCCGTCCTGGGAGGAGCCACAATCAGGCCCCTCTGGCCCTTGCCGATGGGGGTGATGAGATCCATCACCCTCATGGAGAAGTTGTCGGGAGCGGTCTCCAGTACGATCCTCTCGTCGGGATAGAGGGGGGTGAGATTGTCGAAGTGGATCCTCTCCCTGGCCACCTCGGGGCTTTCGAAGTTGATGGCCTCCACCTTCAGGAGGGCGAAGTACTTCTCCCCCTCCTTGGGGGGCCTGATCTGGCCGGAGACCGTGTCCCCCGTTTTGAGGCTGAACCTCTTGATCTGGGAGGGGGAGACGTAGATGTCGTCGGGGCCGGGGAGATAGTTGTAAGTAGGGGACCTGAGAAAGCCGAAGCCGTCGGGCAGCACCTCCAAGACCCCCTCACCGAAGAGCAGGCCGTTCTTCTGGGCCTGGCCCTCCAAGATACGGAAGATGAGCTCCTGCTTCTTCAAACCCGAGAGACCCGAAATTCCCAGTTCCCTGGCCAGCTTCATGAGCTGAGAAACGGTCATCCTCTTGAGTTCCTGAAGATTGAGACCCTCCGCAGTGATGGTTTCACTCCTTCCCATTTGAATACTCCTTCTACTGCCTGGACATGATTTTTCGTTCTTCTTTCCAGAATTGACTGGCGGAGAGGGTGGGATTCGAACCCACGGACCCCTCAGTAGGGGTCAGGTGATTTCGAGTCACCCGCCTTCGTCCACTCGGCCACCTCTCCCCTCCGTCTACCCCTGAGACCCGAGAAGAAGGACTTGAGAATGAGGGAAGCCCTCTTCTCCAACACTCCCGGGTAATAGTTCACCCTGTGGTTGAACCGGGGATCGTCCAGCACCCGATACATGGAGACCACGGCCCCGGCCTTGGGATCCCGGGCGCCAAAAAAGAGGTACTCCATCCGGGACTGGACAATGGCCCCCGCACACATGAGACACGGCTCCAGAGTGACGAAAAGGCTACACCCCGACAGCCTCCAGTCCCCCAACCTCTTGGAAGCCTCCCTGATGGCCAGGATCTCCGCATGGGCCGTGGGGTCTCCCAGGGTCTCCCTGAGGTTGTGGCACCTGGCCACGATATTGTAGTCCCTGTCCACCACCACAGCCCCCACGGGAACCTCACCCAGGTAATAGGCCTTCTGGGCCTCCTCCAGGGCCTCCTCCATGAAGCTGCATACTATCCTTTCATCGAAATAGACCTGCATTTTCCCCTTTAGATGGCGCGCCCAGAGGGAGTCGAACCCCCAACCCCGGGATCCGTAGTCCCGTGCTCTATCCAATTGAGCTATGGGCGCGCAAAGGAACTTGAAAGAACCACGACCGTGATATGTTACGGGGGTAGAATATAAATTCCCCCTCCCCCCGTGTCAACATTTTCTCCCTTAACAGGACCCTATTAAGCAATTTTGAGGACGTCCTCCCCGGAAAGCTTCCCCTCCCTCATGAGCCTTTCCAGGAGGTGGTCCATGATCCCCACCGCCCTCCATCCCCTGGCCCTAAGAATACAGCTGTCGCACCGACCACAGGGCACCTCCCTCCCTGTATAGCACGACAGGGACCAGGAGTAGTCTGCCCCCAGGGAGAGGCCCAGGGAGATGATTTGGGCCTTGGAGAGGTGAATGAGGGGAGCATGGATGGTGAAAGGCCTCCCCTCCACCCCCGCCTTGGTGCCCAGGTTTATGGCCCTCTCCATGGCCCTCAAAAACCCCTCCCTGCAATCGGGATACCCCGAGAAGTCCACGGCATTCCATCCCCCCACCACGTGGGAGACACCCCTCACCTCAGCCCATGCCGCCGCCAGGGAGAGAAAGATGCCGTTTCTGAAGGGTACGTAAGTGATGGGGATTCCCTCCTGGACAGGTTCCCTGTCCAGGGGCACCTCCAGGGCAGGATCGGTCAGGGCCGAGCCCCCTATCTGGGTGAGGTCAACCTCCAGAAACCCGTGCTCCTTCACCCCCACCCTCCGGGCGATCTTTCTTGCCATCTCCACCTCCAGGGCGTGGCGCTGGCCGTAGAAGAAGGTGAGGACATACACCTCCCGGAAAACCTCCCGGGCCCAATAGAGGGCCGTGGTGGAGTCCAGGCCCCCGGAGAATACTACCACCCCTTTATCCAAGGGCTCTCCCCTCAACCTCCCACTATCCTCCTGAGGATGTCCGAGAGCTCCTTATGGCCATAGGGCTTGTTCAGGTAGGCCAGGGCCCCCATCTCCCTCAGGGCCTCCTCCAGGTCCTTGTCCTTGTATCCCGAGGATATGATCACCTTGGGCTTGGGCTCCATCTTCATGAGCTCCTCCAGGGCCTTTACCCCCCCTATGCCCGGCATGTAGAGGTCCAGGAGGACCGCCACGATCTCTCTGCCCTCCCTCCTGTATATCTCCAGGGCCTCTTCCCCCGAAGAGGCCTTCACGGGCTCGAAACCCAACTTGGCCAACATGGCCGCCACCGAATCCCTCACCATGGGTTCATCATCCACCACCAGGATCTTCCCCTTACCCTTCATCAGGGTGTGGGGAACGGTGGCCTCCTCCTCTTCCCTCACCTCCATGGAGGGAAGATAGATCCTGAAAGTGGTGCCCATCCCTTCCTGGCTCTCCACCTCTATGGCCCCCCCATGCCCCTTCACTATGGAGTAGGTGATGGCCAGGCCCAGGCCCGTGCCCCTCTCTTTCTTGGTGGTGAAGAAGGGCTCAAAGATGTGCTTCACCGTCTCTTGATCCATGCCACAGCCCGTATCGGAGACGGTAAGGACCACATACCTGCCGGGAGCCAGTCCCAGCTCGGGGTTTTCCTTCTCCAGGGTCACGTTCTCCGTCTTCAGCAAGAGTCTCCCTCCCTGGGGCATGGCATCCCTGGCGTTTATACAGAGATTGAGGAGGGCTTGGTGGATCTGGGAGGGATCGGCCATGATGAACTTGAGCTGGGGATCCAGGGAGACCTCCACCTCTATCATCTTGGGCAGGGTCTCCCTCAGGATCTTGGAGAGCTCCTTCACCAGGAGGTTGAGGTCCAGGAGACGCATCTGGTCTTCCCGGGCTCTGGCAAAGTCCAGGAGCTGACGGGTGAGGCCACTTCCCCTCTTGAGGGCCTCCATGCACATGGTGAGTCTCTCATGGACCTGGGAACCCTTGGGCACCTCGTCCAGGCAGAGTTCCACGAATCCCAGGACCCCTGAGAGGATGTTATTGAAGTCGTGGGCGATGCCCCCCGCCAGGACACCGATGGCCTCCATCCTCTGGGCCTTGATGAGCTGGCGTTCCAGACTCTTCTCTTCAGAGACATCCCTGATCATGCCCCAGTATCCCCAGAGGCAGTGGAGATCACCCACGGAGAACCAGTACATATCCACCACCACCTCTCCTCCGGAAACCCTCTTCAGGGGCACCTCCGTCTCCCGGACCTCACCCTCACTGGTGAGGCGCAGAAAGAGCTCACCACAAGAGCAGATATCCTTGAAGAAATCGAGGCCCACCACCCGCTCTTTCTCCTCACAACCCAGAAGTCTCATGCCCTCGGGGTTCAGGTCCCTGATTTTCCCCTCCTTGTCCAGGAATACTATCCCCTCCATGGCCCCCTCGAAGAGACGCTGGAATTTGGCCTTTTCCAGTTGAAGCCTCTCGGTCATGCGCTCCTGGGCCTTCTCCTGCTCATAGAGTCTGGTCACCATGTGGTTGAAACCCCGGGAGAGGGAGACGAACTCCTGGGCCCCCTTGAGGTGAAGCCTCACATCCAGGTCTCCCTGGGAGATCCTGGCAAAACCCCTTTCCACCTCTCTAACCTTACCCACCACCTCCCTATCCAGAAGGAACACCACCATGAAGAGGGTAACCAATAGAGCCGAAACCCCTCCCACCCCCAGCCCCAGGGCGTAGTGGGACATGGTGCTCAGCTCCTTCTCCGCAGAGAAGGTGACTCCCAACCCACCCAAGAGACTCCCCACCTTGGCCCCCGGGTGGCAGGGCAGGCACTTGGGAGTGGCCATGAGGGGTGTGACGTAGACCACGAATCTCTTCCTGTCCCTCTTGACCAGGGTGAAGAACTCCTTCTTGCCCCTGGCAAAGCTCTCCAAGGCCCTCTTCTCCAGGGCATCGGGGGCGTTTTCGGGATTGATGGGATGGGAAGAGAAAAGCCTGTACTTTATACCCGAGGAGTATCTGGTAAGCTCCTTGGTGACGAAGGCGGGAACGGTGAGAACATACCTGTTCTCACCCTTCTTCACGTAAACCCCGCCATGGCTTCCCACCCACTCCCTGACGATGAAGACCTGCTGCACTATGGTGGCCGCCTTGTTCTTCAACAGATAGTAGGTGAGATCGTTCACGTTCCTGTACAGGACCCATCCTCCGATACCCAGCACCACCGCCAAGACGGCAGCAACCAGCAGCGCCCCCCTGATCCTCAAGCTCATTGTCCAGTCCTTCTTCCAGGCTCCAGGGGAATCCTGATCACAAAAGTGGTCCCCTCGCCTTCGGTGCTCTCCACCCTTATGGTTCCACCCAGATTCTCCACCATCTGCTGAACCATGGAGAGGCCCAAACCTGTGCCCCGACCGGGGGGTTTGGTGGTGAAGAAGGGATCGAAGATGAGATTCCTTATACCCTGGGGTATGCCCGGTCCATCGTCGGAGACCTTTATCACCAGGCCTGCCCTGTCCCTCTCCACCTCCACCTCAATCCGGGAGCCCTTCCCCGAACCCCCAATGGCGTCCTTGGCGTTCCCCACCAGGTTCACCAGTATCTCTCTGATGTACTGGGGTGGCAGAAAGAGGGGAGAAAGTCCCTCCTCCACCCGCCACTCCAGGGATATCCCTTCCTGTTCCAGGCCTTTCTTCATATCGGAAAGGGTCTGGGAGAGGAGTTCCTCCACATCCACCATCTCACACTCCGTGTCCCTGAGGGTGCTGGAGAAGAGCTGCAGGGCCCTCACAATCTCCGCTGCCCTCATGGAGGCTCCATAGATCTTCTGGAGGTCATCGGCCAACTCGGGATTGCACTTCTCCACCTCCTCCATCCACTTCTCTGCGTATCCCACAATGGCCATGAGGGGGTTGTTTATCTCGTGGGCCACCCCCGAAGCCAGACGCCCTATGGCCGCCATCTTCTGAACCCTCACCAGCTCCGTATGGGCCTCTTCCAGTTCCTTGGCCACCTGCTCCAGCTTCTTGGTGACGGTGAGGTCCACCATGAGTCCCGTGAAGGACTCCCCACCCGGTGAGGGCTTCACCACCAGCATCACATACCTTGGCCTGCCCCCGTTCTTGGGCAGAATCCTCAGCTCTTCCATCTCCTCCTTCTTGTGGTCCATGATCTCCGCGAAGAAGGCCTTGGCCCTGGACCTGTCCTGGGGATAGATGTACTCCAGGAGCCTCTCCAGCCCGCCCTGGAGAAACTCCTCCCGGGCCGCCCCCAACAGGTCCTCCACCCTGGTATTGACGTAGTTGATCTTCCCCTCTCTGTCGAAGCTGAAGACCACCTCGGGAATACCCTCGGCCAGGAGGCGGTAGTGACTCTCCGACTTCTTCAAACGGAGGTGGCTCTCCCGGAGCTTGTCCATCATGCTCTTGAAGGCCATGTAGAGGTGACCCACCTCCCCCTCCCGGGGACCCTCCTCCAGCTCCACCAGCTCCCCGGTGGTGGCCACCCTTCTGGCCACCACCGTGAGGTCCTCCAGGGGACGGATGGCCATACTGCTTCCGGCGTAGAATCCCGCCGTGGCCAAAAGGAGGATGAAGGCAGAAACGATGAAGATACTGAAACCAAAGTGGAACACGGGGGCGGAGATCTCCTGGAGGTCCCCCAGGGCGTAGAGTTTAAGACCCAGAGGCTTGAGGTAATGGGAGACCATCATGTAGGCTCGACCATCCACCATCACCCTGTTTTTGGAGACTCCAACTCCCGCCCCACCCCAGAAGATCCGGCGATCCCTGGGGAAAAGAACCTCTCCCTTCTGGGTGGTCACCACAAAGAGGTAGCGCCCCCCTTTCCGCAAGGTGTAGAAAAAAGAAGTGGCAGGTATCTGGATACAAAGGGTTCCCACAAAGTCGTCGAAATAGTTCAACCTGGTAAAACAGGCCTCAACCACGGGCTCCCCCAGGATCCTTGACCTGAAGACCCTGGAAGTCACAGGCCTGTTGACCACCTTCCTGGATTCGGCCACCAGGGGGTCTCCCGTCATGTCCTTTCGGACAAAGGAGACCTCACCCCTCACCACCTCTATCTCCCCCACCCCATCCTTATTCACGTAGACCATATAGGGGTAACGGGGAGAGAGGGTCACCATGTACCTGCCCAGGGCATAGGGATTGCCCCTCTCATGGTAGTTCATGAATTCATAGGAACTGCCAATCTGGGCCAGTTCCTTGGCCCTCACGTTCAGAATATGCAACAGGTGTTGGGCCTTGATGGAGGCCAGCTCCTCCAGGGTGTCCCGGGCACTCCTGAAGATCTCTTTACGCACCATGTGGTAACCCACGGCAGCAAGGAAGATCAGGGCAAAGAAGAGGGAGATGAACCCTACCAGGGCCACCCTGAATTTCAGCGAGTGTCTCACCTACCACATCCCCCTGTAGGCAGAGAACCGAAGTCCTCTATAATCCTCCGGGCCCGGGGGGAGGAGAGAAACTTCAAAAAGAGCCTGGCTAAAGGCGAAAGGGGATCTCTATAGGCCACCCCCAGAGGCACGTAATACTTGTAACGCCCACTGGCCACATTCTCCAGGGTAGGCTTCACCCCGTTCAAGGCCAGAACCTTCACATTGCCCGCCCTGGCCATGGCCATGGGGAGATACCCGATGGTGTAACCATGGGCCTCTATCACCGTCAAGGCTTCGGGGGTACTGAAGGCCGTGTATGCCACTCCCTCGGGCACCTTGGCCAGCTCGGGGAAGTCCTTCTCCAGGACCGTGCGACAGGAGTCCCCCGGCTCCCGCTGAACCACATAGATCTTGTGGTCCGGCCCTCCCAGCACCTTCCAGTTCCTGATCCTCCCCTGATAGATGCCCACCAGTTCCTTTCTGGTGATATTCTCCACACCCTTCACCGTGGGATGGACCACGAAGACTACAGGAGACTTGGCAAAGAAACAGTACCTTATTCCCTTCACCCTCTCATGGGGCAGAAGGGGCCTGCTGATCCTGGCCAGGTCGGCCTTACCTTCCACGACCGCCTTTATCCCTCCCCCGGTGTGGACACTGGGAGGCACCACCACCACCACGTCTGGATGGATCTTCTGGAACTCCAACCCCAGGGCCACCATGAGATACTCGCTATCCCCCGAGCCCACCACCAGGAGCCTATGTCCCATCTGGGCCCCCGCCGGAAGAGAAGAAATGAGGACCAGGATCAGAATCCCCAGGAGCCCCATGGCCCACCCAAGTATGTCCCTCTCAGCCAAACTCATAATCCACCCTCCTTCTCTTTTACCTTAAACAACCCGATACGAGAAGCTAACGATATTGTTATTTCTTTCACTTTCTATATCTTATAAGCCCTGGGAAAGAAAAATTACACCCCCCACTGCCCCCACCATAGCACTTTGTGCAACTGGGGGAGAAAACGCACCCTCTTCCTACCCCAGAGGGCCGCTCTCTCAAGGAAGGTCTCGGCCCACTCCCTGGCCCTGGAGAGGTAATCCTCCAGGTTCTCCTCCCTCTCCACAGGCTGGATCACCAGGGGAACGGTCTCCCCCAGAGAGGGATACCCATCCACCAACCTGTCCACCTCATCCCAGTCCTCCCGGTCCACCACCAGCTTCACCTGGAGCCTGGGGGGTAAAAGATCCATATACTTTGAGAAGACTTCCCGGGGAAAGGGGCCCACCCCCGCTGAGGGGAGCTTGGGAGAGGCCGTCACCAGGTGAAACCTCCCCAGAAGGCGGGGTTCCCATATGGTGGCGTTGGTCTCCAGTGTCAGGGTCCAGGCAGAAAGGAGGCTCACCAGCCGCTCCAAAGGTCTGGCCTGGAGAAGGGGTTCACCTCCTGTCACCACCAGATACCTGCAGGGAAGGGCATCCAGCCGCTCCTTAAGAAGAGAGACCGGAACCTCTTCCCCTCCCTCCCAGGCATAACGGGTGTCGCAGTCCCTGCATCTGAGGTTACACCCTGCCAGTCTCAGGAAGACGGCGGGAACCCCCGCGTCCCCCCCCTCCCCTTGAAGGGAACGGAAGACCTCTGCAACCCCCAGCTTCACCCTACTTGATGTAAGGCATCATGGCCTTAAACTGGGGGGTCCCTGCCCTCTCCAGCATCTCGAAGACCAGGGTCTCCGTGGGCTTCACCCATGCCCCCATGGATGACATGAGTTCCAGGGCCCTATGATGGTTCTCTTGCCTCCTGGAACCCACACCATCGGCGGCCAGATGAACCTCCCAGCCCTCACCCAAAAGGTGGGCCACCGTCTGATAGACACATACGTGGGCCTCAATGCCCGCCACCAGGGCCTGGTCCCTCCCCTCTCTTCGCAAATCAAAGACCCTATCCCTGAAAGAAGCTTCTCCCATACAGCTGAAGGTCATCTTCTCCACAGGGACATAGAGCCCACCCAGTTCCTCTACCAGGGCATCCACCGTCTTACCCAGACCTTTAGGATACTGCTCGGTGAGGACCACGGGGAGACCATGGGTCCTGGCCAGGGCCAC
>JALUVF010000150.1 GCA_027020915.1 bacterium
GTCCTGGTGGTCCAGGATCTCCAGGTAGGCCCTGCCGTATTCCCTCTTCTCAGCCTTCTCCACCCTGCCTCCCAGGAGGTGGGTCATGAGTTGCATGCCGTAGCAGATGCCCAGCACGGGGATGCCGAGGTCCAGGATGCCGGGATGGCACAGGGGGGCGCCCTTCTGGTGGACACTGGAGGGGCCTCCCGAGAGGATGATCCCCCTGGGTTCAAAGGCCAGGATCTCCTGGAGGTCCGTGTAGTAGGGCCTGATCTCCGAGTAGACCTTCAGCTCCCTCACCCGCCGGGCGATGAGCTGGGTATACTGGGAGCCGAAGTCCAAGATGAGGATCTTGTCCTTCAAGGTTCCTCCTACCCCAAAAGTTTGGTGGCCAGGATAATAACCAATAGGAGGGCTCCCGTCCATAGAAGGGCCGTCTCGGCCAGGGAGAGCCTCAGCTCATGGGTCTGGGGGGGCTCCTCCAGGGAGAGGTATTCCTGGAAGGCCTGGGCCAGGTCCTCCTGGTGGGAGAAGATGAGGGGTATGATGAGGACCACTTCCCTGGAGGCTATGTAGAGCACCTTTTTGAGTCCGGCCCTGAAGAGGCGCACCTCTTCCACCTCCTTCCAGGGGATTTCCTTCATGCCCAAAAGGCCTTTGTATCTGAAGACCTCGTCATTCCAGAGGATCTGGCGGCGCCACCAGCCCAGCAGAATGATGAGAAGGGGAAGAGCCAGGGCCAGGGTGATGATCATCTGAAACTTCTGGCCCTTTGAGGCATAGAGAGCGGAGAGGAACAGGGCCACCACCACAATGGTGGTGAGGGGTGCCAGGACCAGGGGTGATGCTTTGAGCCTGTTCATGGCTCCCTTTATAGTCCAACCCCCCGGGAATCACAAGGAGGGCCCACTCCGGACGATTTCGGGTGGGGTATTAATTGAAAGTCTCGAATTTTGTATTGATAATATCTCTGCAAAACATTAAAAGATCCGAAACCCCTGGAGGTGGTTTTAGAAGATTGGATGAGGCCAAAAGAGACCTCAACGTCCTGTTGGAACTCTTTCTTTCCCTCTTCTCTGGAGCCAGCCACGAAGATGCCCTAGTGAAGGCCCTCCCTGTGGTGAGGGATTTTTTCGGGGCGGATTTTGCCGTGGTCTTCCTGTGGAAGGAGAAGGAGAAGGTTCTGGTTCCCTTGATGGCTCATGGGAAGGCCCTTGCCCCTTGTCCCTCCAGGATCTCTTTGGGGGAGGGGATCACGGGGCAGGTGGCCAGGGAGAAGAGGGCCCTGTGGGTGGAGGACTGCCAGGGGGACCCCAGGATTCACCCCATGTGCAGGGGATTGATCTCCAGCCTCATGTCTTCTCCCCTCTTCGTGGAGGACAGACTCTACGGTGTTATCTCTTTGGCCAAGGGAGCGGGGCGTGGAGGATTCTTCAGGGAGGATTTCTTCCTTTTCCAGAGGGTGGCTCGTTGCCTTTCGGGTTTTGTGGAGCTCAGCAGGATGGTGGAGGACGGGTACCACGCCTTTGCCCTGGCGGTGGAGGCCAGGGAACCCAGGTTCAAGGGCCATTCCCTGGCTGTGGCCAGGATCTCCCAGTCCCTTGCCTGTAAGGCAGGCATGGCCGAGAGTCTGAGGAGGATGCTCTACTGGGTGGCCCTTCTCCACGACGTAGGAAAAGTGGGAGTTCCCGATGTGGTTCTGGTCAAGTCCCTGCCCCTGGACAGGCGGGAGAGGCTGGTGGTCTCCCTCCATTCCCAGGTGGGAGCCGCCATTGTCTCCCTGGTGGAGCCTCTCAAGGAGGCGGCTCCCTGGCTCCTCCATCATCACGAGCGCTGGGATGGTGGTGGGTATCCATCGGGGCTAAAAGGCGAGGAGATCCCCCTTCCTTCCCGGATCATTCACCTGGCCGAGTCTTTTCATGCCATGGTCCTCTCCCTGCACCCCCAGGAAACCTTTGCTAAGGAGAGGGTGAAGAAGGAACTGCTGGCGGGCAGGGGGAAACAGTGGGATCCTGATTTGGTGGATCTCTTTCTGGAGGACTTCGACCGCTACTGGGATATCCTCAATGAGTCCATGGAGAGCCCCTATCCCAAGGAGATGGAAGAGGCCCACTCGGAGGTTACCTATATTCTCTTCTCCATAGAGATCCTCAAGGATCTCTCTTCCGTCATCGTGGACTTTTCCCGGACCAACGTGATGGATTCCCTTCATTCGGTGCTCAAGCGGTTGTGCCTGCACCTGGGATGGCAGGGGGTCTCCCTTCTGGATGAGCATGGCCGGGTGCTGGCGACGGTGGATACGGAGGACAGGCTCTTTGAACCATGTACCACAGGCCATGGGGATGTGCTGGAGGTGAAGTGGGGTGGGTACACCTACCATCTCAAGGTGAAGGGGCCCAGGGACAGGGAGCGAGAGAGGATGATCCTGGGAGCCCTGGAGGGGTTTCTGGCCAGCCTCATGGGCCTCATCTTTCACGGGGAGGGAAGGATCCTGAGGGACGAGCTCACGGGGGTGTACACCCTATCCACTATCAGGGAGTTTTTCTCTTCCATGGCCCCAAGGATGGGGCGTATGGTTGTGGCTCTTGTGGACCTGGACGGGTTCAAGGAGGTGAATGACCGCTTCGGCCACGAGACGGGCAACAAGGTGCTCCAGAGGGTGGCCTCCCTCATGGAGGAGAACCTGAGGGACTCGGACCTCATGGGTAGGTACGGGGGGGACGAGTTTGTCATTCTCTTGCCCAAGGTGGACAAAAATGAGGCCAGGGGCATCATGAAACGCATCAGGAGAACCCTGGAGGAGACCGTTCTGTTCAAGGGAATACCCTCCATCACCTTCTCCTATGGGGTGGCCCAGTACCCTGAAGAGGGTGAGGACTTTGTAGAACTCCTTCGCCTGGCCGATGGTCGCATGTACGCCGAGAAGTCTTCGAGGAAGGAGAGAGCCAGGACGGAGATCAGGGGGAGGGTCTTGAGGCTGGGCCAGTCCTGCGATCTCACGGGTGCGGCCTCTTTCCTGGGAAGAGAGTACAGGAGAGGGCTGGAGCTGGGGCTGCAGTGGGGAGAGGAGAGGTATGGATGGCAGGTGAGGCTGGTGACCCTGGACGACGGTTACGAGCCGGATCTGTGTGCCATGAATACGGAGAGGCTCCTGAAGGAGGAAGGGGCTTTTGCCCTGGCGGGTTACGTGGGCACTCCCACCTCTGCTGTGGTGGTTCCCCTGGCGGAGAGTGGCGGCATCCCCTTCATCTTCCCCCTCTCCGGCGCCCATTTTCTCAGGTGGCCTGTAAAACGCTGGGTCTTCAACTTGAGGCCCAGCTATCACCAGGAGGTGGCGGCCATGATCAATGGGGTGGTGGAGGAGATGGGCGTGGAGGAGGTGGGTATCTTCTACCAGGAAGACACGTACGGATGGGAGGTCCTGGGTGCCACGGAGAGCAGCCTGCTGCGTTACAAGCTGGAAATCAAAGGAAAGGGGAGCTACAAGAGGAACTCCCTTCAGATTGAAGGGGCCTGTGAAGCCCTTTTGAAGAGCCGCCCCAGGGCCGTCATCCTGGCGGGTACCTGGGAGCCCTGCACCCTCTTTGTCAGGAGGGTGAGGGAGGAGGGTTGGGATCCCCTCTTCCTGGCCGTCTCCTACGTGGGGGGAGAGATCTTTGCCCGGGAGGTGGGAGAGGAGGGGGAGGGGACCATTGTGACCCAGGTGGTTCCCCATCCCTCCTCTCCTCTTCCCATAGTGAAGGCTTTCAGGGAGGCCGTGGGAGAGGGGGATCCTTCCCATGTCTCCCTGGAGGGGTTTCTGGGAGCAGTCCTGTTGATGGAGGCCCTGAAGGAGACGGAGAGCCTGAGCAGGGTGGCCCTGGTGAGGGGGCTGGAGGCTTTGGGAGAGAGGAATCTGGGAGGGCTGGGGATTCACCTCTCGGAGCACCACCATCAGGCCCTCTCATCCATTTTCTTCACGGTGGTGAAGGGGGGCAGGCTGGTGCCCTTTCAAGGATTCTCTGAGCTGTCCTCCCTGGGGGCCTCTTCCTGAATGAGTTTTATGGCCTTCTTCTCCCATTCCCTGGGTACCAGGACCCTCACTTCCCCCAGGCCGTCCATGGTTATACCCAGGAGGGGGCCCACGGCTTCGTAATCCAGATCCACAGGTATGCCGTTGAACTCCAGGAGCCCCTTGACTATGTAGGCTTCAGTGAGACCCTGGGCCACGTACACCTTCACCCATCCCTCTTCCCTCATGGCCTCACTCTCGGGGAAAAGGGGTGGAAGGTCAAGACCGGTTGCCCTTGAAAAGGTGGCCGTCAAATTTTATACACCATTAGCCTTTTTGTTCCCGTGGGTGTTTGACCCTGGGGGGTTACCCTTTTGTGGAGGTGGATTGTGGAGATTAAGGAGGAGCTGGAGCTGCTGAAGAAGGGCGTGGAGGAGATGGTTTCCGAAGAGGAGCTCCTCAAAAAACTGGAGAGGTGTCGTAAAGAGGGCAGGCCCCTCAAGGTGAAGGCGGGTTTCGACCCTACCGCCCCCGACCTTCACCTGGGCCATACCGTCCTCATTCAGAAACTGAAGCAGTTCCAGGATCTGGGACACCAGGTCATCTTTCTCATAGGCGACTTCACGGGCATGATCGGCGATCCCACGGGTCGCTCGGAGACCAGGAAGGCCCTCACCCCCGATGAGATCCAGGAGAACGCCAGGACCTATCAGGAGCAGGTCTTCAAGATACTGGACCCCGGGAAGACGGTGGTGGCATTCAACAGCCAGTGGCTCTCGGCCCTGGGGGCCGAGGGGATGATTCGCCTGGCTGCCCGGTATACCGTGGCCAGGATGCTGGAGCGGGACGATTTCAAGAAGCGTTTCAGGGATGGAGTGGCCATCTATATCCACGAGTTCCTCTACCCCCTCCTCCAGGGATACGACTCTGTGGCCCTGGAGGCCGATGTGGAACTGGGGGGCACGGATCAGCGCTTCAACCTCCTGGTGGCCAGGGACATCCAGAGGGAGTATGGACAGGAGCCCGAGGTGATCATGATGCTCCCCATCCTGGAGGGGTTGGATGGGGTGAACAAGATGTCCAAGTCCCTGGGCAATTACGTGGGTATTACGGAGCCTCCCGGGGAGATGTTCGGGAAACTCATGTCCATTTCCGACGATCTCATGTGGAGGTACTACGAGCTCCTGAGCGACCTCACCCCTGCCGAGATTCTTGCCAAGAGGGAGGCCGTGGCCCGGGGGGATATCCACCCCAAGCGGGCCAAGATGGACTTGGCCCGGGAGATTGTGGCCCGTTTCCATGGTGGGGAGGCGGCTGTTAGGGCCGAGGAGGAGTTCGAGAGGGTCTTCAAGGAGGGTCGGCTCCCTTCGGAGATGCCCGAGTTCACCATCGTGACGGATAAGAGGACGGTGTGGTTGCCCAGGATTATCACGGCCGTGCGCTTTGCCCGATCCACCAGTGAGGCCATCAGGGCCATTCAGCAGGGGAGCGTCCGTTGGGACGGGGAGCGGATCACCGATAGGGATGCGGAGATCCCCTGTGACGACGGGGAACACGTCCTGAAGTACGGCAAGAAGCGGTTTGCCCGCATCCGCTTCGATGTGAGGAGTAGTGGGGAGGGTTAGGGAGCCCCCACCGGCCTGCCTGGTTTGCGGCCTTATGGGGTCTCCATGGGGGCCCTGGGGTGAGGTGCGGAGACGCCTGGAGGCCAGGTTCGGTCCCGTGGCCCTGGAGAGCCCTTCTTATCTCTTCAACTTCTCCGATTATTACCGGGAGGAGATGGGCAGGGACCTCATCAAGTTCTTCTGGGCCTTTCAACGCCCCTTTCCCCGGGGAGAGCTGGCCCAGGCCAAGCTCTTCACCAATGCCCTGGAGGAGGAACTGGGGGAGTACAGGGAGGGAGGGCTCCGTCGGGTGGTGAACCTGGACCCCGGGTATCTCACCCCTGCCCAGCTGGTGTTGGCCACCACCAAGGACTACTCCCATCGTATCTATCTGGGCGGGGGAATCCATGCCGAGGTGACCCTCATCTATCACCGGGGGGCCTTCAGGCCCTTGGATTGGACCTATCCCGACTATCGGACCCCTCTGGTGCTGGAGTTTATGGAGGAGGTGAGGAGGGAGCTTCTCCTCAAGAGAGGAAGGGGAGATGGGTGAGGAGGTGGTGTGGGGGCTTCGCCCCGTAGAAGAGGCCCTGGAGTCGGGGGTGTCCGTTCAGACCCTCTACGTGGCCAAGGGGGGTGGCAGAAGGTTCGAGGGGTTGGTCTCCATGGCCAGGAGGAGGGGGGCCAAGGTGGTGGAGGTGCCCAGGGAGGTGCTGGACAGGTACTCCCCCAGGCATCAGGGGGTGGTCTTGGTCATCTCGCCCGTGGTTTTTGTATCCTGGCAGGAGGTGCTGGAGGAGGTGAAGGGCCGGGGGGAGGTGGCCCTCATGCTGGCCCTGGATGGGGTGGAGGATGCGGGGAACGTGGGGGCCATCATCCGCTCCGCCGAAGCCCTGGGAGTCCACTGTCTCCTCTTATCCAGGAGGAGGGCGGCCTCTATCACCCCCGCCGTGGTGAAGTCCTCTGCCGGCGCCGCCTTTCACCTGCCCATCTCCCGGGTGACCAACCTGGCCAGGACCCTGAGGGAGATGAAGGGCTTGGGTATGTGGGTGGTGGGTACCCACCTGGGAGAGGGGGTGGAACCCTGGAGGGCGGATTTCACCCTCCCCGTGGTCCTTGTTGTGGGAAACGAGGAGAGGGGCATGTCCCGGCTGGTGAGGGAGTCTTGCGACTTTCTGGTGAAGATTCCCATGAGGGGACGGGTGGCTTCCCTCAATGTGTCGGCGGCTACGGCCGTCCTCCTCTATGAGATCCTCCGCCAGCGTTGGGAGGGGTCCCTTTGACGAGGTGACAAAGGGCATCGAGGATCCGGGCCGTGGCGCCCCATATGATCTCTCCCTGATAAGGAATGACAAAGGTGTTGTAGGTCTTTCCCTTCCATTTCAAAGGGTGGACCTGGAAGGGGTGTCTCTCCAGGATGTAGTCCATGGGCACAGTGAAGATGCGGGCCACCTCCTGGGGGTTGGGGGTGAATGTGGCTTCCCCTTCCAGGTACCCTACAAAGGGGTGGATGACGAAGGGGGTGCCCCGGGTCCTGACAGCCTCCAGCCTACCCAGAATGCGCCACAGGTGGGGAGGGATGCCCAACTCTTCGTGGGTCTCCCTCAGGGCCGTGGTGAGGAGGTCTCTGTCGTTCTCTTCGTAGGCTCCGCCGGGGAAGGAGACCTGCCCACTGTGACGGGAGTTGTCTTCCGCCTTTCTGATGAAGAGGAGGTGGAGGATCCCTTCCTTCTCCAGGATGGGGACGAGGACCGCCGAGGGGATGCGATGGGGGGCCTCCCTTTCCCTTGGTCTGTGGTGCTTGAAGACCTTCTCTAGCCCTTTCAGGGTGACTCTCTCCATGTCCTTCCCTTCTAACACACCCTTTGGGGGAGTCAAAGGGTGATGGGAGGCAATGTGGATTTTTCCTTCTTTTTTGTAGTACACCACGGGCTAGATCTTCAGTGGGGGAGGAGATGGATTGGAGGACGCTGGTCACCGTGTTCTGGGCGGTATTCATGGCGGAGCTGGGGGACAAGACCCAGTTGGCTGTTCTGGGATTTGCCTCCTCGGGTAAGTCGGCCTGGTCGGTATTTCTGGGGGCCTCTGTCGCCCTGGTGTGCACCACCCTGTTGGGAGTGGTGGTGGGGGAGAGATTGGCCACCTGGTTGCCCCTGGGTCTGGTGAGACGGGGAGGTGGCCTTCTCTTGGTGGTAGTGGGGGTCTTCGTCTTCTTCCGGGGATGACCACCCTTGCAAGGTCGTGGTCTTTCGTGCCATTTTGGTGAGAGATGAAAGGAGAGCTGGACTTCAGAGAGTTACTGGAGAGCCTGGGGGAACCCTATCTCTTTGTGGACAGGGATGGTGTGGTGGTCTACGGTAATCCTCCCGCCAGGGAGGTCTTTGCCTCCATGGGGCAGGTGGAGGGGAGATCCCTGGAGGATGTGGTGGGTAACGGGGGGCTGATGGAGGCCGTCTCCCGGGTGTTGGGGGAGGGGAGATCCATAAGGGGTTATCCCGTCACCATTGAGGGGGGAGGGGAGGAGAGATACCTGGTGGCCAGTCTCTTTCCCGTGGAGGGAAAGAGAGGCAGGGGAGCCGGTCTCCTCTTCAGGGATGTCACCCGGCTCAGGATGCTGGAGGAGAAGGAGAAGAAGGCCCTCACCATCTCTCTGGTAGAAGAGGTGTTGAGCAGGGCCTTTCACCAGCTCAAGGGGCCCCTCACGGGTCTGAGGGGGGCCGTTCAGCTCCTGGAGGAGGGGGAGGGAGACCCTGAAGAGTATGCCAGGTTCATCAAGAGAGAGGTACTGCGCCTCCAGCAGCTGGTGGAGGATGCCCTGGATTTCTCCCGGCCCCTGGTTTTGGAGAGAGTGGAGACCAATATCCACCGGGTCCTGGAGGAGGTCCTGGGCACCTTCAAACACCAGGCCCAGATCCAGGAGGTGAAGGTGGAGCGCGTCTATGACCCCAGCCTTCCGCCCATAATGGCCGATCCCTTTCGCCTTTATCAGGTCTTCTCCAATCTGGTGAAGAATGCCATGGAGGCCATGCCCCAGGGGGGCACCTTGAGGGTTAAGACGGCTCTGGCCTGGGACAAGAGGCTTCTGCCGGGGGTGGACACCCTTTCGGTGAGGGTGGAGGATACAGGTCCCGGGGTGCCGTCCCAGGTGGAGGAGCAGCTCTTCTCCCCCTTCAACACCTCCAAGGTGAAGGGCACTGGGCTGGGGTTGTCCACGGCCTACAAGATAGTGAAGTACCATCAGGGTCATCTCCTGTATAAGAGGGAAGACCCGTGGACGATATTTGAAGTCCTTTTACCCATGGTCAAGGGGTAGGTGGATGGAGATTCTGGTTATAGACGACGATCCTAGCGTCCAGTGGATCATCCAGAAGGCCCTGGGCCGGAGGCACCGCATACTGGAGGCTTCTACCCTGGGAGAGGCCAGGCCCCTGCTGGGGAAGGTCCATTTGGTCTTCCTGGACATCTACCTTCCCGATGGCTCTGGCTTGAATTTTCTGGAGGAGCTCCTCCAGGAGGAGGCCCCTCCTCTGGTGGTTCTCATGACGGGGCGGGGTGGCCCCGAGACGGTGATAGAGGCCATGAAGAGGGGGGCTATGGACTATCTCCCCAAGCCCTTTGATCTGGTGCGCCTCAGGTCCCTGGTGAAGGAGGCCGAGATCCTTATGGCCAGGGAGGAGCAGGAGGGGGCGGAGGAGGGAGAGGAGTTCATCTTCAGGTCTCCTGTCATGGAGGAGGTCCTCAAAAGGATGGGGAGACTGGCAGGGGCGGATCTCTCCGTCCTCATCACCGGGGAGGAGGGGGTGGGCAAGACGGCGGCTGCCCGGTACATTCACGTCCACAGTTCCAGAAAGGCCGGGCCCTTGGTGGTCTTTGCCCCTGCCCGCCTCCCTTCGGCTCGGCTGGAGACGGAGCTCTTTGGCAAAGGGGGAAAGCTGGAGAGGGCCGGAGGGGGAACCCTGGTGATACAGCAGGTGGAGCAGCTGGTGCCAGAGATCCAGGAGAAGCTCCTTTCTGCCCTGGAACATGGGGAGTACCTGGTGCCCGGAGGGGGGTTCACTCCTCTGGACGCCAGGGTTATTGTCACATCCAGCCAGGATTTACCCCGGATGGTGGTGGAGGGTAGCTTCAACGAGGATCTCTTCTTGAGACTTCAGGCCTTCACCGTGGAGATTCCTCCCCTCCGGGAGAGGGCAGAGGATGTGCCGGCCCTGGCGGAGTACTTCCTGAGGAGAGCCGCAGAGAAGGGCAAGGTGAGAGGATTCACCTCTCAGGCCATGGAGGCCCTGATGAGATACAAGTGGCCTGGGAACGTGAAGGAGCTTAAGGAGGTCATCGAGAGGCTGGTGCCCCTGGCCAGGGGACAGCCCATATCTGTGGATCTTCTCCCACTGGTGGTGCGGGAGAACCGCGAACAGCCTCCTTTCGTCTCTTACCTCAGGGAAGAGGTGAAGCGGATGCTCAGGGATGGAGAGAAGGACATCTACGGGAAGATAGTGGATCAGGTGGAGAAGGTCCTTCTGGAGGAGGTGCTGAGCCAGACCCAGGGGAACCAGATCATGGCTTCCCGGATTCTGGGGGTCCACAGGAACACCATCAGGAGGAAGCTTGCCGTTCTGGGGGGGCGGGGGACTTGAGGACCCAGGTCCTCAAGTCCCCTGACGGAGACTCTTCCCCCGGATGGGGGCAGGAGGATTCCCTGTAGGGACCCTCCTGCCGTGCTGGTTTTTCCTTAAAGTGGGGCGGTCTCCTGTCCCCTTCCTTGACAGAAGGGGGGCTTTCTAATATTAAGCACCGTTGCTTTTTGTCTCGGGCCTTTGCCCTGTTTTTTTGTGGAGGTAGAGATGCTTTACGACTCGGTTTTCGTGTTTCCTAACTTTGAAGTCGAGAGGAACTACGAGAGATGCATCGTCTGCAAGGCCTGTGTACAGCAGTGCACATTCGACGCCACCTTCTATCTCCCCTACAGGGGCAGGGTGGTTTCCAAGGACACCAACTGCGTGGGGTGCCGGCGGTGTGAAGCCATCTGTCCCACGGGAGCCATTAAGATCCGGCGCTACCAGGGGGAGTTCAAGGAGAACGCCTACTGGACTCCCAGGGACCTCAAAGACCTTTACAAACAGGCGGAGCAGGGAGGGGTCATCCTCACCGGTGGGGGAAACGACAGGCCATACCCCATCTACTGGGATCACATTCTCCTGGACGCCTGTCAGGTGACCAATCCCTCCATAGACCCCTTGAGGGAGCCCATGGAGCTGAGGACCTACCTGGGGCGGAAGCCCGACAGGGTGGAGATAGAGTACAACGATGAAGGGGAACCCGAGCTCAAGACCAGGATAGGGCCCAATCTGGTGGCCGAGGTCCCTGTCATCTTCGCTCCCATGTCTTACGGTGCCCTGAACCTCAACATGCACAGGGCCGAGGCTGCGGCGGCCAAGGCCATGGGCACCTACTGGAACACGGGAGAGGGGGGCCTCCACAGGGAGCTGTACCCCTACGGTGACCATACCATCGTCCAGGTGGCGTCGGGCAGGTTTGGTGTCCATGCCGAGTACCTCCAGGTGTCGGCGGCCATGGAGATCAAGATCGGCCAGGGGGCCAAGCCGGGTATCGGTGGCCATCTCCCCGGGGGGAAGGTGGACGAGGAGATCTCCAAGACCAGGATGATCCCTGTGGGCAGCGATGCCCTGTCCCCTGCGCCCCACCATGACATCTACTCCATCGAGGATCTGCGCCAGCTCATCTATGCCCTGAAAGAGGCCACCAACTACGAGAAGCCCGTGAGCGTCAAGATCGCCGCTGTCCACAATGTGGCGGCCATCGCCAGCGGTATCGCCCGGGCGGGGGCGGACATCATCGTTTTGGACGGCTTCAGGGGCGGCACGGGGGCCTCTCCCGCCATCGTCAGGGACAACGTGGGCATCCCCATTGAGATGGCCCTGGCTGCCGTGGACCAGCGTTTGAGGGACGAGGGCATCAGGAACTGGGTCTCCATCATCGCCGCCGGGGGCATCAGGAACAGCGGCGACGTCATAAAGGCCGTAGCCCTGGGGGCCGATGCCGTTTACATAGGCACGGCAGCCCTCCTGGCTGTGGGGTGTACCCTGTGCCACAAGTGCTACACGGGTAAGTGTGCCTGGGGTATCACCACCAACGATCCCTATATCGCCAAGAGGCTCAACCCCGAGATTGCCGCCGAGAGGCTCACCAATCTCCTCAAGGCCTGGGCCCACGAGATGAAGGAGATGCTGGGATTAATGGGGATCAACGCCATCGAGAGCCTCAGGGGAAACCGATTGAGGCTCAGGGCTGTGGGACTCACCAGGGAAGAGATGGACATTCTGGGTATCCTACCGGCGGGGGCGTGATCGGTGAGGCAGATCAAGAGAAGGATCTATCCCATAGAAGAGAACTGCATGGGGTGCAGGCTGTGCGAGGTGGCCTGTGCCGTGGAGCATTCCAGGACCAAGGACCCTATAGCGGCCTTCCTGGAGGAGGACTGGGAACCCTTTTCCCATACCGTGGTGGAGATGATGGGACCCATATCCTTCTCCCTCTCCTGCCGTCACTGTGACGAGCCCTACTGTGTGGAGGCCTGCATCTCCGGGGCCCTGAGGGTGGAAGACGACGGTCGGGTGGTGGTCTACGAGGAGGTATGCGTTGCCTGCGGGATGTGCGTGGTCTCCTGTCCCTGGGGAGCCATAAAACCCCGTAAGAGGAACGGTGTGGTGAAGGCTGCCAAGTGCGATCTGTGCCCCGACAGGGAGGTGCCTGCCTGTGTTGCCGCCTGTCCCAACAGGGCTCTCATATTCGATACCGCCCTGGGACCGGGTCTGGAGAAGGTGGAAGAAGAGGAGATCATCGAGGGATGACGGTATGAGGTACGTGATCGCAGGCAACTCGGTGGCCGCGGTGGCTGCCATAGAGGCTATCAGGAGGCGGGACGACGGGGGAGAGATAGTGGTTATCTCTCCGGAGCCCAGGACGGCCTACTGCCGTCCCCTCATCACATATCACCTGGCGGGTCAGGTGCCTTCTGAAAGGCTCCCTTACAAGCAGGAGGGCTTTTACAGGGCCAGGGATGTCCGGGTCATCTACGGTAAGGCCCTGGAGGGCCTGGAGCCGGAGAAGGGGAGGGTGGTCCTCACCGGAGGGGAGAGGCTGGAGTACGACCGCCTCCTTCTGGCCATGGGGGCCCGGCCTTTCATTCCTCCCATGGATGGGGTTGAGGGGCCCGGCGTTTATCCCTTCACAAGCATAGACCACATGGAGGCCGTGGAGGCCCACCTCAAGGACTGGAGAGAGGTGGTGGTGGTGGGAGCGGGGATGATCGGCATGAAGGCGGCCGAGGCCCTCCACAGCCGGGGCGTGAGGGTCACTATCGTGGAGCTGCTGGACAAGATACTCCCCGTGGTTCTGGACAACGCCTCGAGTTTGTGGGCCCAGGAGACCCTGGAGAAGGCGGGGGTGGAGTATGTCCTGGGAGACTCGGTGGTGGCCGTGGAAAGGGACCCTCAAGGTGGGGTGAGGGGCGTCACTCTCAAGAGCGGGACCTTCATTCCCTGCCAGGGGGTGATCGTGGCCGTGGGGGTGAGACCCAACGTGGGTCCCCTGGAGGGTTCGGGCATAGAGGTGAACAAGGGCGTTATCGTGGACGACCGCATGGAGACCAGCCTGGAGAACGTCTTCGCCGCCGGGGATTTGGTGGAGGCCTACGACCTGATCCTGGGTGCCAAGAGGCCCATCCAGCTCTGGCCCCTGGCCTATCGCCAGGGACTCATCGCCGGGGCCAACTTGGCGGGGGGAAGGAAGCGCTATGTGGGAGGATTCCCCATCAACTCCGTGGGCTTTTTCGGTTTCAAGGTGGCCTCGGCGGGGCTCTCCACAGTGGAGCCTGGGGTGGAGGAGTCCTTCGAGGTCCTGGTCTACGAGGACAGGGAGAAGGGAATATTCCGAAAGGCCGTGGTGGGTAACAACAGGCTCATGGGTTTTCTCCTTTTGAACGACACCAGTAGGGCCGGGATCTATTCGGGTCTCATCTGGTCCCGTATGGACGTGTCACCCTTCAAAGATGCCCTGGTGGAAGAGGTGAGCCTGGCCGAGGCCTGCCGGGCGGTGACCCGGGGCATGGAGCCCTGGAGCTTCGATTCCATGAGGGACTTCAGAAGGATGGGATGGGCCCTCTTTCCCAGGAGCTACAGGAAACACTTCACGGCCATGCCCAGCAGGATAGAAGAGGTGTGCGCCTTTGAATCGGAGGTTTGCACGATATGAGCTGGCACCGGGAGATCTCTGGCTGCGGATTGTCAGGCATCATCAGCCGCAAGAGGCACCTCGTCCCCGGGGAGGAGATCATCAGGAGTATTGTCCACCAGGAGGAGAGGGGCAACATGCTGGGGGCGGGATACGCTGGTTACGGCATCTACCCCCAGTTCCCGGACTGTTATGCCCTCCACATAATGTACGACAACGAGTTCTGCAAAGAGGACACGGAGGAGTACATCCGGGCCAAGTTCCACGTGGAGCACTTTGAGGATATCCCCACCCGCCGTGCTCCGGGCATCAAAGACCGGCCCATTCTCTTTCGCTACTTTGTGAAGCCCCTGGCCATCCACGGGGAGGAGATGGTCCCCGACGATTTCGTCATGGAGACGGTCATGGAGATCAACGAGAAGATCGACGGCGCCTTCGTCTTCTCTTCGGGAAAGAACATGGGGGCCTTCAAGGGGGTGGGGGGTCCGGCGGAGATCGCCGACTTCTTCAGGATAGACGAGTATTCGGCCCACCAGTGGATCGCCCACACCCGTTTTCCCACCAACACCCCGGGATGGTGGGGGGGCGCCCATCCCTTCACCCTCCTGGACTGGGCCGTGGTCCATAATGGGGAAATCTCCAGCTACGGCATCAATCGTCGTTATCTGGAGATGTTCGGCTACAAGTGTACCCTCATGACGGATACGGAGGTGGTGGCCTATCTGGTGGACCTCCTGGTGAGGCGCCACGGCCTGCCCCTGCGTATGGCGGCCTACGCCCTGGCCGCTCCCTTCTGGAAGGATATAGACCGCATGGGTGAAAGGGAGAGGATGCTTCTGACGGCCATGAGGATGGTCTACGGAAGTGCCCTTCTCAACGGTCCCTTCGCCGTGCTCATAGCCTGGAACGGTGGCATGATGGGCCTCAACGACAGGATCAAGCTGAGGCCTCTGGTGGCTGCCGTTCACGGGGACAGGGTCTATATGGCCAGCGAAGAGTCGGCCATCAGGGCCGTGTGTCCTGAGCCCGACAGGGTGTGGGCTCCCAAAGCGGGAGAACCCGTCATCGTCCCCTTCGACGACACATCAGATGCCTGGGAGGTGAAAGGGTGTCGGAGCCTCTGATCATAGATGCCAGGGACATGTACTACAGAGAGCTGAACCAGATCATCCGGGATAAGGTGAGAGAAGGGGTGACCCACTTTCGCCTCCTCAACGTCAATGGTCAGCGCTATATCGGGGCGGGCCTCACCAGGGAGGTGTTCATTGAGGTCTTCGGTGTGGCGGGCCAGGATCTGGGGATCTTCATGAAGGGCCCCACCATCGTGGTCTACAACAACGCCCAGGATTGTGTGGGCAATACCATGGAGGGCAAGAAGGTGGTGGTCCACGGCATGGCCGGGGACGTGTGTGGTTACGGCATGAGAGGGGGGAAGCTCCATATTCTGGGGGATGTGGGCTACAGGGTGGGTATCCATATGAAGACCTACAAGGACATGGTGCCCGTCATCATCGTGGGGGGCAAGGCGGGGGACTTCTTCGGCGAGTATATGGCGGGGGGCGTCCTCATTCTCCTCAACCTGTGGGACAACGATTCCCGGCCCATGGTGGGGGACTACCTGGCCACGGGGATGCATGGCGGCACCATCTACATCCGCGGGGAGGTGGCCCCTTATCTCATGGGCAAGGAGGTGGGCCAGGTGGAGGTGACCCCCGAGGATGAGGCCCTTTTGAGGGACCTTCTGGAGGATTACTGCCGGGACTTCTCCCGGTACGGCCTGGATCCCCAGGAGATCCTCAACCAGCCCTTCACCAAACTCGTTCCCGTCTCTTCCAGACCTTACGGTAAGGTCTACGCTTACTAGTTTTGCGGTTTGGATTCCACTGCTCCATAGCCGGAGGATTGGTGAAGGCCCTGGATCGGGCCCGGGCTTTGGGGTGTGAGACCCTCCAGATATTCAGTCGCAATCCCCGGGGATGGCGTTTTTCACCCCTGGATCCCCATCAGGTGGAACTCTTCAAGGTCAAGGCCCGGGAAGAAGGCCTCCATCCCCTGGTGGTTCACATGCCCTATCTCCCCAACCTGGCCTCACCGGATGAGGGCCTCTACCGGAGGAGCGTGGCCTCCCTCAGGGCGGAGGTGGAGCGTTGCCACCTCCTGGGTGCCCAGTATCTCGTGACCCATGTGGGAAAGAGCATGGGAGACGAACCCGAAAGGTCCCTGGAAAGGGTGGCCAGGTCTCTCACGGTGGCCCTGGAGGAGGAGGGCCCTGGGGTTCTTCTGGAGAACACGGCGGGCCAGGGCTCGGAGCTGGGTGCCAGTTTGTGGGAGCTGGGGGAGATCATTGCCATGGCGGAGAATCATCCCCGTCTGGGGGTATGTGTTGACACGGCCCATGCCTTCCAGGCGGGCTATGCCATCCACACTCCCGAGGGGCTGGAGGCCTTTCTGGAGGAGCTGGATCATCTCTTGGGGCTGGGCAGGCTCCGGCTCCTGCACCTCAACGACTCCCGTACCCCCCTGGGCTCCCGGGTGGATCGCCACTGGCACATCGGCGAGGGCCACATAGGCCTGGAGGGCTTCAGGCTCATCATCGGCCATCCCCTTCTGCGTCACCTGCCGGCCATCATGGAGACTCCTTTCTCCCCCCGATGGGACAGGATAAACATGGAGCGGGTGAAGGCGATAGACGAGGCTTTTAGGTTTATTTAAAATTTTAAATATATCTTAAACCCAGATTTGGTAAGGCGTTATAATCGGCCTTTTTATTGACACCACCCGGCTGGCTGTCATATAGAGAGTGTTGTTCATTTCAAGAGGAGGGGCCATGGTAGAGATCAGATTCCACGGAAGAGGAGGACAGGGTGCAGTCACCTCGGCCGAGCTGTTGGCCCAGGCGGCCATCAAGGAGGGCAAGTATGCCCAGGCTTTCCCCGCTTTCGGCGCCGAAAGGAGGGGAGCTCCCGTCTTGGCCTTCACTCGCATCTCTGACGAGGTCATTAAGTTGAGGATCGGCATCTATCAGCCCGATGTGGTCATCGTGCTGGATCCTTCCCTGGTGAAGGCCGTGCCCGTGGTGGCGGGCCTCAAGGAAGGTGGCCTGGTGGTTCTCAATTCCAAGAAGGGGCCGGGGGACTGGAAGAAGGATTTGGGCAGGGAGGACGTGATGGTGGCGTCTGTGGATGCCACGTCCATAGCCATGGAGGAGTTGGGGGTTCCCATCACCAACGTGGTCATGCTGGGGGCCTTGCTGAAGGCCAAGCCTCTGGTGAATCTGGAGCCTCTGGAGGGGTTCATAGCCCAGAGGTTCCCCAGGATCGCCGGGAAGGAGATAAAGGCCTTTCGCAGGGCCTATCAAGAGACGAGGGTGGAGTGATGAAACTGAAAGAGAAACCCACATGGAGAGAGTTGCCCTTTGCCTGTTGTATCCCCGAGCCGGGCAACAGCGTCTATTACAAGACGGGGGACTGGAAGACTCTCAAGCCCGTGGTGGACAAGACCAAGTGTATCAAGTGCGGTACCTGCTGGATCTTCTGTCCCGAGTACGCCTACGAGGAAGACGAGTACGGCTACTTCGAGTCCAACCTGGAGTACTGTAAGGGATGCGGCATCTGTGCCAGGGAGTGTCCGGCCCAGTGTATAACAATGGAAGAAGAGGTGGTGGAATAATGGCCAAGAGAACGGGAATTGAGGTATCCATTGCCATCGCCGAAGCCGCCCGTCAGGCCGATGTGGATGTGGTCTCCGCCTATCCCATTACCCCCCAGACCCATATCGTGGAACACCTGGCCCAGCTGGTGGCCGATGGCGATCTGGACGCCAATTATATCACGGTGGAGTCTGAACACACGGCCATGAGCGCCTGTGTTGGGGCTTCGGCGGCGGGGGCTCGGGTGTTCACCTCTACCAGCTCCCAGGGATTGGCCCTCATGAATGAGATCGTCTATCTGGCGTCCAGTCTCCGGACCCCGGTGGTCATGGCCCTGGCCAACAGGGCTCTGTCAGGGCCCATCTCCATCTGGAACGATCACTCCGATGTCATGAACGAAAGGGACACGGGGTGGATATGCATCTTTGCCAACAACGGTCAGGAGGCCTACGACCTGACCCTTATGGCCTTCAGGATCGGGGAGGACAAGCGGGTCATGCTTCCCGTCATGATCAATTTCGATGGCTTTATCCTCACCCACGTCATTGAGCCCATATACATGTTCGATGACGATGAGATCGCCGACTTCATCCCACCCTATGAGCCCGTCATCTATCTGGATACGGATAACCCCATCACCATGGGACCTGTGGGAGTCCCCGACATCTATACCGAGGCCAAGAAGCAGCAAGAGGTGGCCATAAGGGAGTCTCGGTCCGTTATAGACGAGGTCTTCGATGAGTTCGCCGGGCGCTACGGTCGCCGTTACAGGGCGGTGGAGACGTACAAAGCCGAGGACGCCGAGATCGTGCTTCTGGCCCAGGGTTCCGTCATAGAGGCGGCGGAGGCGGCTGTGGACGTTTTGAGGGACCAGGGCAAGAAGGTGGGGGCTGTGGAGCTCAGGCTCTGGAGGCCCTTCCCCTTTGATGATCTCAGGGAGGTCTTGTGCGGCACCTCCATCAAGCAGGTGGTGGTCCTGGATCGCTGCATATCCTTTGGCGGTCCCATCGGGCCTGTTCTGTCGGAAGTCCGCTCGGCTCTCTACCTGGAGAAGGACAAGCCCATGGTGGTGGGGGTGGTGGCCGGTCTGGGAGGCAGAGACATTCATCTGGAAGAATACATAGAGATGTTCAGGATCGGTGAGGAGTGCCTCAGGACGGGAAAGGATGCCGGGGAAGAGCCCGAGCTAGTGAAGATAGTGGGGTTGAGAGAATGAGTGTGACGCAGAGACCGAAAGAGGCTTACTTAAACGTATTCGCCTACAGGATGGCCCCCAGGGAGGAGTACTTCACCCGGGGCCATAGGGCGTGTCAGGGGTGCGGCCCTGCCCTGGGTTTGCGCCATATCATGAAGGCGGCAGGGAGGGACACCATCGTGGTGAACGCTACGGGGTGTATGGAGATCATTTCCTCTCCTTACCCCTACACCTCCTGGGCCGTTCCCTGGATCCACGTGGCCTTTGAAAACGCTGCCGCCGTGGCCTCCGGCGTTGATGCCGCCATCGAGGCCCTCCAGAGGAAGGGCAAACTCCCCAGGAAGAAGATCAACATCCTGGTCATCGCCGGGGACGGAGGCACGGCGGATATCGGTCTCCAGGCCCTGTCCGGTATGCTGGCCAGGGGCCACAACGTGACCTACATCTGCTACGACAACGAAGCCTACATGAACACCGGGGTCCAGAGTTCCTCCGCCACACCCTTTGGTGCCAGCACCACCACCACCCCTGCGGGAAAGGTGAGCTTTGGTGCGGGATACTGGAAAAAGAACGTGGCGGCCATCGCTACCGCTCACAATGTTCCCTATGTGGCCACAGCTTGCCCCAGCTATCCCCTGGACCTCATCCGCAAGGTGAAGCGCTCCTTTGAGCTGAAGGGACCGGCCTATATCCATCTCTTCGCCGTGTGTCCCACGGGGTGGGGGAGTCCTCCCGAGCTCACCGTCAGGATGGGCAGACTGGCTGTGGAGACGGGGATCTTTCCCCTATACGAGGTGGAGTTCGGCCGCTACAGGCTCACCATAGATTTCCCCCAGGGGTTGAGGCCTGTGGAGGAGTACCTCAAGAATCAGAGGCGCTTCAGGCACCTGTCTCCCGAAATTGTTCAGCAGATTCAGGAGAGGGTCACGGCGGAGTACCAGAGGCTCAAGACCATGGAGAAGGTAACTCAGGGGTGATGGCCATGACTGAGGTGGTAGTAGAGAACGTGGAGCAGAACGTGAAAGAGGTGTTGGCCCGGTACGGGAATAATCCCGCCCGGATGATCGAGATCCTCCAGGATCTCCAGGACATTTACGGGTACCTCCCCAGGGAGGTCTTAAGGGAGGTGAGCCACCAGACGGAGATGCCCCTTACCCGGGTCTACCACGTGGCCACCTTCTTCAAGGCCTTCACCCTGAAACCCCGGGGGAAGTACACCATCCAGGTGTGCACGGGGACGGCCTGTCACGTCAAAGGGTCCTACCGGGTGTTGGAGAGGCTGGAGGACGTGTTGGGCATCAAGGCAGGGGACACCACCGACGATCTCATGTTCACCCTGGAGACGGTGAACTGTGTTGGTGCCTGCGCTTTGGGTCCTGTGGTGATAGTGAACCACAAGTACCACGCCTACATGACCCCTGCCAAGGTGGAATCCCTCATAAAGGAGTACCGTGAACAATGAAGCGGATAGAGAGTAGAGAAGCCCTGTTGGAGCTCTATCGGGAGCTGGCTGGCGAGAGGGAGAAGGAGGAGAAGTACATTGCCGTGTGTACCGGTACGGCCTGTCTGGCCAACGGTGCCCAGGAGGTTTACGACGCCTTCAAAGAGGAGCTGGCCAAGAGGGGACTGGACATCCAGGTGAAGAAGGGAGAGGGTTCCGTTTCTCTCAGGGGTACGGGTTGTCACGGGTTCTGCGGCAGAGGTCCCCTGGTGGCCATCCATCCCAGGAAGATCTTCTACCAGCTGGTGAGGCCCGAAGATGTCCCCGAGATTGTGGAGAAGACCGTGGTGGGAGGGGAGCTCATCGACCGCCTCCTCTACGAGGACCCCGTCACCGGGGAGAGGGTCCTCCACGAAGAGGATATCCCCTTCTACAAGAAGCAGATGCGTCTCCTCATGGCCGCCAACGGCCAGATAGACCCCAAGTCCATATACGACTACATCGCCATCGGTGGATACCAGGCCATGGCCAAAGCCATCCTGGACATGGAGGGCGACGAGATCATCCAGGAGGTGATAGACTCGGGCCTCAGGGGCAGGGGAGGCGCGGGTTTCCCCACAGGTTGGAAGTGGGAGGACGCCAAGAAACACCAGTCTCCCGTCAAGTACGTCATCTGTAACGCCGACGAGGGAGACCCCGGGGCCTACATGGACCGCTCCCTCCTGGAGGGGAATCCCCATTCGGTGCTGGAAGGCATGATCATCGGGGCCTACGCCGTGGGAGCCACGGAGGGCTGGGTCTATGTGAGAAAGGAGTATCCCCTGGCCCTGGAGAACATCACCCTGGCCATTGAGCAGGCCCGGGAGCTGGGGCTTCTGGGGGAGAACATCCTGGGTTCGGGCTTCTCCTTTGATGTGAAGGTGGCCCGGGGCGGCGGCGCCTTTGTTGGTGGTGAGTCCTCGGCCCTCATGGCCTCCATCGAGGGCAGGGTGGCGGAGCCCCGCTCCAAGCACATCCATGCCACGGAGAGTGGCTTGTGGGGCAGACCCACGGTGCTCAACAACGTGGAGACCTGGGCCAACGTGCCCATCATCATAAACAAGGGGGCTCAGTGGTACGCCAAGATCGGTACGGAGAAGAGCAAGGGTACCAAGATCTTCTCCCTGGTGGGGGACGTGAACCACACGGGTCTGGTGGAGGTGCCCATGGGCATCACCCTCAGGGAGGTCATCTTCGACATCGGAGGCGGCATCCCCGGAGGCAAGGAGTTCAAAGGGGTCCAGACGGGAGGTCCCTCGGGAGGATGCCTTCCCCAGTCCCAGCTGGATCTCCCCGTGGACTTCGATACCCTGGATGCTGCCGGTTCCATGATGGGCTCGGGGGGCATGATCGTCATGGACGAGAACACCTGCATGGTGGACGTGGCCCGCTACTTCGTAAAGTTCCTCACCGAAGAGTCCTGCGGCAAGTGTGTCCCCTGCAGGGAAGGCCTCAAACACATGCTGGACATACTCACCAGGATCACCGATGGTGAGGGGACCATGGAGGACGTGGAGCTCCTGGAGGAGCTGGGCTATGTCATCGCCCATGCCTCCCTCTGTGGTCTAGGCAAGTCCGCCCCCAACCCTGTCCTCTCCACCATAAAGTACTACAAGGACGAGTACATTGAGCATGTGAGGGACAAGAAGTGCCGGGCAGGCGTCTGTAAGGCCCTGGTGAAGTATATCATCATCGCCGAGAACTGCACCGGCTGCCATGTCTGCTTCAAACGTTGTCCCGTGGGGGCCATATCTGGAGAGCCCAAGGGCATCCACGTGATAGACCAGGAGATGTGTATAAAATGCGGCATCTGCAAGGATGTCTGCAAGTTCGATGCTGTGAAGGTGGTGTGACATGGTGAAGCTGACCATAGACGGGAAAGAGGTGGTTGCCAGGGAAGGGCAGACCGTGCTGGAGGCCGCCAGGGAGGCGGGGATCTTCATTCCCGCCCTCTGTTATCACCACGAGGTGAAGCCTTACGCAGCCTGTCGTCTCTGCATGGTGGAGGTGACCAGGGGAAAGAGGACCCGTTTCGTCACCTCCTGCGACTATAAGGTGGCCGAGGGCATGGTGGTGAGGACGGATACTGAAAAGGTCCAGAAGTGCCGGAGAATGGTTCTGGAGCTTCTCATGGCCCGCTGCCCCAACCTGCCCCAGCTCCAGGAACTGGCCCAGATCCTGGGAGTGGATAGGGTGCGGTTTCCTGAAGGGGACGACGACTGCATCCTCTGTGGGCTGTGCGTCCGTACCTGTGCCGAGGTGGTGGGTCTCCATGCCCTGGGTTACGAGAGCAGGGGATTCCACCGCAGGGTGACCACTCCCTTCGATGAGCCCAGCGAAGAGTGTATCCTTTGCGGGGCCTGCTCTTACGTCTGCCCCGTGGAAGTGGTACCCGTGGTGGAGGAGGACGGCTACCGGGTCATGGAGCGGTGGCACAAGAAGTCCAGGCTGGTGGCCTGCACCAAGTGTGGAAAGTTCTTCATGACGGAGGACGAGCTGAAGTTTCTCCAGGAGAAAACGGGGCTGCCCGAGGAGCGGCTCAAGGTCTGTGCGGATTGCCGCTGAGCTGGGTGTTTGTTCAAACGAGGGCCGAGGCCTATGGGCCTCGGCCCTTTCTCATTCCACAGTCACCGTCCAGCCCCGGGTGTCGGGCCTGGTGCCGTACTGGATGCCGGTGATCTCCTCGAAGAACCTCCTGGCCAGGGGGCCCGTCTCTCCCTGGTTGATGGTGTAGTCCCTTTCTTTGTAGTGGAGGACCCCCACGGGGGAGATGACGGCGGCGGTGCCTGTGCCGAAGACCTCCAGGAGTCTTCCTTCCTCCAGGCCTTCTATCACTTCCTCTATGGTGATGGGCCTCTCCTGGGCCTCCAGGTCCCATTCCCGGGCCAGCTGGATCACCGAGTCCCTGGTCACCCCCGGGAGAATGGAGCCCGAGAGGGCGGGGGTCACCAGGGCGTCCTTGAAGTGGAAGAAGATGTTCATGGTGCCCACCTCTTCCACGAAGCGCCTCTCCCTGGCGTCCAGCCACAGGACCTGAGAATAGCCCTGGGCCTGGGCTTCCTGGGCAGCCTTCAAACTGGCGGCGTAGTTGGCCGCCGCCTTGGTGTAACCGATGCCCCCCGGCACGGCCCTCACGTACCTGTCCGTCACCATGATCTTCACGGGGTTGAACCCCTCCTTGTAGTAGGCCCCCACGGGGCTGGTGATGATGAAGAAGAGGTATTCCAGGGCGGGTCTCACCCCCAGGGCTGGTTCTGTGGCTATCATGGTGGGGCGGATGTAGAGGGAGGCCCCCTGGGCTCTGGGCACCCAGTCCCTCTCCAGGTCCACCAGGGCCTTCACCGCATGGATAAAGAACCCGGGGTCTATGGTGGGCATACAGAGGCGTTCCGCCGAAGCGTTGAGGCGTCGGGCGTTCATGTCCGGTCTGAAGAGTCGGATCTGGCCGTCTTCACCGTGGTAGGCCTTGAGCCCCTCGAACACCGCCTGGGCGTAGTGGAGGATGAGGGCGGCGGGATCCAGGGTGATGGCCTGGTAAGGCACGATGCGGGCCTTGTGCCAGCCCTTGTTGTGGATGTAGTCCATGATGAACATGTGGTCGGTGAAGTGCTGGCCGAAGCCCAGCTCCGAGGGTTGGGGTTTGGCCTTTCTCTCCTGGGGTGGGACGGGGTGGATCTCGATCCTCATGGGCCTGCTCCTTCTTTTGCTTTTTTCTTCTCTTGTTACAATCGGTGGCCCTGTGTCAATGATTCTATAACGACTGTATGGGGATAGGGCCCCGGGAGTGGTGGATTTTCATCCCTCAGAACCTGCCGTATCTCCAGAGCCCCAGCCTGGCCCCCCTGGCCTTTCGCTCCAGATAGGGGAACAGGGAGAGGATCCAGTCTTTCTTGGGTCTCATGGGGAAGGGGAAGGAGAGTCGAGCCCTGGCGTATCCCTTCTCCAGGAGTAGAGCGTTGAGCATGCCTCCTCTCACGTACACGTAACCCATGAGACGGCCCTGGGGGTCCCTCTTAATCCAGTCGAACTCCACGTATACCCATCCGTCGGGGCGGATGAGATTCTGGACGAATCTCCTGGCTTCCATTCCCATCTTGAGAAGGGTTCGGGGGTCTATCTTCAGGGATCTGGCTCCCCTTAACAGGGCGGGGCCCCATTGAGCGGGAGGGGAATCCACCCCCAGCAGGAGGAGGGTCTCTTCTCTTCCCTTCCACTCCACCCTGAGGGTATCCCCGGCCACGACCTCCACCACCTTCATCCTCACCCGGCCCAGGTTGGAGGCCGGGGCGGGTGAGGTCAGGAGCAGGAGGGTGAACACCAACAGCCCCAGAGAAGCCTTCTTCTTCACCTTTACCTTTCCCTCACACAGGGAATATGAAGGGAACAACCATGGAGGCTATGCCCACCAGGAGAAGGAGCACGGTGTTGGATATGAGATAGGGTGATACGACCAGGGCGGCCCCTGCCAGTAGGGCCATGCCCTTTTGCTGCCTTTTCCCGTAGACCAGATAGCCCGTTCCTATGGAACCAAACAGCACGTACAGAAGTATCCTGGTCGTGTCCATCGGCGAAAACCACCCAATGCTGGAGATCTTTGCCCCCTGGAGGATCCATGTCCGGGCAACGAGAACATCGTAAAGGATCTGCCCCGGTTAGTCAAAGAGGGTGGGCCTCACTCTCTTCGGTGCTGGCGCCGGTCTTCCCGTCCCATGGACACCTCTGGCTGGATCTTCAAGCCGGGGCCGGGACTTATCCCTTCACCACAGCAGGTGGATGTTTCCCAGATGCACGTTCTCCAGCCCCTCTTTCTGGGCGGCCTCCAGGCACTCCATGGCCCACTGGCGGGGAGTGGGAGGCAGGTCCTCCATGAGGTGCTGGGGATGAAAGGCCAGGAGAGAGTAGGGGATGGCGGGGTTGCAGGAGGCGATGAACCGGGCGATGTCCGCCACTTCCTGGGGGTCTATATAGCCGGGGATGAGGAGGGTGCTGGCCACCAGGAGGGGTGGGTCCTGCCTCTCCCCCATGAAGTGGGAGGCGTAGTGGAAGTTGGAGAGGGTGGTTCTGTTGTCCACCCCGCACAGGGCCCTGTGGAGCCTGGGATTCCAGGCTTTCAGGTCGAACTTGATGGTGCCTCCCGTGGTGAGGGAGATCTGGATCACCTGTTCCAGGAGCTTCCTGCTCATGTTGCCGTTGGTCTCCCAGCAGATCCTCAGGATATCCCTTCTCTTTCTCAGGACCTCGTAGCTGGTGGCCAGGGCGTGGAGGATCTGGGAAGAAGGGTCTCCCCCGAAGAAGCAGATGCAGGAGGTGGATGGCTCCAAGGCCCTTTTCACCAGGTCATCGGCCGTCACCAGCAGTCTCTCGCAGCTGTAGCTCACTTTGTAGCTCCAGTTTTGGCAGAAGAGGCAGTCGAAGGTGCACGAGGCGTAGAAGACAGCCAGGTTTTGGTAGCCGTATTCCGCTTCGGAAGAGTGGCTGTACTGGGGGTATCCTGCCGGGGAGCACCCGGCGCATACCCAGTGGGCTACGCAGTTGGTGGGGAGGGGGTCGTAGTACCAGTGGAGCTTTCCCTTGTCCCTGTCGCCTACCAAATGGACCAGTTTGCCATCTTGGTTGGCTTTTGTGCCACAGAACCCCTTCTCCTCGGGGGGGATGCGGCAGGCATTGCCGCAGAAGGTGCACTCCACGCCCTGGGGATCCTGGGGGATCTGGGTGGGTAGCCTGTAGGGGATCCTGCCCTGGAGATGGACGTGCTGGGCCCTCTCCAGGGCGCCGTCCTTCCCCTCCCTGATACAGTGGACGCAGTAACCCAGCCTCGCCGACAGGAAGGTCGTCTCCCTTTTGCAACCTTTACACCTCATGATTCCTCCATGAAGAGGGTGGGCATGAACTCGTTCTCCCAGACGAACTGGAGGATGGGAAGGATTTCCCCCTCTCTTTCCAGGAGGCGTCCTTCCAGGAAGAGGGAACAGAGGTGACTCAGGTAGGGTTCGTTCACCTCTCTGGAGGGCCACACTTCCCCCTCCCCGGCGTCACAGGCCAGGGCATACCAGTGGGTCTTGAAGACCAGTACCACCACACTCTTTCTGGGCTCGGCCAGGGATGAGATGGTGAATCCCGTGGTCCATAGAGCCTCTATGAAGTACTCTCCCACTTTCAACCTTTCAACTTCGTGGTATGTATTTACCTACCAGGGGTTTGAGCCTCCTGTAGGTTTCATGGGGTATGGCTTCTTCCTGGGTGATGAGGGCGTTCTCCAGGGCCTTGGGGCACGGGCACCCTCTCTCCACCGGAAGCCGGGCGGCCACCCTTCTCACCACGGCCTGGGCGGTCTCCACGTTCCTTTTGAGGGTCTGTATCACCATCTCCACGGTCACGTCTTCCTCGGCCTGGTGCCAGCAGTCGTAGTCAGTGGCCATGGCCAGGGTGGCGTAGCATATTTCCGCTTCCCTGGCCAGCTTGGCCTCGGGCATGTTGGTCATTCCTATGACGGAGATGTCCCAGGACCGGTATAGGAGAGACTCTGCTCTGGTTGAAAACTGGGGCCCTTCCATGCAGAGGTAGACGCCTCCTTCGTGAACGGTGGCACCCGCCCTTCGGGCTTCCTCCGCCAGGATCTTGGCCAGGACGGGGCATACAGGGTCGGCCATGGAGACGTGGGCCACCAGACCGTCACCAAAGAAGGTGGAGGCCCTCTTCCGGGTCCAGTCTATGAACTGGTGGGGTACCACCATGTGGCCTGGTTCTATCTCTTCCTTCATGGACCCCACGGCGCTGATGGAGAGGAGCCACTGGACTCCCAGGACTTTCATGGCGTAGACGTTGGCCCTGTAGTTGATCTCGGAGGGCATGATGCGGTGTCCCTTTCCGTGACGGGCCAGGAAGGCCACGGGAAGGCCTTCCATCTTACCCAGAATGAGGCTGTCGGACGGGGGGCCGAAGGGGGTTTCCACGGTCACCTCTTCCAGTATCTCCAGGCCCTCTTCCATCTGGTAGAGTCCGCTACCCCCTATGATGCCCAGAACGGGCTTCTCCATCTTCCCCTCCTTCGGTTTTTCTCCAGTCTTTCCCAATTTCGGCCAGATATCAAGGGATTCGGCCGGGGACCACGGTTGCCTAGCCTATTTCTACCAGGCTACCCACACAGTTCACGGCGAAGGCCTCCCCAAGGGCCTGGGCCATGCGGCAGGTGGCCCTGAAACCCGTACAGTGGCAGGGAACGATGAGCTCTGCTCCCAGTTCTTTTAGGTGGAGGATGGTTTCTTCCATGGCGTCTTCCGATACCACCCCCAGGTGGAAGCCTCCTATGACCACGGCCACCCTCTCGCCGCCCACCTCCCGGGCTTGTCTCACCATGTTGATGATGCCCGGGTGGGAGCAGCCCGCTATGACCACCAGTCCCAGCCCCTTCACTTTGATGATGAGGCTCTGCTCGTCTTGAAAGTGGTCCAGGACCTCTTGGCCATCTTCCCGGACGATGCGGGCGGCGGGCCAGGGCCTTTCGAAGGGGGTGGTCCGGGGCACTTCTCCGCTCAGGAGGAAGAAGTGGTTCACCACCGTGGGCTGGGTATTGGTGACAAACCGGGCACCCTTGGCCTCCAGCTCCTCCCGGGGCAGCTGCCAGGGCCCCACCTTCCCCCTGGGGGTCACCACCAGTTTTGGGAGAAAGGCCTGGGGATGGGTGTAGACCTCCGTCTCTTTCTCCCGGGCCTCCAGGAGGCCTGCCAGACCCCCGAAGTGGTCCACGTGGCCGTGGGTCAGGAAGAAGGCTTCTACCTCTTGAGGGGCAATGTCCAGAGCCTCCATGTTGTGGAGGAGGGCCTGGGGAGAGTGGGAGGCATCCACCAGTATGTTGTGGCTTATCTCGGGGTCCCGGGCCTCGACAAACAGGGAGAAACCGTGGCCTGCCATGAGGGGTTTTTTTGCCTGTCCTGGGGTGATCCTCTTCACCAGCTCCGTGGATGGTTGGAAGACATCTATGTAGTTGTCCACCAAAAGCCTTATCTTTACCTTTTCTGCCACCCTCCACTCCATGGTTTGCCTCCTTTGTTTTGGGCTCCTGAGATAGTATATAAAATTAGTATATAAAAAATGAATTAAAAGGAAAGGAGAAGGGGCTTGGCTCCAGATGTTATCATAGTGGGAGCGGGACCTGCCGGGATCTTCGCGACTCTGGAGCTCTTGGACCGGGGGGTGGGGAAGGTCCTCATCCTGGAGAAGGGTTTTCCCCTGGAGAAGAGGCGCTGTTTCCTCAGGGAGACGGGGAGGTGTCGCCAGTGTGAACCATGTAATCTCCTCTCCGGCTGGGGCGGGGCAGGAGCCTTCTCCGATGGAAAGCTCACCCTCTCTCCTTATGTGGGGGGATTCCTCGGAGATCTGGTGGGCCGGGAGAGGCTGGAGAGCCTCATCAAAGAGGTGGACCGGAGGTTTATGGAGTTCGGGGCTCCTTCTAAAGTCTATGGGCAGCCCGGAGACGCCATGGAGGCTCTGGCCAGGAAGAGCGTCCAGGCGGGACTGCGCCTGGTGCCCGTGCCCGTGAGGCCCATGGGAACCCACCGCTGCTCCCAGGTCTTGGATGCCCTTTTCCGCCACCTCACGGGCCGGGTGGAGGTGATCTTCAACAGGGAGGTGGAGGCCATAAGGTTGGTGAACGGGTACAAGGAGGTGGTCACCTCCTCCGGTGAGGCCTACAGGGCCCCCTTCCTTCTCCTGGCTCCGGGGAGGGAGGGTAACCGGTGGTTGAGGGATCAACTCGAACCCCTGGGGGTGGGCTTCGAGACCAATCCTGTGGACGTGGGGGTGAGGGTGGAGGTGCCCGCCGAGGTCATGGAGGAGGTGACCTCGGTGGCCTACGAGGCCAAGCTCCTCTTCAATGCTCCCACCTTCGACGACGAGGTGCGCACCTTCTGCATGTGTCCCCATGGGGAAGTGGTCATGGAGTACAGGAGCGGCCTCTACACCGTGAACGGTCACAGCCACGGCAAGGAGAGTACCACCTACACCAATTTCGCCCTCCTGGTGCGGACGGCCTTCACGGAACCCTTTGATTCTCCCGTAGCCTACGGTGAGTACCTGGCCCGTCTGGCCAATCTCCTGGTGGGCACCGTCATCGTCCAGAGACTGGGGGACCTGAGGATGGGCCGGCGCTCCACTCCTGAGAGAATAAAGCGGGGATTGATAGAGCCTACTCTGGCGGAGGCCGTCCCCGGGGACTTGAGCTTTGCCCTGCCTTATAGGTATCTGGTGGACATCCTGGAGATGCTGGAAGCCATGGACAGGGTGATGCCGGGAGTCAACTCCAGGCACACTCTCCTTTACGGCATAGAGGTGAAATTCTACTCTTTGAGGCCCCAGATGAGCGAATCCCTGGAGACTCCAGTTCCGGGGCTCTTCGTGGCGGGAGACGGAGCCGGTGTAAGCAGGGGTCTCATCCAGGCTGCCGCCTCGGGAGTCCTGGCTGCCAGGGCTGTCCTGGAACGGTTGAAGACCTCAACCCTCTAGTGGTGCTGAAGGGGCCTCATCAACCCCCATCCCCCGCCCCAGATGGAGGCGGGGAATGGGGGTTTTCAAGGTGCTGGGAGGCAGGGCTCCATGGAGGTTATTCCTCCACCTCCACCTTGATCTCCTTGGGCTTGGCCTCTTCCACCTTGGGCAGCACGATCTCCAGGATGCCATTCTTGAACTTGGCCTTCACCTCGTCTGTCTTCACATCCACGGGGAGCCTGATCACCCTGGAGAAGGTGCCGTATACCCTCTCGGCGTAGTAGTAGTTCTCGTCCTTGACTTCTTCCTCTTTCTTCTTCTCGCCTTTAATCACCAGGTCCCTGCCTTTGATCTGGATATCAATGTCGTCCTTCTTCAGCCCGGGCACTTCGGCCTTCACCACGATGTTCTCCTTGTCGTCGTACACATCAATGGCGGGAAAGGCCCCGAACTCTTCCGCTTCCCTGCCCAGCCTGCCAAAGAGGGTAGGGAACCTGCCCGGAGTGAAGAAGTCCTCAAAGATCTTGTCGATCTCCCTCCTGAACCTGTCGATCTCTCTCTCAGGTGCCCACCTCACCAGCGCCATGATCCATCACCTCCTTTTCCCAGATTTTTGCCCTGCCTCCGGATGAAAATTTGGGATGGCCTGCCCGATATGTCAAGGGTCATATCATAAAAAGTTAGTCTAATATGCTAAGGAATCTGAAATAAATTTCACAATACATGCCTTTTCCAGGAATAGGGAGCAGGGAAGAAGCTACTCTTCTACCAACTCCACCAGCCTGGGCAGGATCTCTGAGGCTGACCCCTGGAGGAATATGTGGGTCATGTCCTGGGTGAGGTGGGTCTCTTCCAGGTTGATCTCTATGATCCTTCCCCCGGACC
>JALUVF010000151.1 GCA_027020915.1 bacterium
GATGCTGACCCGGGAGTCGGCCGTGAGTTCGATTTTCTCCCCTGGAGGAAGGAGCAAGGTGACCTTACCCTTGACCCTGTGGGCTTTGAGGTCGAACCCGGCCTCCACCGTCACCCGGGGCAGCTTCCTCCCATGGGCCATGGAGGGGAACATGACTGCTAGGAGTTGGACTAGCGATAGGGCTATCAACGCCCTGGATCCTCTTTTCATCATTCCCCATCCCTTATTTTTTCGGAGCGGTTTCAGGCTAGCCCAAAGGAGGGGGATGTGCAACGGGGCTCACGGGGCGTAAAAGTCCCCTATCTTGAATTCGGCCCCCAGTTGCCCCTCCACTATGGCCAGGCGGTTGATCTGGTTGGTGCCCTCGTAGATCTGGGTTAGACGGGCGTCCCTGGCGGCCTTCTCCACGCCGTGGCAGTGGAGGAAGCCGTGGTCTCCCAGGATGGCCATGGCCTGGTTGCACACCTCCCAGGCCGTGTCGGAGCAGAAGACCTTGGTGATGGAACTGGCCGTCTGAAAAGGAACCCTGTAGCTTACCGCCTGCCACACCAGGGCCCTCATGGCCTGGATCTTGGCCAACATGTCCGCCAGTTCCAGCTGGACGTCCTGGTAAGATATGAGGGGCCGGTTGCCCATTCGGGTCTGGTGGCAGAAATCCAGGGCCCTCTCCCAGGCCCCCCGGGCGATGCCCAGGGCTATGGCTCCCACCACGGGTCGGGAGAAGTTGAGGACGTTTCGGTTGATGGCCCAGCCTCCCCTCAATGGCCCTATGACCCGCTCATGGGGCACAAAGACGTCTTCCAGGATGAGTTCCGAGGCATCGGCGGCCCGCTGGCCCATTTTGCGTTCCGAGCGACCCACGGAGAGTCCTTCCATGCCCTTGTCCAGGAGGAAACAGGTCCAGCTCTCCATGCCCTCTTTCTCCAGGGCGGCGAAGAGGGTGATCCATTTTGCCACGGCCCCGTCGGAGATGAAGACCTTGGTGCCCGAGATGCGCCAGCCACCGGGTGCCTTCCTGGCCCGGCAGGATATTCGGGCCCTGGATGCCCCCTGGGTCTCTTCCACGTCGGAGCCTGCGTTGGGTTCAGTGATGGCATAGGCGGCTATGGCGGGTTCACCATCCCGGATTTCCCGGTAGATCCTCCTCATCCATTTGAAGAGGGCCCTGAGGTCCCCCGAGGCGAAAAGGGGTGCCATGCCCAGATCATGGGCCAGGAGGGCCAGTCCAAGGCCCCCACAGGCTGCGCAGAACTCCTCAGCCTTGAGGGCCGGGGCCATGATGAGGGAGTGGAAGAGGGCCCTGTACCTGGCGTTGCCTATGGGCCAGGGGGTGAGCTCCGTCTGGAAACCTTCCCGGGCCGATTTTAGAAAGAGGCCTTTTATGTCCACGGAAGGGGGATCTAAGTCGGCCTGGAGGGCCAGGGGAGCTATCTCCCTCTGGGCGAAGGCCCTGTAGCGGCGGCGCATGGACCTGAAGACCCGGGGGAGGGTGGCCGTGTCCCTCTTCCACAGGTCTATGCTCCTTGCGTCGTAGAGGAGGCGCCCCATGAGATTGAGGCGGCTTCTGGCTTCCCTGGGAGTGAGCCCCGAGATCATGTCCTTTCCCTCCTCTCCCGGTGTCCCAGCATGAGGGTGAGGTCCCGGGCCGAAGGGGGCAGGGTTTTCAGGGTCATGGCGTCCCTCAGACGCTTCTCCAGGCGGTAGTCTTCCATATAGCCGTAGCCTCCCAGGACCTGGAGGGCGTGGGAGGTGGCCCTCCAGGCGTGCTCTGTTCCCTTGACGGCCAGGACCATGCTCCTCTCCAGGGCTTCTCTCGTGTCCCTGTCCTCCTGAGCCGCCATGTAGAGCTGGTTTCTCACGCCCGTCAGCCAGGCCCTGGCCTCTCCCAGGAGGAGGCGAACGGCGGCGTGGCTGTCGATGGCTGCTCCTCCCTGGTAGCGTTGGGCAGCGTACTCTTCGGCGGTTGCCAGGGCCCCCAGGGCATTGCCCACTCCAATGGCCGTGAGCCCCAGGAGATGGCGACGAAGGAGAACCCGGGGACTTCGGGTCCCGGGGATCTGGACTCCCGGGTTCTCGGAATGGACCTGGATGATTCCCGATGCAATCAGCCCCGTCCTGGGGGTGAGGTCTTCCCACGAAACCTCCTGCCTTTCGAGGACATGGGCGGTCCATCCCCGGGGAGAAGGCCTGTAGATCACCAGGCCGTCCCATTGGGGGGGAGCCAGGACGGTGAAGGGTCCGGGGGCGACCTCTTCTTCTCCATCCAGGAACTCCCATGTGAGACGTTGGTTTCGGGGAAAGAAGGCCAGGGCGGGTCTTTTGAATATGGGTTCGTCCAGTTCCAGGGCACCCAGGCCGGCGGCATGGAGGCACAGGGCCACTCCGGCGCACTCCCGGGCCATCTCTTCCAGGATGACGAGGGAGGCCGTGGGTCCTTCAGTGAGACAGGCCCTGCCCCACACTCCAAGTTCATGGCCGGGGCTGTGGGGGTCCGGGGAAGTCATGAGCCCCGTTTCCAGGGCCTTTTCCAGGAGGGATGGAAGGAGAGCCAGGTCCCCGTCCCTGGTATCCCGGCCCACCATGTTTCTCACCTCTTTCCGGGCGAAGGTGCGGGCCAGATGGGCGAAGGCGTCCAGGGTCTCTCTGTCCATGGTGGCCGTTAGTCTTCCAGATACCTGATGGTATGGCGGCCCTTCCTTTCGGAGCCCCTGTAGCCTTCCAGGGGGTTCACTCCCTCTTCCACCACCTGGCCTGGGGGGAGGATGGAGCTGCGATAGAGATAGGCCCGGGTGATGATGGGTCTGGGGTTTATCTCCAGATCCCTGATGGACTGGGCCACGGGATGGTCCCCCAGTTCCAGGAAGGCTCCCCAGGGTCCCGGGTTGAGGAGAAAGAGGCCCTTCTGGGGTATGGTGGTCTTGATGAGCTTGCCTTCTTTCACCGAATAGGTGACCAGGGGTTTACTATCCCGCTTCACTATCCCTTTCCTGGGCACCCGGAGGGTGAGGATGGCGGAATCCTCCTCTGCCAGTCGGCACTGGAGGAACTCGGGGGTGACAGTGAACTCCATGTCTGCCACGAACTTGGTGTAGCCCCACTCCCCCCGTCCGGCGTCCCGGGGTACTATGTCTGTGACGGGCAGGTGTAGGACCAGCATACCGAATCCCGGGTAGCGGGTTTCCAGGAGCAGGGGGATGGTGGGGAGGTTTCTCCCTTTGTGGACCACGGGTACCACCACGGCCACCTCTCCGTAAGGCCCCACCGTGGTCTCCAGATAGTTGAAGGCCGCTATCCCCAGGAGAGTCCTACCTTTGGTGAGGATAGCGGGTTCCAGGGTGGAGGTGGGCAACACGGCCCTCACTCTCTCTTCGCTGGCACTGAAGAAGGCGGCGAATGCATCGTCCCTGAAGTAGAGGATGGGTAACTCAAAGGAGGCTGCCCCGTGCTCTACCCTGGTTCTTGGTCCCACATCGTGGAAAAATCCCTTCATCCTCTCCCCCCGGCAGATTTGAGCCCACTATACATTTGGAAAGGGGCGGGGTCCAGGAAGTGATGTAGAGAGTGGGCCCGGAATACCCGGGCCCTGGGGAGTAAGGTGGGGCTTGTTCAATCCTTGATGTTCATCTTCTCCTTCACCAACCCTTTCTCCTTCTCGTAGTTGGCGATGCGGCTGATCATGATCTTCTGGGCCTGGGGAGGACCGGCTCCGTGCCAGGTGCCCACTCCGTGGAGACCGGCCGTCCAGTTCTGGAGGAGCTTGGTCACTTTCATGATACGCTCGGCCCCGGCAGGGGAGCCAAAGCTGAAGCACTCCTCGATGTATTTTTTCGTTTCGGGGTTCTTCAGCTCCCTCAGGGAGGGCATGGTCACCACAAGGCCTCCGCCTATGTCTCCTGCCAGCTCCATGGCTTTCCAGAAGGCTTCGCACACGTTGAGCTTGCTCACGTTGCCCATCATCTCGTCGGGCATGTAGACCCCCGAACCCGGTGGTTCCTCGGAACCCAGGTTGGCGGCGGCCAGCCCGCAGGCCCGGGCCGTCTCTCTCAGGATCATGAGCTGGACCATCTGGTCGTTGATGTGGGGCACCCTGGTCATGCCCTTGTACTCCTGGAGGAGGCGGCAGGCGCCGATGATGTTGGACATGAAGCCCACCTTGCAGGTGCCGCCGCAGGTCATCCTGTGGGTCCTGGCGAAGCGGGCCACGAACTTCCCTGAGAATTCCACCTCGCCGCAGTGGAAGACCCTCTCCCAGGGGACGAAGACATTGTCGAAGACGATGACGCTGGTCTCCCTCTGGCCGAAGAGGGGGTTGCCCAGCTCGTAGATGTCGTCGGTGAGGAGCCTTTCGGCGGAGTAGGCGTTGTACTGGCAGATGTAGGTGATGCCCTCGGCGTCGGATGGAACGGCAAAGGCCACGGCGTAGTCTTCTTCGCCGGGCCGGCGGGTACCCTGGGGCAAAACCATGAACTCGTGGCTGGCATAGGCACCAGAGATGTTGATCTTGTAGCCCTTGACCACGATGCCGTCGGACTTCTTCTCCACCACCTTCAGGGCCAGATAGGGGTTGGGCCAGTCCAAGAGCTTTTTGTCCCTGGGACCCCTGGGCTCTGTGAGGGCACCGGCCACGGAGAGGTCGTTCTTCTGGACGTACTTGAGGTATTCCACGAAGCGCCTGTGGTACTCTGTGCCCAGCTTCTGGTCCATCTCCCATGTGGTGGCCCAGGTGGCGTGGAAGCAGTCCAATCCTACACACCGGTAGATGCAGGTGCCCAGTTTCTCGGCGGTGAAGCATCCCGCATTGGCCTTGGCCAGCAGGTCTTCATTGCTCTGGCACACGTAGGTGTAGCGGTTGACGGGCTCGTTGACCAGGGGGGAGAAGGTGGACATGATGTCTTTGTATTCGGGGTCCAGGGCCCAGGCATAGCTGGCCTTGTTGGATTCGATTATGGTGCGGGTGACGGGGTGATCCAGGATATCTTCGATCTTCTCTCCGTTCATGAAGACCCTCAGCTTTCGCCCCTTGATGCCCTCTATAAACTCTTCAGGGGTTTTTAACGCCATGAATCACCTCCTGGGGTGGTTTTGGTGTTTCTGTAACGGATAAAGAATACCTTAAATCCCGGGGCGAGTAAATACTATTTTCAGAAAAAATTTCATAATTGGAAAAATTTCGGAGTGCAAAATAAATTGGGCCCGGGGGAGAGCGTTGCACTCTAGTTTCGAAAGCTTTATCCCTAGTACTTGACGGTCCATAGAAGAGACGGAGGAGGATGGTTTATGAAAACCCTTTCCCTGGTTCCCTCTTCTCCCGTTTGGGGGATGGTGCTCAAGTCTGGCCCCGTGGTGAAGGCGGTCATTCTGGTTCTGTTGGTCCTGTCTGTGGCCTCCTGGACCATCATGTTCTTCAAGTACTTTCAGATCAGGGCCGTAGACAGGGAGGACAGAGATTTTCTGGCCGATTGTCAGGAAGGCCTGGGGGTTAAAGAAATCCTGGCCCTGGCCAAGAAGTACCGCCAGGGGGTGGTCCCCTTGGTGTTCGCCGAGTTGAACAGGTGGTTTCAGCTCTTCAGGGAAGGAAGGGTGGACCTGGAGGTCCAATGGACCCAGGTGGCCCAGCAGAGGATCCTCCTGGAGCGCCAGAGGCTCAGCAGTTACGTGGGGTTTCTGGCCACTGTGGGGAATACGGCGCCCTTCATCGGACTCTTTGGCACTGTTTGGGGGATTATCAACGCCTTCCAGCAGATAGGCCTTCAGGGTTCGGCCAGTCTGGCGGTGGTGGCGCCTGGAATCTCCGAGGCCCTGGTGACCACGGCTCTGGGACTTTTCGTGGCCATACCGGCAGTTATGGCTTACAATTATTTCGTGGGCAGACTCACCAGGATAGAGGAGAGGGCCGAGGGGGCGGCTTATATCCTGGTGGGGATCCTGGAGGGGGTCCATGAGGAGGAATAGGGGCGACTTTCTATCCCAGATCAACGTCACTCCCTTTGTGGACGTGATGTTGGTCCTTCTCATCATCTTCATGATCACGGCGCCCATGCTCCAGAAAGGGGTGGAGGTGAAGCTGCCTCGGGTGAAGAAGGCCCCTGCCATTCAGCTGAAGGAGGAGCCTCTGGTCATCACAGTGAGGAGGGATGGCACCCTCTATCTCAATTCCCATGCCTTTTCCCTGAAGACCCTGGCGCTGAAGCTCAGGGCCCTTCATAAGGAGGTGCCCAGGAAGAAGGTGTTGGTGAGGGCCGACGGCAGGGTGGAGTACGAAAGGGTGTTGAAGGTCCTGGCCGCCGCCAGGGAGGCGGGGTTCCTTCAGGTGGGGCTGGTGACCGCTCCTTATAAAGAGGGGAAGAGGTGAGGGAGATCCGCTGGGCCTTCTCCTTTTTTCTGGCCCTCCTCATCCATGGGATGGTGTTGGCAGGCCTCTTCTTCTGGCATCCCGGTTTTCGTAGTTCCATTGTCTATTCTCCTTCCTTCTCTGTGGGCCTCTACGCCAGGATACCCCGGGGGCCCGGGCCCCCTAAGCCTCGGGAGGTGAAGGCCAAAGTTCCCCGGGTTCGTCTTAAACCTCAAGCCAAGCCCCGGACTCCTCCTTCTCGGGCCAGGAAAGTTGAGAAGAAGGCCTGGAAGGTGAAAGAGAAGAAGCCCGTTAAGAAGGCCCGGAAGAGGGCCAGGCCTGTCAAGAAGGTGACCAGGGCCAGGAAAGTGAGAAAGGTTTCCAGGAGGGCTTCCAGGAGGGCGGCGGCCAGGCGGGAAAAGGCCCTTCTAGCCAGGGCCCTGGCCAAGGTGAGCAAGGAGGTTTCCATGGGGGGAGGGGGGGTCTCCAGGGAGGCTGTGGAGCTGAAGTACAAAGAGTATTACGATGAGATTTGGCGGAGGGTGAAGGCCAGCTGGATTCTTCCCGAGGAGGTGGTGTCCGGGGGAGAGGACCTCCTCACGGTGGTTGTGATCAGGATAGGACGGGGGGGCGAGTTGTTGAAAATGGAGCTGGAAGAGTCTTCTGGAAACAAGATCTACGATCAGTCCTGTTTGAGGGCTGTGAAAAAGGCGGCCCCTTTCCCTCCCCTGCCCAAGGACTATCCCCAGAAGTACATGGAGCTGGGGTTGAGGTTCAGACCCTGGGAGTAATGGGGAGGATGGGAGTGGAATCTGGGTCAGGAGGTCAGGGGCCGTTGGTGAAAGGGGATTAGGAGGAGGATAATGATTAGAAGAGTTGTATCCATGATTCTCTTGGTGGGTTTCTTCTGTTTGGTGACCACCTCCTGGGCCAGGGTCTACATAGACATCACTTCTCCAGGGGGGACCAGGGTGCCCCTGGCCTTTCTCTATCACGGCCCCGGGGAGGTGGAGAGGGTGGCCAGGAAGGACCTGGCCCTCTACGGGATATTCAAGCTCATCAATCCTCAGGCCTTCCTGGTGAACATATTTGAGGAGGGAAAGTTCGCCGACTGGCGGACCATAGGGGCCGAAATCCTGGTGGTGGCCGACGGCGAGATCGAGGGCGGTCAGGTGGTGGTGACGGCCAGGCTCTTCGATGTGGTGGAAGGCAAGGAG
>JALUVF010000152.1 GCA_027020915.1 bacterium
ATTCCCTTCTCGGGTGGGTGGGAGGGAGTTTTTGTTGGGATTACCGCTTTTTCCAGAAGCGGTGCAAGTCTACCAGGAGCCCCACTATCAATATGAAGAGGATGAGATTGAGCCAATGGATGACCATGAAGGACCTGAGGTACACCCAGGCGGCCTCCAGAAGTCTTATGCCCCAGTGGTAGGGCGGGGTGGGTAGTTTTACCAGCTCTACTTTGACCCTTTCTCTGCCTACGTGGACCTTTAGATAGTGGTAGAAGTCGTGTTCCGGGTCGTTTCCCACCAGCTCGGCACCCGCCCCTCCGGTGATGGTGAAGGGCACCCCGTCCCACCTGCCGGTATAGTAGGCGTGGATGTGGGAGGCGAAGATGTGGGTGACGTGGTAACGGGCAAAGAGTTTCGCCAGCTTGTCCGCCTGCCTCCTGTCTTTTAAACAATGGGCAAACATCTTCTTGCCCAGGGCAATGACGATCTTGCTTTCCAGGTTCCCCTGCCCGGGGTTTCTGGGGTCGTACAGGGGGACGTGGAAGAAGATGAATCGGTGTCTGTAAGCCTGGGCCTTCTCCAGCTCCTTCCTCAGCCAGTCCCATTCCCAGGGCTCCAGGCCCGCCTCGTTGGCGTCGTCCAGGACGATGAAGTAGCTGTTTCCTACGGTGAAGGAGTAGTAGTAGGGACCGAAGAGGCGGTAGTACAGGGCCCTTCCTTCCTCCCTGAGCTCGTGGTTGCCTATGGCCGTTAACAGGGGCTTGGGGAATCCTTTTATCTGGTTCAGGAAGTACCGGAATTTCTCTTTGTCCCCGTCATAGACCAGGTCTCCCAGGTCCATGGCAAAGAGGATCTCCCTGTCCGCCGCCACCCTTCTGAGGAGTCCCTTGAAGACCCGGCTGCTGTTCTTGTTGTCGCCGAAGACGGCGAAGGTGAAGGGTGCTTTTATTCCCATCGCTTCGATGCGCTTTATTGCCTTGTAGTTCCAGTATCGGGCGCCTAGAGGCGTGAAGTAGGAGACCAGAGAGAGGATCGCAGTCAATAGAATAAGGGCCAGAAGTGCCAGACGAAGGGTCCTCCTCTCGGCCAGATATTCAGATACCCTTTCCTTTCTCACTCTTCTTGCCCCTTGAGATGGGCAGCGGATCCGGCTTTGGGTTTTCGGGGTATGCTCAGCATGTAGTAGAAGGCGGGTACCAGGTTCAGGGTGAGGAGGGTGGAGAGGGTGAGTCCTCCGATGACCACCACGGCCAGGGGCCGCTGGATCTCCGAGCCCGGACCATGGTTGATGGCCGCCGGCAGCAGAGCCAGGACCGTGGTGAGGGTGGTCATGAGGATGGGCCTGGTTCTCGATCTGGTGGCCTCCTGGAGGGCCGCGGCCAGCTCCATTCCCCCTTCCCTGTACCTTTTAACCGTGTCCACCAGGACGATGGCGTTGTTCACCACCGTGCCCACCAGCATGAGGACCCCCACCATGGCCGATACGTCCACATTCTCCCTGGTCACCAATAGACCCACCAAGGCCCCTATGAAGGAGAGGGGAACGGTGGACATGATCACTATGGGGATCTTGATTTCTTGAAACTGGACCACCAGGATGAG
>JALUVF010000153.1 GCA_027020915.1 bacterium
CAGGCCCACGTTGACAGCCATGGGAAAGAGGATGGTGAGGGCCAGGTAGTCCATGACCTTCCTCCCCAGGGGCCGGCCCTTGGCGGTGTCCCAGATGGTGTTCATGGCGTCTTCGATCTTGCTGAAGACGGAGACCACCGTGAGCAGGAGTCCCAGGATACCGAAGGCCCCCAGGGCGGCGAAGTTGGTTCGGTCCACGTAGGCGAAGACCTTGTCCACGGCCGTCTTTAGATGGGATGAGAGGCGTTCTTTCCCGGGCACGGCGGGAGGTTGGCCCTCCCTTTTCCCCCGGGAGGTGGGGGGTGGGTTCTGGGCCTCCTCCATGACTTCCAGCTTCTGAATCATCTGATAGGCCGCCTTCTTCATCTGGTCTCCCGCCCCCAGGCCTTTGAGGACGGCGGTGCCCAGGGCCAGCATGGGTACCAGGGACAGGATGAAGGCGTAGGTGAGGGCACTGGCTCTGAGGGTGATGGCATCCTTCTTGAACTCTCTGTAGACGATGAACAGGACCCGAAGGATGGATTTCAGGAGGCTTTTCCCCTTCCCTTCGTGGGGGGTGGGGGGCTCCCATATCCACTGCCAGAGCCCCTGTTGTTTCTCCTTCACCTGGGCAATGGGGATCATTTTCCAAAGAGTTTTTTGATGCCCTGGAGGGGGTTCTCCTTCTCCCCTTTCCCCTTCTTGCCGGTGAGGACACCCTGGATGGCCTTGGTGGCCTCTCCCTGGAGCCGGCCCTTCACGTTGCCCAGCTCAGGGGTGGGAATGGGGCTGCTCAGGGAACCTGTGAGCCTGATGGGCACCACGGTCCATCCCTTCTCCCGGGCCAGATAACGGGCGAAGGAGACCCTCTTCTTCAGCTTGTCTCCCAGTTTGGGGGATAGCTTGAGGACCAGGGGGAGATTCAGGGCACCGTCCAGGCCCACGGTGCCCTGGGCCTTCATCTTCACATCCTGGCTGGTGAGGGCGCTCTTTAAGAGGACCTTTCCCTTCTCCACTTTGAAGTTGCCCTCTATCTCCTTGAAGGCCAGGTTCTTCAATTCTTCCAGGTTCAGGAGGCCCGCCACTTTATTCAAGGCAGGAAAATCCAGGAACTGGCCGTCTTTCAGGGCGAAGGTGCCCTTGGCAGTGAGAAACCTCTTGGCCCTCTCCCACTGGGCCCCTTTTCCTGAGAAGGTGATGTCGCTGTCGAGCCTGCCCGTCACCATCCCCTTTCCCTTGGCCATGAGGGCCGTTGTGAGGATGCCCATGTTTATGTCCTGGATTCTGACGTCGCCTTTGTAGGTCATGGGGGTGGGGTTGAGATTCACCTGGAGGTTCTTCTTCACCGCACCCTGGGCCATCTTCACAACGGCATCCCTCAGGGTGAAGATACCGTTCTTGAATTCGTAGTTTCCCTGGAGGTCCTCCATTTTTAGTCCTTTATACGTGGCCTCCCGGATCTTGTACTCTCCCTTCACTTTTAGCCCCGGGGGGGAGGGGTTTCCTCCTTTTGTGCCCGGGGACTTTTTGTTGGGGGTTTTCCCCTTGGGAAGCCTGTCGGGCACCCTCATGAGTCTGTCCAGATGGAGGAGGGGGCTGAAGATGTTGAGAATGATGGAGGGATTGGCCGAGTAGTTCACCACCTGGCCCGACAGGGTGATGGTGTCTCCCTCCAGCTGGATGGTGGTCTTGTAGGTGAGCTTCTCGGGGGTGAAGGAGAGATTCCCTTTCACCTGGCTCTTCTCCTGGCCATAGACTACATTGGCCAGGAAGTCGGACTTACCCGAGAAGCTCATGGCCCCCGATGCTGCCATGGAGAGGGCCACATTGGCATTGGCCGAGAGATCCGTGTCAGGGATCTCCCCCAGGGCGTCCTTCACCACTACGTGGGCCCTCTTCACCCGGATGCTGTGGATGGTGAGGGGCCAGGGTGATCCGGCCTTCCGCCCCTTCTTGGCGGGGGAGGCTCTCCCCTTCTCTTTCTTGAGAGGTCCCAGGGTCTCGTAGTTGAAGTGGCCCCGGGCATCCCGGTAGATCCTCACATAAGGGTCCACCAGGAGAATCTTGCTGATGACGATCTCCTTCTTCAGGAGGGGCAGGAGCCTGTACTTGAGGACGAACTCCTTTATTCTCAAAAAGTCCTCTCGGCCGTCTGCCTCTTTCACCGTCAGTCCCCTTATCACCACCCCTTTGAAGAGGTTTACGTGGGCCTCCTGGAAGGAGACCTTGCGTTGGAGCCCCTTCTCCGCCGGGGGAATGACCAGGGACCGGATCCGCTCCTGGTTTAGATAGGTCCTGAGGGCGATGTTGAGTCCCACTACGGCCAGAATGGCCACCACCACCAGGACCATCAAGGCTTTCAAGATCTTACTCATGGAATACCTCCTCTCAGTTGCTTCCGAAGAGCCTCTTCAAGAGCTCTGTAGTGCGGGCCGTGGGGTCTTTTCGGATCTTTCTCTCCTCCTGGCCCAGGAGGGTGAAGAGCCCCTTGAGGGCCCCGTTGGTCACGTAGTCGTCCAGGTCCAGGTTTGTGCCTATCAAGCTGGCCATGGTCTTGACCCTGGGCATGCCCACCAGCTCCTCATACCTTTGGGTCACCCCTGTCTCCCCCATGGCCCGGTGAACTACGGGCCTGAAGGCTTCGTAAAGGGGCTTTTGGGTCTTCTCCTGGAAGTACTGGGTGGCGGCCGTGTCCCCTCCTTTCCAGATCTTCAAGGCATCCTGGAAGGACATCTCTTTGATGGCCCGGATGAATATGGGGGCTGCCTCGGCCGAGGCCTTCTCCGCTGCCCGGTTCATGGAGGCCTTGAAGGCATCCACCTGGTCTTTGTAGCCCAGTCTCTCCAGGAGACCGGCCACCTTCTGGAACCTGGGAGGGATGGGTATGCGTATGAGGGGGTTATCAGTGAACCCTCCCTCTCTGGAGGCCTCCTGAACGGCCCGCCGGGTTCCAATTTCCAGGGCCTCTTTCAGCCCCTGGATCACCTCCCCCCGGGAGGGGGTGGGGCGGGAGGACGCCTCTTTCTGGTTGAGGATGGATTTCATCCTGTCCCAGAACCCGCTCTGGGCGGGGGTGGCGAGGAGGAAGAGACCGGCGGCCAGGAGGAGGGAGGGGATGGTTCTTTTAAAGAGTTTCATTTGATGCTCCCTTCTTTTGGAGAATGACTAGTTCTTATCATGCCGGGACCCCTGGGGCCATACTCTTTTCCCTGTGATTTTTGTAGAAAATTCTATCCTCGCCTCATCACTCCCACCACCTCCACGTGGCCTGTGTGGGGGAACATGTCCAGGGGCTGAAGGAAGGATAGCCTGTATCCCGCGGCCTTCCATGCCTCCAGGTCCCGGGCCATGGTGGAGGGGTTGCAGGAGATGTACAGGATGGCCTGGGGGGCCAGCTCCCCAATGGCCTGGCGTACGGCGGGGGTGCAGCCCGTTCTCGGAGGGTCCAGGATCACCAGGGAAAAGGAGCGGTCTTTCAGCTTTTCCAGGGCCTTCTCGCAGGAGGACTCCAATACCCCGGTCTCCGGTGGCAGGTTCTCCCTGAGGAGCCGGGCCGAGGGGCCGTGGCCTTCCACGGCCGTCACCCGGGCCCCCTTCTTCACCAGGGGCACGGTGAAGGTGCCCACCCCTGCGTAGAGCTCCAGCACTTCCCCTTCTAGCCAGGGACTGGCCTGTTCCACCACCGTGGCGGCCAGGGAGTCCCGCAGGAATCGGTTGTTCTGGAAAAAGGTGTCGTAGCCCACCGTCAAAGGATGGCCCAGGATTTGCTCCTCCATGGTTCTGGGTCCCAGATGGCTCACCTTGCCCTTCCAGGAGACCCGGAGGCCCAGGGGAACACGAGAGCCTTCCTTGAGGGTATGGAAGAGGTCATGGATAGCCCCCAGCTTCTCCCTGCTCTTCATGGAGACCAGGAGGGCTCCGTCGTCTCCCCGGGCGAAGAGATCTATCTCCGACACCCTCTTCAGGTTTTTCAGCTGGCGGTAGAGGACCAGGATGGCCCGGTTCATGCCGGGAGTGAGGACGGGGCAGTGCCCCATGGCCACCACCCGGTGGCTCTTCTCCTGGTAGAAACCTATCTCGCCTTTGTGGAGTCGGAGCCGGGCCCGGGTGCGGTACTCCATGGAGGGGTCTGAGGGTACTATGGGCCGAAGGGCCCCTTCCTCCAGTACCCTGCGGAGCTCTCTTCTGGCCTGGGTTTCCTTATGCTCCAGCTGGATTCCGTAGTCTATGTGGAGCCACTGGCAGCCCCCGCATCGTCCGAAGACGGGACACGGGGGGGGCACGCGATGGGGGGAGGGGGCCACGATCCCCAGTATCCGGCCGAAGGCGTAGTCCCTGTGGTCTTCGGTGATCTCCACATCCAGAATGTCCCCGGGCACCCCGTAGGGGACGAAGACCACCTTGCCCTCCCATCGCCCCAGGCCGTATCCCCCCAGAACCAGAGAATGGATTTCTATGCGCATACCTCGCTTCTTCCTTTCCCGAGAGTTTCAGGGAGAGTAGTAGCACCTCCGTCCCTCTGGCGAAAGGTGGGGGTGTTTTCGCCCGCCCGGGATTTTATCATTCCCGGCTCTGGGGGCACCACCCACCAAAGGGGAGGATCCTTGGCGGCTTTCAGGTGCCCCCTGGCCTTTCGCCCTCACTTGCCGTCGTACAGCGACCAGGGTCCCCGGGTTTTGGCGAAGTACACGGCCCTGTCCTTCTCCTGAGGGCTGAAGTCCCGGGGGATGGTGAAGGCCTGACCTGGATAGATGAGGTCGGGGTCATGGATCTGGGCCCTGTTGGCCCAGTAGATGAGGGGCCACATGAAGGGGTTACCGTAGATCTGGGGGTAGCTGGAGATGATCCATAGGCACTCCCCTTTGAGCACGATGTGGGTGGTGGGCCTGGCCAGTCTCTCCTCTTCCCGCTTTCTGGCCAGCTCCTTCTGTACCTTTATGGCGGCCTCTTTGGCCTTTAGGGCCAGCTGGGCGGCCCTGTCGGCCTCCTTTTTGCTGAGGAGGTAGTTCTCCCCCTGGAACTCTTTTTGGGCCTTTTTAAAGAGGTCTTCGGCCGCTGCGTAGAGATCGGGGGCGTACCGGGGGGCTTGGGCCTTCCTGGCTTCGGCCATGGCCTCCCGGGCCCTGTCCAGGGCTCTCTGGGCCTCTGCCCGGGCTATGGCCTTGGCCTTGGCGGCCGCCTTTATTGCCTCTTGGGCCCTCTGCTGGGCCAGTTTCACCGTCTTCCAGGACTTTTGGCATTCCTTTTTGGCCTCGGCTTCTGCCTGGGAGAGGAGGTTTTCCGCCTCTCTGTATTTCTCGGGGGCGTAGAGGGGTGCTCCCTCTTCCCGGGCCTCCGTAAGCTGGGCTTTGGCCAGGGATATCTCCTTTACCGGGGGAGAACAGCAACCGGCCAGCAACAGGGCCAGGGGTAGGAGGGCCAGGAGACCGAACCATTTTCTCATCTTTTCACCTCCCGGGAGATGTTTTCTCCAAAGGGGACAACCCCTCCCGGTGGGGGAGGGGTGCCCGGGGTCGGAGAGTGCTGAGTTAAATTTATTTCTCTTCGGGAGCCACCGTCAACTTGATTTTCAACTCTTTGAGCTGCTTTTCGTCCACGGGAGAGGGAGCCCCCGTCATGAGGCATTGGGCCTTCTGGGTCTTGGGAAAGGCGATGACCTCCCGAATGGAGTCGGCTCCTGTGAGTATGGCCATGACCCTGTCGAAGCCCAGGGCGATGCCACCGTGGGGAGGGGCGCCGTACTCCAGGGCTTCCAGGAGGAAGCCGAACTTGATCCTGGCCTCCTCCTCGCCGATGTGGAGCAGTTCAAAGATCTTCTTCTGGATGTCTCTTCTGTGGATCCTGATGGAGCCTCCGCCGATCTCCTGGCCGTTGAGGACCACGTCGTAGGCCTTGGCCCTCACCTTTAGGGGGTCCGTCTCCAGGAGGGGCAGGTCTTCATCCATGGGCGAGGTGAAGGGATGGTGGACGGCCACGTAGCGCCTTTCGTCCTCGTCCCAGTCCAGGAGGGGGAAGTCCACCACCCACAGGGGGGCATAGGTGTCCTGGGGGACGAGGTCCAGGGCCTGGGCCACCTCCAGTCTCAGACGCCCCAAGACCTCGGCCACGGTCTCTTCTCTGTCGGCGGCCAGGAAGAGCACGTCTCCTTCCTGGATTTGAAAGGCCTCTTTCAGACCATCCACCTCTCCTGTGGATAGGTACTTGAGGAGGTTGGACTGGAGGCCCCGGTCCGTCACTTTCATGGAGATGAGGCCTTTGGCCCCCAGCTCCCGGGCCCTCTTGCCCCAGTTGTCCAGTTCCTTCCGGGAGAATTTGGCCCCGCCGGGGGCCCTGAAGCCCCGGATGACCCCTCCTTTCTCCAGGGTCTCCTTGAAGGCCGCGAATCCCGTCTGGGCGAAGAGGCCGGAGACGTCCTGGATGAGCATCTCGAACCGGGTGTCGGGCCGGTCGATGCCGTATTTGAGCATGGCCTCCTGGTAGCTCATGACGGGGAACTTCTCGGGTAGCTCCACGTCTATGAGTCTGAAGACGGTGCCGAGGATGCCCTCCACCACTGTCATGACGTCTTCCCGCTCTACGAAGGACATCTCCAGGTCTATCTGGGTGAATTCTGGCTGCCTGTCGGCCCGGAGGTCTTCATCCCTGAAGCACTTGACGATCTGGTAGTAACGGTCGAACCCGGCCACCATGAGGATCTGCTTGAAGAGCTGGGGGGACTGGGGCAGGGCGAAGAACTTGCCGGGGTTCACCCTGCTGGGCACTAGGTAATCCCTGGCTCCTTCGGGGGTGGACTTGGTGAGGAAGGGGGTCTCAACGTCGATGAAGCCCAGGGCGTCCAGATACTGGCGAATGGCCATGGCTGCCCTGTGGCGAAGGCGCATCTGGTGCTGCATCCAGGGCCTGCGCAGGTCCAGGTACCGGTAAGTGAGGCGTACCTCCTCGGAGACCTCCCTGTCATCCAGGCGGAAGGGGAGGGTCTTGGCGGGGTTGAGGATCTCCAGCTGGGAGGCCACCACCTCGATCTCCCCCGTCTTAAGCTTGGGGTTTTCCGTGCCCGGGGGACGTCTGCTCACTTTTCCCTTGATGCGGAGCACGTATTCGTTTTTGATCTCTCTGGCCTTCCCGTGGACCTGGGGGTTCGCCTGGGGGTTGAAAACCACCTGGACCAGCCCCTCCCGGTCCCTGAGGTCCACGAAGGTGACGCCTCCATGGTCTCTGCGGCGGTTCACCCACCCTTCCAACACCACCTCTTGGCCCACCATGTCGGCAGTCAACTCTCCACAGTAGCAGGATCTCCTCAAGACTCGACCTCCTTTTTTATGTGTCCCACCAGCCCGTCCAGGTCTTTCAGGGGGACCTCCCGTTGCTCCCCCTTTATCATGTTCTTGAGGATGAGGGTGCCCCGGGCCAGTTCGTCTTCTCCCAGGATGATGACAATGGGGGCCTTGATTCTGTCGGCCTTTCTCAGCTGGGCCTTGAGG
>JALUVF010000154.1 GCA_027020915.1 bacterium
TGAGAAGCAGATAGGGGTGGCCAGAAAGGTTCTCCACATCTTTGACACCACCCCGGGTGTGGTGGACGCCGACTGGTATATGACGGCTCCCCAGAAAGAGTACCGGGTGGTGGTGGACAGGGACAAAGCCGTAGCCATGGGGATCATGCCCTCCCGGGTGAAAGAGGTTTTAGAGGCGGCCATCAAAGGCAAGGTGCTGGGCCTCCTCCATGATCCCAGCTCCAAGGAGGACGTCTACCTCCTCATGCGCTATCCCCGCCCCCGGCGTTCCGGCCTGCCGGAGCTGGAGTCCATCAAGGTGAGATCCATGACGGGGAGATTGGTCTCTCTGGCCGAGGTGGCCCACATAGAGGAAGGGGTGGTGGATCATCCCATATATCACAAGAACCTGAAGCCCGTGGTCTACGTCGTTGGCGACGTGGCGGGCCGCGAAGAGAGCCCCATCTATGCCATGTTCAAGATGAACAGAAAGCTGGATAAGCTCGTCACTCCCGGAGGATATCCCCTGGGGCGCTACTATATACGCCAGCCCTTCACCCAGAATAGATACGCCATGAAGTGGGACGGGGAGTGGCAGATCACTTACGAGGTCTTCAGGGACCTGGGTCTGGCCTTTGGAGCGGTCATGATCCTCATCTACGTCCTCATTGTGGGCTGGTTTCGCTCCTATTCGGTGCCCATCACCATCATGGCCCCTATTCCCCTCTCTCTCATCGGGATAGTACCTGCCCATGCCCTTATGGGGGCCTTCTTCACGGCCACCTCCATGATCGGCTTCATCGCCGGTGCGGGGATCGTGGTGCGAAACTCCATCATACTGGCGGACTTCATAGAGCTTCGCCTTGCCCAGGGAATGCCCCTGGAGGAGGCGGTGATAGATGCCGGTGCCGTGCGTTTCAGGCCCATGCTCCTCACGGCCTCCGCCGTGGTGGTGGGCTCTTTCGTCATCCTCTTCGATCCCATCTTCCAGGGATTGGCCATATCCCTCATGGCTGGAGAAGTGGCCTCCACCCTCTTCTCCCGTATGGTGGTGCCCATCCTCTACTATCTGGATCACCGGTGGAAGAGGGAGAGGAGAATAGTTCTGTAAACGGTCTGTATTGCCTGAGGGGGTTCCATTGTATAAGCTAGGGGCCCAGAGAAAGGAGGGGAGATGAGAAGGTTTGTTGGTATTGCCGTTGCATTGCTGTTGCTCTTCCTTGTGGGATGTTCGGGAATGCCCAGGGGCTACTGGCCCGTCCTTCCTTCCCCGGTCACCCAGAAGGCCAAGGCCCGGAAGGTGTGCATACGGATGGAGGGAAAAGAGGCCAAGAAGTACACCCTCAAGCTGTCCCTCTACCCGTCCAGGCTCTCCTTCGTCTGTATGAAGCCCAACGTGGACTATGAGTTGAAGAAGTACATCAGGTCTGAGCTCTCCGATTTCAAGGAAGTGTATTTCCTGGGCCCCAAGGACAAGGTTCCCCGGGGGTGCTATCTGGTGGCCCTCTCATGGGAGAACAGTTACCGGGGATACATCAAGGGGGGTCTGGGCCTCTTTGGCAGGACCTATGTCATCGGGGGACGGATAAAGGGCACCCTGGATGGGAAGAAGGGCGCCTACGACTGCTCCGTGGCGGGATGGGATGTGGTCTCCGAGGGAGACCTCCATGGTCCCGAGGGCTACGTCTGCAAGGATAGCCCTGCGGAGGTCTTCTTCAACAAGGTGGCCACCAAGTTGGCCTACAAGATGGCCCTGAGGGTGAGGAGGGCCCTTCTGGAGGATATGGGGTATCCTCCATCCCCTGGCCTGGTGGCCGCCGACGAGAGGATGGCCAAGGAGCTGAAGGAGTGGTAGACCTCCACACCCACACCACCTTCAGCGACGGAGACCTTATCCCCAGTGAGCTGGTGAGGAGGGCCCAGGTTAGGGGTGTCAGGTACCTGGGAATCACCGATCATGGAGACCTCTCCAATCTGGAGATCATTGTGCCCGCCATGGTCAGGGTGGCTCACCAGCTCAACGGGGTGCTGGAGGGTATCCGGGTCATTCCCGGGATAGAACTCACCCACGTGCCTCCCTCGGAGATCCCCCCCATGGTAGAGAAGGCCAGAGCCCTGGGGGCTCAGGTGGTGGTGGTCCACGGCGAGACTCTGGTGGAGCCTGTGGCCCCTGGCACCAATGAGGCGGCTATAGAGGGGGGAGCGGATATCCTGGCCCATCCCGGCCTCATCACGGAGAGAGAAGTCTCTCTTGCTGCCGAGAGGGGGGTGTATTTGGAGCTCTCTGCCAGGAAGGGGCACTGCCTGGCCAATGGCCACGTTGCCCGGTTGGCCATGGGGCTGGGGGCGCCCCTCATTCTGAATACCGATGCCCATGGCCCGGGGGACCTTATCGACAGAGAGGAGGCCCTGGGCGTTCTTCTGGGGGCGGGTCTCTCTAGGGAAGAGGCCTTGGAAGTGTTGTCCCTAGGGGAGGCCCTGGCCAAGAGATTACTGGGGAGTTAGCCTTTTGGGAGGTGATGAAGATGGCGAAGAGACCCGTGGAAGTGGACGCTCCCGATCCTTTCCTTGAGGCCCTGTCCAGGGCTGCAGATTGGGTCCTCAGGAACAAGTTCCTGGTTGCCGGGATTCTGGTGTTTCTCCTTGCGGTGGGAGGGGCTACCGCCGGTTGGGTCTACCATCGTAATACCCTGGAGAGGAAGGGGGCTCTGGCCTTCGCCCAGGCCCTCAGGGCCTATAAAGGACTCTCTCCCCAGGCCCGGGAGAAGGATGTGGAGGGGGTGATCCAGGATTTCCAAAGGGTGGCGAAGGAGTATCCCCGTTCCAGGTGGGCCCACTTCGCCCACCTCTACATGGGTAAGTGTTACACCAGGCTGGGGCAGGAGGAGAGGGGGGTGAGGGAGTACTCCCTGGGACTGGCGGGTCTCAGGTCCGAGAAATACTTCTGGCCCCAGTGGGTGACGGCCCTGGCCCTCACCCAGGGGCCCCAGAAGGGTGTGGATACCATCCAGGAGGGGCTCAAGGGTGAACACCCCTTCCTGGAGCCCTACCTGCGTTACAACCTGGCCCTCCTTTACCAGGAGAGGGGGGATCTGGATAAGGCGGCCCGGGTCCTGGAAGACTTGAAGGGGCGTTTCCCTTCATCCCCCTTCGGCCTGGAGGGCCAGCGTCTCTTGGAGGTACTTAAGTGAAGGTGCTCCTCTCGGGGGACGAAGCCATCGCCCGAGGGGCCTGGGAGGAGGGGGTGAAGGTGGCCTCCGCCTATCCAGGCACTCCCAGCACAGAGATTCTGGAAGCCTTGGCCACCATGCCGGGGGTCTACGCCCAGTGGTCCCCCAACGAGAAGGTGGCCTTGGAGGTGGGCATTGGCGCCAGCATGGCAGGTGTGAGGGTGCTGGTGGCCATGAAGCACGTGGGACTCAATGTGGCTGCCGACCCTTTTATGACCCTCTCCTATACGGGAGTGGGGGGAGGGCTTGTGGTGGTCTCTGCCGATGATCCTGCCCTGTACAGCTCCCAGAACGAACAGGACAATCGGCACTATGCCAGAATGGCCAAAGTGCCCATGTTGGAGCCTTCCGATAGTGAAGAGTGTAAGCGCCTCATGGGTGAGGCCTACACCATATCTGAGACCTTTGATACTCCCGTCCTCTTTCGCATCACCACCCGTATAGCCCATGGAAAGGGGGTGGTGGAGGTGGGGGAGAGGAGGGAGGTCCCTTCCAGGGGTTTGAAGCTGGATCCAGCCAAATGGGTGATGCTTCCCAACTTCGCCCGGGATCGTCATCCCCTGGTGGAGGAGCGGCTGGAGCGTTTGGTGAGCTACGGAGAGAGCCTCCCTGATAACCGGATGGAAATGAGGGAACCCCAGCTGGGTTTCATCACCTCGGGGGTGGCCTATCAGTATGTGAGGGAGGCCTTTCCTCAGGCCTCGGTCCTGAAGCTAACCCTCACCTACCCCCTGCCCAGGGACAAGATCCTGGAGTTCGCCTCCCGGGTTAAGAGGCTCTTCGTGGTGGAGGAGCTGGATCCCTTCTTGGAGGAGCAGGTGAGAGCCCTGGGTCTCGATGTGGTGGGCAAGAGGGTCTTTCCCAGAGTGGGAGAGCTCTCTCCCGAGTTGGTGAGGGCAGGGGTGGACAAGGATTACAGACCCACCTGGATCTCCTTTTCCCCCATTCCTCCCCGTCCTCCCACCCTGTGTCCCGGTTGTCCCCATAGGGGGGTCTTCGTGGTCCTGAAGAGGCTCAAGGCCACGGTGTTTGGCGACATAGGATGCTATACCTTGGGGGCGTTGCCTCCCCTCTCCACTCTCCACTCGTGCATATGTATGGGAGCCGGTGTGGGTATGGTCCATGGTGCTGATAAGGCGGGGGAAGGGGGGAGGAAGGTGGCGGTTATAGGGGACAGTACCTTTTACCACTCGGGGATCACCGGCCTGGCGGATATCGTGTACAATGACGGTGTTTCCACGGTGGTCATCATGGACAACGGCACTACGGCCATGACGGGGAAGCAGGGCCATCCCGGTACTGGAGTGGCCCTCCAGGGCAGGGGGAGAAGGATACCTCTGGAGTCCCTGGTGAAGGGGCTGGGTGTGGAGCGGGTGAGGGTGGTGGATCCTTATCACCTGGGGACCATGGAAGAGGTCCTGAAGGAGGAGATGGAGGCCCGGGAACCTTCCGTGGTCATCACCCGGCGGCCTTGTACCCTCATAACCCCGGGACCTATAGGCACCTGCAGGGTGGACCAGGAGCTATGCATTGGCTGCGGGATATGCGTAAAGGTGGGGTGCATAGCCCTGGCCATGGTAGAGGAGGGCGGGGAGAAGAAGGCCCGGATAGCGGAACACCTCTGCTACGGGTGCGGGGTCTGTGCCCAGGTCTGCCCTAAAGAGGCCATCGGGGAGGTCGAGAATGGTTAGGGGGGTGACCAATCTGGTGTTCTGCGGCGTGGGGGGACAGGGGGTCCTCCTGGCCTCGGAGGTGGCGGCCCAGGTGGCCCTGGAGGCCGGTCTCGACGTGAAAAAGAGCGAAGTTCACGGCATGGCCCAGCGGGGGGGTTCCGTCTTCTCCCATGTGAGGTTTGGGGAGAGGGTGTACTCTCCCGTTATTCCCCTGGGGGAGGGCCATATGCTGGTGGCCTTTGAAGAGCTGGAGGCCCTGAGGTACGCTCCTTATCTCTCGAACCAGGCCCGGGTCATGGTGAATACCCTGAGGGTGAACCCCATCACCGTCCTTTCCGGAGAGGCAACCTATCCCCGGGACCCCGTGGGTATGCTGAGATCCCGTTTTCTCCACGTAGAGGCGGTGGATGCCCTGGCCCTGGCCGTGGAAGCAGGATCCCCCAGGGCGGTGAATTCGGTGATGCTGGGCCTTCTCTCCCGGTATTTGCCTTTTGATCCCCGGCTGTGGCTTTCTGTGTTGGAGGCGCGGGTGCCAGCCCGGGCCAGGGAGATAAACGTGAGGGCCTTTGGCCTGGGGAGGGAGCTATTTTCTTAAAACCTGCAGGCAGGGAGCGGGTGCTTCTGGTGGTCCTGGACGGCCTGGGAGACCAGGCCCTGGAAGCTCTGGGGGGCAGGACCCCTTTGCAGGTGGCCAGGACTCCCCAGCTGGACCATCTCGCCCTCCTGGGAGGAGGTGGTAGCTACCATCCGGGGAGGAGGGGTGTGGCCTACTTCAGCGACCTGGCCTTTTTCTTGGCCCTGGGATACTCCCAGGGGGAGTTTCCCGGCAGGGGGGTATTGGGGGGGCATGCAGCGGGACTCTCCATCTCTCCCCACGAGGTCTATATCCTGGCTTCCCTGGTATCCCTTGACGGGAGTAGGAACCAGCCTCCCGTTCTTGTGGAGCGGGGGGGAGACCTGGAGCGGGGGGAATGGGAGGAGGCCTTGGAGGTGTTGTCCTATCCCTGGCAGGAGGAAGGAGTGGGCATCGCTTTCCATCCTGTTGAGGTGGGCGTGGGGGTGCTGCGCCTGGAGGGAGAGGTGGACCCTGGAGTCACCGACTCCGATCCCTCCCACAGGGGGGGACAGGTGTTCAGGGTGATGGCCCGGCAAGAGGAAAGCCCTCAGGCTTCCTTTACCGCCGAGATCCTCAATCGTTACCTGGGCGAAATGGCCGAACGGTTGAGGGAGGCCTCCTTCAATAGAAAAAGGGTGAAGGGGGGCAAGAACCCCATGAACGCCCTGGTCGTCCAGGGAGCGGGGAGAGACAGGCCCCTTCCCTTTTTGAAAGAGCGCTGGGGATTCAGTGGTGCCTTGGTGGCCTCTGAGCCCTTCATCCTGGGTATAGGGAAGAAGCTGGGCATGACGGTGATAGGAGTGGAAGAGGGGGATCCCAAGAAGGAGCTTTTGACCAAGTTTAAGGAGGCCCTGCCTCTCATGGACTCCTATTCTCTGGTGGTGGTCCATACCCGGGCTCCCAAGCTGGCCTCCCGGCGTCACAATCCCTGGGAAAAGGTGAAGGTTCTGGAGGAGTTGGACGGTGCCTTTTTCTACATCCTGGAGCATCTGGTCCCCAGGGAGGAGAAGCTGCTGGTGGTATGGGGGGGGTCCTCCACCTCTACAGGAGGGCCCTACCTCTATTCGGGGGACCCTTCCCCCCTTCTCATGATAGGTCCCAGGGTGAGAAGGGGCCCCAGTCTCAAGTTTGACGAGCCCTCTCTGGCCTATGGGTCCATTGGATACCTGGAGCGAGAGGAACTCATGCTCTCCATTCTGAGTTATACGGGCAGAGCCCCCCTCTGGGGCAGGCATCCGGGTCTGGATGGGTGAAGTGTATTTTGATGCAAAATTTGCCTTTCTGGGGTGGGCCCAAAGGAGCAGGTTTTGTTAATGCACTGTGAATGTTAGTATAACTTATCTGGCATGTTTCTAGGCTACTAAATGGTTGGGGGTGGTGAGAGTTGACAGCTGGAGAGGTTTTGGCTTAACTAGTGCGGGAAAGTGAAAATAAGAGCTTTAAAACGGAAGGAGGTGACAGGGTATGAGGAGAGTGTTGAGTCTGCTGGTTGCAGTGGTCTTTGTGTTCGGTGCCATGGCGGCGGTTTCCATGGCGGGTGTGAATAAGGGGGCCGAGAAGTACACCATCGATAAATGCCAGAAGAGGAAGCCCGGTGTGCCCTTCAATCACTACCAGCATCAGGCCATTAAGGGTGTCACCTGTAAGACCTGTCATCACAAAGTCAAGGAAGGAGCCACTCCCAAGGGTTGTTTCCAGTGTCACCAGTGTACCCCTGGTAAGGCTCCCAAGGCTATGAAGGCCTTCCACAAGACCTGTAAAGGCTGCCATGCCAAGATGAAGAGGGAAGGCAAGAAGACTGGACCCACCAGTTGCTCCAAGTGTCACGTGAAGAAGTGAGTCTGTGAGGTTGGGGGAGAGGACCTTCAGGTCCTTTCCCCTTTGCCTTTAAAATCCT
>JALUVF010000155.1 GCA_027020915.1 bacterium
CACCCGGATGGTGTAGGGGAAGAGGGCTTCGTCCTGGGGTATGACGGCCTTGAGGGCCTTCTCCGCCAGGGCGCCGTGGCCCACCTCCCGCCGGGAGACGCCCCTGATGGGTCTCACCTCTCCCACGGAGAAGGGAGGGAAGTTATAGTGGACCATGAAAGACTTGGTGCTTTCTCCTATGAGGGCGTCCACGATCTGCTCTTCCGAAGGGGTGCCCAGGGTGACGGCCACCAGGGCCTGGGTCTCTCCCCTGGTGAAGAGGGCTGAACCGTGGGCCCGGGGCAGGATGCCCACTTCTATGGAGATGGGGCGGATCTCCCTGGCGCTTCTGCCGTCGGCCCTGGTACCCCTTTCCAGGATGAGGCGGCGCATCTCTTCCTTCTCCACCTCCTGGAAAGCCTGGGCCACCAGCTGTTGGGCCTCTTCCTCCTCCCACAGGGAAACCAGGTCTCTCTTCAGCTCTTCCAGGGCCTTCTCCCTCTCCTTCTTCATCTGGACCTGGAGGGCGGCCAGGAAGCGTTCCATGTGATGGGACCGGATCCACTCTTTGTACTGGCTGAGGTCCGGTGGCGGTTCAAAGGGTATCTTCTCTTTGCCCCCCACTTTCTCCAGGAGGTCCAGCTGGAGCCTCACCGTCTTCTTGATCTCTTGGTGGGCCAGGGCCAGGGCCTCCAGGACCACCTCTTCGGGGACTTCCTTGGCCTCGCACTCCACCATGACGATGGATTTCTCCGTGCCGGCCACGGTGAGGTTCAGGGTGCCCTTCTCTATCTCTTCGTGGGTGGGGTTCACAATGAGTCTTCCATCCACCCGACCAATCCTAACAGCGCCCACGGGTCCGTCGAAGGGGATGTCCGAAAGGGTGAGGGCTGTCGAGGCCCCTATGATGGCGGGGATGTCCGATGGATTGGCGTCGTCGGCGGAGACCACCAGGGCGATGACCTGGACCTCGTGACGGAAGTTCTTGGGAAAGAGGGGACGAATGGGTCTGTCTATGAGGCGGGACGTGAGGATCTCCTGATCCATGGGCCGCCCCTCCCGTTTAAAGAAGCCGCCGGGGATCTTCCCAGCGGCGTATGCCCTCTCCCTGTACTCCACGGTGAGGGGGAAGAAGTCCAGCCCTTCCAGGGGTTCCCTGCTGGCCGTGGCTGCCACCAGGACAGCCGTCTCTCCGTATTGAACAAAAACAGAACCGCCGGCCTGTTTGGCCATGCGGCCCGTCTCTAGGGTTAAGGTCCGTTGGTTTATTTCCAGTTCTACTTTGTCCATGCCCTCTCCCGTGTCACTTTCTCAGTCCCAGTCTTTCAATGAGGGCACTGTACCTCTGCCGGTCTTTCTCTCTAAGGTAACGCAGGAGTCTTCTCCTCCTGCCCACCAGTTTAAGGAGCCCCCTCCTGGAATTGAAGTCGTGTTTATGCTTGTCGAAGTGCTGGGAGAGGTTCCTTATCCTCTCCGTCAGAATGGCGATTTGCACCTCTGGCGAGCCCGTGTCGTGCTCGTGAATCTTAAAGCTCTCAATGAGTTCCTGCTTCTTCTCTTTGGTGATGCTCAAGCCTTTCACCTCCTTTTTCAGTTCTGGCTCCCACTACCATATAACCTCTTCCTTTGTAAAGGGAGGTCAAGAGGTGTGAAAGACCCTTCGGGGATGACACGTCCAGGTCCCCTGGGGGGATACCTTCATCTCCCCTATGGCCACCAGTTCCCCCTCCTGGTCCAGGAGCCTCACCAGGGTGCCCTCTTCCATCTCTTCCAGGCCCAGCTCAGCGGGGGTGGTCACCATGGGGTTGCCCATGGCCACCCACCACCTGAGGCGTCCGGTCAGTACCAGGGTGGGGGTGTCCTTCACCGCCTGGGCCATGGGAATTACCAGTTTCTGGCGCTCCTCCAGGGTCATCTCTTTCAACTCCTCCAGGGTGACCGCTTCGTCCAGGGTGAATCCGCAGGCCTTGGTCCTCACCAGGTCCCACAGGGTGCCTCCACAGCCCAGCTTCTCTCCGATGTCATAGGCCAGCTGCCGAATGTAGAGCCCTTTGCCGCAGCGTATGAAGACCTTGATGAAGGGAAGGGTCACCTCGAGGCAGCCGAGTTCGTGTACCGTCACCCTCTTGGGTTTTCTCTCCACCACCTCCCCCTTCCTGGCCAGCTGGTAGAGGCGCTTTCCCTTGTAGCGGGCAGCGGAGTACATGGGGGGAATCTGCTCGATCTCCCCCGTGAATTCTTTGAGGATCCCCTCCACCTCTTCCCGGGAGATGGATGGAACTTCCTTCTCCTCCAGGACCGTTCCCTCCTTGTCGCAGGTGTCCGTCACCACACCCAGCTTGATGGTGGCCAGATACTCTTTATCCCTGTCCATGAGGAAAGGGGTGAGCTTGGTGGCCTTGCCCAGGCAGATGGGCAGGACTCCTTTGGCCATGGGGTCCAGGGTGCCCAGGTGGCCTGCCTTTTTGGTCTTCAGGAGCCTGCGCACTCTTTCCACGACCCTGGTGGAGGTGGGGCCGGGCTGTTTGTTTATCACGATGACGCCGTCCATATCGATACCCTCCTGTGAAAGCGGGGTGTCCATTAGCACAGATGGTGTGGAGTGACAAGGCTTTCCTTGGTTTTAAGGTTCGGCCTTCAAGGTTCAGCGCTCTAAAAATCTGAGACTCCTTTAACCTTGAACCTAGAACTTTGAACCTGTCTTTTCCATGACCAGGGTGGTGTACTCCTCCATGAAGCGGTTTTTCTTCAGGTGGCAGCCCAGGTGTTGGAAGGTGAGGAGGACCTGGTAGTTTTCGTGGAATACCACCCCTGAGAGCAGGAGGGTGCCCCCGGGCAGGAGTTTCTCCACCATATCCCGGGCCAGGTCCATGAGGATGTCCCCCTGGATGTTGGCCATGATGAGATGGAAGGAACCGGGTGCTTTCTCCAGGCTACCCAGGTGGATTTCCAGGGACAGGCCGTTGAGTCTGGCGTTTTCCCGGGTCACTGCCACGGCCCTGGGGTCGATGTCTACCGCCACCACAGAAGAGGCACCCTGGAGGGCGGCGGCCATGGCCAGGATGCCTGTTCCACAGCCCAGGTCCAGTACCCTTCTACCCTGAAGGTCACCCAGAGCCTCCAGCTCCTCCAGGCAGGAGAGGGTGGTTTCGTGCTCTCCCGAACCGAAGGCTCCCTTTCGGACCAGGAGGGGAGTACGGCCCTGGGGAGGGTTCTCTCCCGGTGAAAGGACCGCCCAGGTTCTGCCTATGATAAGCACGACCTCTCTTTAAAGGCGGAGATGGGCATTTCAACCCTCCATAGAATGCTCAAGTCTGGGGCCTTGCATCGGCCCTCTCTATGGCCACTCCTCTTTTGTCCGCTCTATCCTTGCTCCCAGGGCCCTGAGCTTCTCGTCGAGGCGCTCGTACCCCCGGTCCAGGTGATAGATCCTGGATACCCTGCTCTCCCCCCGGGCAGCCAGGGCTGCCAGGACCAGGGACGCGCTGGCCCTGAGGTCCGTGGCCATGAGGGGGGCTCCCTTCAGGCTCTCCACACCCTTCACCACGGCCCTGTTTCCGTTCACCTTGATGTCTGCCCCCATGCGTTTCAGCTCGGCGGCATGGAGGAACCGGTTCTCGAAAATGTTTTCCGTGATGACGGAGGTGCCCCTGGCCAGGGTCATGAGGGCCATGAACTGGGCCTGGACGTCGGTGGGGAAACCGGGATAGGGCAGGGTGTTGATGTCCACGGCCCTGGGTCTTTGGGGGGCCTTGACGTGGATGGTGTCTGGGCCGATGGCCAGGTCCATCTCTGCCTCCTGGAGCTTTCGGGTTACGGCTTCCAGGTGGCGGGGCACCACATGGGTCACATTTATCTCACCTCCGGTGATGGCCCCGGCTATGACCAGGGTGGCAGCCTCTATCCTGTCTGGCATGACCGTGTGGTGGTAACCTCTGAGGCTGGGGGTTCCCTGGATGCAGATGGTGTCCGTGCCTTCTCCCTCTATCCGGACCCCCATGTTCCTCAGGACCCGGGCCAGCTCCTGGACTTCCGGCTCCTTGGCGCAGTTCTCCAGGACGGTCTCCCCCCGGGCCAGGGCGGCAGCCATCATGATGTTCTCCGTCCCTGTCACCGTCACCTTGTCGAAGTAGATGGTGGTACCCAGGAGTTGCCGGCAGGTGGCCACCACGTAGCCCTCCTCCAGGTCTATCCTGGCCCCCAGCTTCTCCATGGCCTTGAGGTGGAGATCGATGGGTCTCACGCCGATGGCGCATCCTCCAGGGAGGGAGACCTTGGCCCGCTGGCACCTGGCCACCAGGGGACCCAGAACCAGGACCGAGGCCCTCATGGTTTTCACCAGGTCATAGGGGGCCTCGGGATGGGGTATCTCCTGGGCCTGGATGGTGATGGTGCCCTTCTCCCTGTCCCATTCCACCCGGGCTCCCAGGGCCATGAGGAGCTTCACCATGGTGTTCACGTCCCGGAGGTGGGGAACGTTCTCCAGGGTGCAAGGCTCGGTGGTCAAGAGGGCAGCGGCCATGAGGGGCAAGACGGAGTTCTTCGCCCCCCCCACCCTCACCTTTCCGTGGAGGGGTACGCCTCCCTGGATGATGAGGGCTTCCATCACACCCTCCTGGCCTTCACTGCCCGGTTTCTACCCCCCAGGTCGGTGAGAAACCCTATGTCCGTGTAGGGCTTGCCTTTGAAGAGCACCTTCACCTTCTCCTTCTGCTTCCAGCCCATCTCTATGACTATAAGACCGCCGGGTTTCAGGTATTCCCAGCCGTGGGCCACCAGTCGACTGATGTAATACAACCCCTTCTCCCCTCCCTGCAAGGCCTTTTGGGGCTCGTGAAGCCGCACCTCACCGGGCAGGGTGTCCCACTCTTCAGCGGCGATGTAGGGGGGGTTGGAGACTATGGCATCAAAGCTCTCTCTTTTGAAGGGGCCCAGGAGGTCTCCCTGGACCAGGTGGAGACGCTCTGCCACCTTGATTCTGGAGGCGTTGATCCTGGTGAGGGCCAGGGCCCCGGGATCTATGTCCAGGGCTATGCCCCGGGCCCCCGGGAGGTCTGCCAGGATGGAGACGATGAGACAGCCCGTGCCCGTGCCCACGTCCAGGATGATGGGGGCCTCCCTTCCTTTCAGTCCCTCCAGGACAGCCTGGACCAGGATCTCGCTCTCCGGCCTGGGGATGAGGACACCGGGCTTTACGAGGAACTCGTGTTTCCAGAAACCCTGGCGTCCCGTGATGTATTGGATGGGTTCCCCCCTGGTCCGGCGCTTCACCAGAGCCTTGAACCTCTCCAGCTCTTCCCGGGTGAGGGGACGCTGGAGATCCAGGTACAGGTCCAGCCGCCTGGTGTCCAGGAGGTGGGCCAGGAGTTCTTCCGCCTCCCTCCGGGGTGAGGAGGCGCCCTTTTGGGCCAGGTAGTCCCGGGTCCAGTCCAGGAGTCTCTTCACCGTCCAGCCAGCCATCTTCCCACCTAGAGGGAAACCCGGGCCCCTCTCCTCTTTTCCCAGATCTCCCGGGCCTCCCGGCCTTTCTCCTGGAAGCCCTCTCTGCCCATAAGACCGTAGGTGAGCCTCTTGCCTTCCTCCACTCCGGGCTGGTCGAAGGGATTGATGCCGTAGAGGTAGCCTGAGAGGGCTGTAGCCATTTCGTAGACCATGAAGAGCTTCCCCATGACCTCTTCATCCACCCGGGGCAGGGTGACCACCAGGGAGGGGACTCCCTTTTTGGCCAGGGCCGAGGCGGTGCCCACCAACTCGCTGTTTAAAAGCTCTCCCAGGGTGTGTCCTCCCAGGTAGGAGAGGGCGGGCCGGTCCTGGTAAAGGGGGGGAATCCTCACGTCCCGGGCGAACCTCTCCACCTGGAGGAAGGTGATGATCTTGTCCTTTGGTCCGTCATTATAGAGCTGGATCTGGGAGTGCTGGTCCACGGTGCCCACGGCCTTTACGGGGGTCTGGCCCTTGCCCTCCTTTCCCAGGCTCTCGGCCCAGAGCTGGCGGTACCAGTCGGTGAAGGTGGCCAGCCTCTCGTGGTATGCCATCATGACGGAGATGCTCCTGCCCTCCAGGGTGTTGTGGAGGTAGTGGAGCCCGGCAATGACCCAGGCGGGATTGGTCTCCGGATCTCTGGTTTTACAGGCCTCCAGGGCCCGGGCTGCTCCGGCCAGGAGGGCCTTCACGTCCAGCCCCAACACGGCGGCGGGAAAGAGTCCCACGGCGGAGAGAACGGAGAAACGCCCTCCCACATTGGGGGGCACCTCCAGGGCCCGGTATCCCTCTTCCCGGGCCAGCTCTCTCAGGCTCCCTTTTTCGGGGTCTGTGATGAAGATGATCTGTTCCCGGGCCTTGTCCCGACCCACCGTCTTTTCCACCAGTTCCAGGGACACCAGGAAGTTGGCCATGGACTCCGCCGTGGAGCCCGACTTGGAGACCACGCAGAAACAGGTCTTCCCCGGGTCTATAGAGCTCAGGATCTCCGCCGTCTTCACGGGATCCACGTTGTCCAGGACGTGGAAGGTGGGTCCATCCCTATGGGGGTGGTCATTGTGGCGGGGGCCCTTCAGGGCATGAAAAAGGGTCTCGGCTCCCAGGGAAGACCCCCCTATGCCTATGAGAACAAAGTGCTGGGACCGGTCCCTTACCTTTTCTCCCAGTTCCACGATGTAAGCGGGATCCTGGAAGGGGAGATCCATGAAGCCCACCTCTCCCTTGTTACACAGATCCTCCAGCCACTCCTGGGCTTTCCACAACTTGGGTGTGAACTCTTCCAGGCGTTTTTGGCTCACTTGCAAACAGGGAATGCCTTCCCACAGGGCCATACCATATTCTATCTTCATCTCTTTTCCTCCTCTTGCCCGGACTCTTGGGGAATATACAATCCCTGGGAAAGGTGTGTAAATGATACCCGGCTGAGGGGAGTCGGTTCCGTTTTTTGACCGATGTAATAGGATCTAGCTAAATTTAGGATGGTTGATTTGGGGGAAGGGGCCTTTTTATACTCATCTCCAACCTGTGTCTCTCTACATCGCCTCAATTGTTTGGGCCCTTATAAGGGGAGGAGAGAAGTTTTGGGCAGTACTAGGAGGTGGGGAATGTTAAGTAAAAAGGGGTTTATGGCTGGACTTTTGGTTGCGATGTTTCTGGGCTGGGGTGTCCTGTCTCCCCTTCGTGCGGGATTCATACCCAAGAATCCGTGGGAGTCCCAGTTCAGGCCTGGGGTGATGGTGGGGGACGGGGACAACGAGACGGACTTTTTCTTTGAGTTTTTCATACCCATGTGGGGTAACAACGAGAGTCTGGTATTTCTCAATCCGCACTTCAGGCTGGACGACAAGGACAGCAAGGAGCTGAACGTGGGGTTGGGAT
>JALUVF010000156.1 GCA_027020915.1 bacterium
TAAAAGTGCCCGTGGGCCCGTTGCGCTGTTTGCCGATAATGATCTCCGCTATGCCGCGGTACTCCGGCCTGTCCGGTTTATACACTTCGGGACGGTAGATGAAGATGATGAGGTCCCCGTCCTGTTCTATGGCCCCCGACTCCCTCAGGTCCGAGAGCTGGGGCTTTTTCTCTTGGCGGCTCTCCACAGCCCTGGAGAGCTGGGAGAGGGCTACCACGGGTACGTTGAGCTCTTTGGCCAGGCCCTTGAGGGACCGGGAGATCTCCGAGATCTCCTGCTGGCGGCTCTCCGTCCTGCTCCTGCCCCTCATGAGCTGGAGGTAGTCGATGATGAGGAGATTCAGACCGTGTTCGGACATGAGCCTCCGGGCCTTGGCCCGGATCTCCAGAACGGAGAGGGAGGGGGTGTCGTCCACGAATATGGATGCGTCAGAGAGTCTGTTGGCCGCCCTGATAACCTTCTTCCAGTCGTTTTGGGACAGGATGCCCGTGCGGAGTTTGTGGGAGGGTACCTTGGCCAGGCTGGAGAGCATTCTCAGGGCCAGCTGTTCTCGAGACATCTCCAGGGAGAAGATGGCCACGGTTTTCTTCTCCCTGATGGCCACGTGCTGGGCGATGTTCAGGGCCAGGGCCGTCTTGCCCATGCTGGGTCTGGCGGCGATGATGATGAGGTCCGAGGGTTGGAAGCCTGAGGTGAATCGGTCCAGCTCCTGGAAACCCGTGGAGATGCCGGTGACGGAGCGTTTCTGTAAGGCAAGCTCCTCCAGGCTCTTGATGGCCTCCTTGAGAAGAACCTCCGAGTTTATGAAGTCCCTGTGGGTCTTCTCCTCCGATACGGAGAAGACGCGCCTTTCGGCTTCGTCCAGGAGGTCTTCCACCTCCTGGCCACCCTCGTAGCAGAGGGTGAGGATGTCGTTGGCGGCCCGGATGAGGTGGCGCAGGACCGCTTTGTCTTTGACAATCCTGGCGTAGTGTTGGGCATGGGCCGAGGAGGGGACCACTTCCGCCAGCTCCATAAGGTAATTCAGGCCTCCCGCTGCCTCCAGGGCCTCCTTCTGGGTGAGGGCGTCAGAGAGCGTGATAAGGTCTATGGGGTGGTTTCTGTCGTAGAGGTCGAGCATGGTGGAGAAGATGATCTGGTGTTCCCTCTTGTAGAAGTCCTCGGGGGAGACCATGTCCAGGATCTTGTTAAGGGTCGAGTTGTCCAGAAGCACCGAACCCAGGACGCACTGCTCCGCCTCCACGTTTTGGGGGGGGAGCCGTACCTCTTGAGCGGTGTCACTTTTCATTATAAATCAGGCCTCTGTCACTTCCACCTGAATCTGGGATTCTATTCCGTGGGGGAGTTTCACTTTCACCTGGTAGGTACCCAGGGTCTTGATGGCCTCGTCAATGACGATCTTCTTCCTGTCTATCTCGATCCCCTCTTTTGCCAGGGCATGGGCGATGTCCCTGGTGGTAACGGATCCGAAGAGCTTCCCCTCTTCCCCCGCCTGCTTGGGCACCACCACTGTGGTCTGGGCTAGGCGCTGGGCTAGGGCCTCTATGCGTTTCTTCTCCTTGTCCACCCGTTTCATGATCTCTGCCTTCTGCTTATCCAGGCTCTTTAAATTTCTGGAGGTGGCAGCCAGGGCCAAACCTTTGGGGATGAGGTAGTTTCTCGCGTATCCCGGAGAGACCTCCACAATGTCTCCGGCGTAGCCAACCCCCTCCACATCCACTTTTAGGATCACCTTCATGAGGAACCTCCGGAGTATGGAATGATGGGAAAGTATAATGGGCTCTCTCCTTTGCTGTCAACTTGGTTCCATCCTTCTCAAGTTGACAGGAAGATGGGCCTGTGGTCTAATTTTTCGAGACTTTCCTGGTTTAGGGGGGAGAGATGAAGCTTGTGCTGGCCTTTGTGAATCCAGAGAGGTTGTGGGAGCTGAAGAAGAGGATGTTCGAGATCCAGACGCCGGGGATAAGCGTTGACCAGGTCATGGGGATTGGTAAACCCCTGGCCCGGATGGCCGACATGATGGAGCGCCACGGGGCCATACCCAAGTTTTTCCCCAAAATCCGGCTGGAGGTGGTGGTGCCCGACGACAAGGTGGAGGAGGTCCTGGAGGCTGTCAGGGAGGTGTGCTACACGGGAAATCCGGGGGACGGAAAGGTCTTTGTCCTTCCCGTGGAAGACGCCCTGAGGGTGAGGACCAATGAAAGGGGCGAGGCGGCCATAAGGTGAAGGAAGAAGGACTCTTTTCTCGGTTTGTGGAGGAGTTTGAGGCTGCAGGAGGCCGGCTCCTCTTTCCCAGGGATGGAGTCTCTCTGAATCAGGCCCTCTCCCGGATGGTGGAGGAGGAGGGTATTAGGTCTTACGCCATCTCTCAGCGCACCCCCCGGTTGAGAGCTATAGATGCCCTGTTCAAAGAGCTGGGCCTGGAGAAGTCCAGGGACTATCCCTCTTTGGATATGGGGGTCACCAGGGCCCACGGGGCCGGGGCCACCACAGGGACCTTGATCTTCGTATTCAAAGGGGGGAGGGACCACCTCCTCACCTCCCTACCCCGGGTCCATTTAGCCGTCTTGAGGATGGAGGACCTGAGGGAGCACGTGTCTGAGGCCGCCATACCTTTTCTCAGGGACCCTGAGGGGCCTCCACCCTATATCTCTCTGGTGACGGGACCCAGCAGGACGGGAGACATTGAGCTCACCCACGTGACGGGGGTCCACGGGCCTGAGAAGCTCTATCTGGTGGTGGTGTCATGAAGGGTGTGTTCCAGGAACTCAGGGAGTATCCCGCCCGCTGGAGACGGTTAGAGGAGGTGGTGAGGAACCCCATCCTCAGGGAGGCCCTGGAGAGGGCCATGACCCGATTCGCCCAGGGCAGGGCCCAGGCCCTGGGATCCCTGGGAGACTTCCGGGAGTGGACGGAGAGGTGCAGGGAGTTGAAGGACCGGGCCCTGGAGAGGTCCCAGGAGCTGTGGGACAGGGTGAAGGAGAGGGTGGAGGCCCAGGGTGGCACCTTCTATCTGGCCCTCCATGCCCAGGGAGCCCGGGAGTATATAGGAAAGCTGGCCCAGGAATCGGGGGGGACCCTGGTGGTGAAGGGGAAGTCCATCACCAGCGAAGAGGTGGAACTCAATACCTATCTGGCGCCCTTGGGCTTGGAGGTGGTGGAGACGGACCTGGGAGAGCGCATCATTCAGCTGGCGGGAGAGAGGCCCTCCCATATCATTGTCCCTGCCATTCACAAGACCAAGGAGGAGGTGGCCAGGGTCTTTTCCGAGGCGTGGGGCAGGGATGTCCCCGACGATCCCTACCTCATCACCAAAGAGGTGCGCAGAGACCTGCGTCAGAAGTTTCTCGGCGCCCAGGTGGGGATGACCGGAATCAATGTGGTGTCGGCGGATGTTCCCGCCTTCTTTCTCATGACCAACGAAGGCAACGGGCGGCTTTGTTCCACGGTGCCTCCCGTACAGGTAATCCTCACGGGTTGGGAGAAGATCGTGGAGACGGTGGAGGATGCCTTTACCATATTCGACGTGCTGCCCGTCAACTCCGTGGGCCTCAAATACTCCAGTTACCTCAGCATATTCACAGGACCTTTCAACTGGAAGAAGGGGCGCCAGCTCCACGTGGTGGTCCTGGACAACGGGCGCAGGAGGGCCTTGGAGGATCCCTGCTTTAAAGAGGCCCTGCGCTGCGTCAGGTGCGGGGCATGCATGAACGTGTGTCCCGTGTACAAGACGGTGGGTGGTCATACCTTCGCTCACATTTATATGGGAGGTATAGGGGCGGCCTGGACGGCCATCACCAATGGTCTGGAGGAGGCCAGGGAGGTGGCCTCTCTGTGCACGGGTTGTGGTACCTGTCTGGAGGTCTGTCCCATGGGTATACCCATTCCTTCTCTGGTGGAGCATGTGAAAGGACTGGTGAAGGAGAGGGGGAAGGCGGAACGGGCTGCCGTGCGGCTGGTGGCCAAGAGGAGGCTCCTGGAGAGCGCTGCGGGGTTGGCCGTTCTTGTGGCCCCTGAAAGGGTCTCTCGTCTCCCCGGCCCCGCCAGGGCCATCACTCGAGACAGGGTCCTGGAGAGGCCCCAGTTTCCTCCCTTCCACCCGTGGGCCCAGGCCAGGGGCCTGGAAGAGGGTAAAGGGGGCCAGGTCACCCTCCATGCTGGTTGCATGGTGGAGTATTTCTACCCCGGTGTGGGCCGGGATGCCGTTGAGCTCCTCACCCGCCTTGGGGTTCCCTTACAGATCATGAAGGAGGAATGCTGTGGCCTCCCCGCCAGGGTGGTGGGGGATAGGGCCCTGTGGGAGGAGTTGGAAGCCAGGAACGGGGGTAACATACCCCCTGGCAGGCCCCTTCTCTTTCTCTGCGCCACCTGTATGTCGGGTTTTCACCGGTATGGAGAAGATGGGATGGAACTCCCCCCCCTTCTGGATCTCTCCCAGTTCCTCCTGGAGAGGCTGGGCAGTGAACCCTTCCCCGGCTCCCTGAAGGCCAGGGTGGCCTATCACTTCCCCTGTCATCTGGAGCGCCACCTGGGGATAAGAGAGGAGCCCCTGGAGCTCCTCTCCCGGGTGGACGGGGTTCACCTGGTCCAGGGTGAGGAGGCCCATCTCTGCTGTGGCGGGGCGGGTCTCTACGCCTTCAAATACCCCCCTGTTTCCGGGGAGATCCTCAAGAAGAAGCTGGAGTGGCTGGAAAGGGAGGGGGTGGAGGTCCTGGTCACCTCCTGTCCCAGCTGCATCATGCAGCTCCGGGGAGGCGTGGAGAAGAGGGGACTGCCTGTTAAGGTGGTCCACATGGCCACCTTCCTCCTGGATGCCTTGGATGAACGGAGCGGGCTGGAAGGATGAAGGATGGGGAGGGGAGAAGGGTTTGCCAGTTCCAGGAGGGACAGAGGGTCTCTCTTCCCCTCCTGGTGGAGAAGCGGGAGGTCCTGACTAAAAGGGACGGTTCCCCTTACCTCTCTCTCACCCTTCGTGATGGTAGCGGCGCTGTTGAGGCTCGCTTGTGGGAGTTTTCCCCCGAGGTGGACACCCTGGTGGAGGAGGGGAGGGTCCTTCATGTAGAGGGGGAGGTGAGGATTTATAATGGCCGGATTCAGCTGGCCCTCACCTCTTTAAGCCCATCAAACCTCACCGTCAGGGATTTGAGACCCCTTGCTCCCGTTCCCCTGGAAGAGCTGGTCAGGAAGGTGAAGGGACTGGTGGAGGAAGTGGAGGACCTCCACTACAGGGCCCTTCTGGAGGCCTTCTTCTGTGAGGAGAGGTGGGGGGAGATCCTGGAGTCTCCCGGGGGTAAAAGGGTTCACCACGCCTATCGGGGAGGGCTCCTGCATCACCTCCTGACCGTGGCTCAGGGTTCCCTCGCCATGGTGGAGATATATCCCCATCTGGAGAGGGACCTACTCATGGCCGGTGCCCTCCTCCACGATATCGGGAAGGTGCAGGAGTTGGCCTGGGAGGGCCTTTCCATAGAATACACGGACCGGGGGCGGTTCCTGGGCCATGTGGCCCTGGGGCTGGAGATGGTGGGTGAGGCCCTGACCCGTATGGATGTCCCCCATCCCAAGGGGGAGAAGTTGCTCCACATCATTGCCAGTCACCATGGGGAGCCGGAGCAGGGGGCTTTAAAGAGACCCAAGATTCCGGAGGCCTTGGTGATCTACTACATGGATCAGCTGGATGCCAAGGTCTCGGGGTTCCTCTCTTTTGTGGAGGGGGACCGGAGAGATGGCAACTGGACCGCTTATCATAGGGTCTTTCAGCGCTTTATATACAAGGGTTGAGCGGTGAAGTGGAGTCCCCTCCCCTTTGGTTATCGGGAGGCCCAGCGTCTTCGCCAGATCATTAACGTGCTGGTGAAGTATGGCTTTGGCTGGGTGGTGGAAAAGACGGGCCTTTCCCATCTTCTCTCCCTGGGCAGACGTATCCTCCGCTTTCAAGAGAGGCCTCCCCTGACCCCCGCCCAGAGGCTACGGCGGGTCCTGGAGGAGTTGGGTCCTTCTTTTATAAAGCTGGGTCAGATCCTCTCTACCCGCCCCGACCTTTTGCCTCCGGAGTTCATCCAGGAGCTCCAGAAGCTCCGGGATGAAGTGGAGCCCGCCCCCTGGGAGTTGGTGGAGGCCTTCCTGGAGAAGGAGTGGGGAGGGGGATGGAGGGGTGTAGTGGACATCCCCGGGAGGGAGCCCCTGGCCTCGGCCTCCATAGCCCAGGTCTATGGAGGGGTCCTGGCCTCGGGGGATGGGGTGGTGGTGAAGGTGTTGAGACCGGGTATCCGGGAGACTGTGGAGAGGGACATCGAGGTCATGAGGTTCATGGCCCGGCTGGTGGAGCGCTACCTGCCTGAGTTACGCCTCTATCATCCCGTGGATCTGGTGGAGGAGTTCGCCTTCACCATCCGCAGGGAGATGGACTTCACCGTGGAGGCCGCCAGCGCCGAGAAGATCCGGGCCAACTTCCGGGGACTTTCATGGGTGGTTGTTCCCCGGATCTACTGGGATCTCACCACCTCCAGTATCCTGGTCATGGAGCGGGTAGAGGGGGTGCCCCTGGATCAACCCCAGAAGCTGGATGCCCTGGGGGTGGACAGGAGGGTGGTGGCCAAGAGGCTGGCCATGGCCTTCCTCAAACAGGTCTTGGAGGACGGTTTCTTCCATGCCGATCCCCATCCTTCCAACCTCCTGGTGGGGGAGAAGGGGGAACTGGTCTATGTGGACTTCGGCATGATGGGGTATCTGGACAGGGTCATGCGGAGCTCCATTGCCACCCTTTTGGTGAACATTGTGAAGCGGAACTACGATGGCATCATCCGGGTCTTCAAGAAGGTGGGGGTGGTGGAGGAGACCCTGGACGAGCGGCGCTTCAAGCTGGAGCTCATGGGTCTCCTGGAGCCCTACTTCTCTAGATCC
>JALUVF010000157.1 GCA_027020915.1 bacterium
GGGAGCTGAGGAGGAAGGGTTTCATGCGCATCATCTCCCTGGCCCCTGAAGTGCTGTGATGGAGGCTGTTATGGCGAAGATAAAGAGGGACGATCTGGTGTTGGTCATTGCAGGAAAGGACAAGGGGAGAAGGGGCAAGGTGATCAGGGTCTTTCCCCGAAGGGATCGGGTTATGGTGGAGAAGGTGAACGTGGTGAAACGTCACCAGCGCCCCACCCAGACCACCCAGGGGGGTATCATTGAGAAAGAGTCTCCCATCCATCTGTCCAACGTGATGCTCATCTGTCCCAAGTGCGGGGAGCCCACCCGGGTGGGCTACAGATTTCTCCAGGACGGCAGGAAGGTGCGCTCCTGCAAAAAGTGCGGTGAGATCATAGACAAGGAGTGATAGGCGATGGTGCCCCGACTGAAGGAGAAGTACGAGAAAGAGGTGTTACCGGCTCTCATGCGGGAGTTTGGTTATAAGAACGTTATGGAGGTGCCCAGGATCACCAAGGTGGTCGTCAACATGGGTCTGGGAGAGGCGGTCCAGGAGCCCAAGGTGATAGACAGGGCCATGGAGGATCTGGCTCTCATTGCAGGGCAGCGTCCCTATGTGAGGAGGGCCAAGAAGTCCATAGCCGCCTTCAAGCTGAGGAAGGGGATGCCCATAGGGGTGGCGGTGACCCTGAGGAAGGATCGTATGTGGGAATTCCTGGACAGGCTCATGAACCTGGCTCTTCCCAGGGTGAGGGACTTCAGGGGTGTGAGTGATGCGTCCTTCGATGGCCGGGGCAACTACACCCTGGGCCTGAAAGAGCAGATCATTTTCCACGAGATCGACTACGACAAGGTGGACAAGGTGAGGGGCCTCTCGGTGACGGTGGTTACCACTGCCGAAACGGACGAGGAGGCCAGGGCATTGCTGGCCAGGCTGGGCATGCCCTTTGTGAAAAGAGGAGGTGAACGTGGCTAGGAAGGCTCAGATGGAGAAGCAGAAGAGGCCGCCCAAATTCAAGGTTCGCTACAGGAATCGCTGTCCCCTGTGCGGCAGGTCCAGGGGATACTTGAGGCGTTTCGATCTTTGCAGGATCTGTTTCAGGAAGCTGGCCCTGGAGGGGAAGATCCCAGGGGTGAGAAAAGCCAGTTGGTAGGGGGATGGTCATGGTGATGACGGATCCCGTAGGGGATATGCTAGCTAGAATCAAGAACGCCCTCATGGTACGGAAGAAGGAGGTGGAGATCCCCGCCTCCGGGATCAAGGAGGAGATTGCCCGGATCCTCAAGGAAGAAGGTTTCATAGAGGATTACTGGGTGACCCAGCATCCCGTCCAGAAGAGCCTGGTGTTGGTCCTCAAGTACAGGAAGGACCGCTTGGGCAGGATCCAGGAGCCCGTCATCAGGGACATCAAACGGGTGAGCAAACCCGGGAGGAGGGTCTACATGGGCAAGGACAGTCTGCCCAGGGTCATGGGGGGCTTTGGAATAGCCATAGTCTCCACTTCCCGGGGGGTCATGACGGATAAGGAGTGCAGGAGGCAGGGGGTGGGCGGTGAAGTCCTGTGCGAGGTCTGGTGAGGAGGTGACCCATGTCTAGGATTGGAAGGATGCCCATTTCCATTCCCCCTGGGGTTGAGGTGACCATAGACGGGTCCCGGGTGAAGGTGAAGGGGCCCAAGGGCGTGCTGGAGAGGGAGTTCTCCCCCAGGATGAGGATCATCCTGGGGGAAGGGGTGCTTAAGGTGGAGAGGCCCACGGACTCCAAGAGGGATAAGGCCCTTCATGGACTTACCAGGGCGTTGTTGGCCAACATGGTTCAAGGGGTGAGCCAGGGGTTTCAGAAGGTCCTGGACATAGTGGGTGTGGGTTACAGAGCGGATGTGAAGGGCAAGGTTCTCCACCTCCAGCTGGGTTTTTCCCACCCCGTGGAGTATCCCATTCCCCATGATGTGGAGATCAGCTGTCCCATTGCCACCCGCATCGTGATTCAGGGTATAGACAAGGAGAGAGTGGGACAGGTGGCTGCAGAGATCAGGGCCTTCAGGCCCCCCGAGCCCTACAAGGGGAAGGGAGTGAGGTACGAGAACGAAGAGGTGAGGAGAAAGGCCGGCAAGGCCGGCAGGGCCAAGTAAAGGAGGGTTGGGACGTGGCTAAGCTCACCAAGGAAGAGGCGAGAAGGAAGAGACACAGAAGGGTGCGCAAGAAGGTCTTCGGTACCCCTGAGCGTCCCAGGATGGTGGTTTACAGGAGCCTGAAGCATATATACGTCCAGCTGGTGGACGATACCAAAGGAGTGACCCTGGTTTCCGCCTCCAGCCTGGATCCCGAGTTTCCCAAAGAGTTGAGGGGGAGCAACAGGGAAGGGGCCAAGGCCGTGGGCAAACTGGCGGCCAAAAGGGCCCTGGCGATGGGAATCCAGACTGTGGTATTCGACAGGGGGGGGTATCTATACCACGGCAGAGTGAAGGCGTTGGCCGAAGGGGCCCGGGAAGAGGGCCTTCAATTTTAAATTTTTCAGGAGGGTAGGCTTTGGTAGAGAAGGTTAGTCCCGAGGGGTTGGAGCTCACTGATAGGGTGGTCTTCATAAATAGAGTGGCCAAGGTGGTGAAAGGGGGCAAGAACTTCAAGTTCACCGCATTGGTGGTGGTGGGAGACGGCAACGGAGTGGTGGGATACGGGCTTGGCAAGGCCAGGGAGGTGCCCGACGC
>JALUVF010000158.1 GCA_027020915.1 bacterium
TATAAGGAAGGCCATAGAACACGCCAAGAAGCATCTCGTCCGGGTGAACCTCTCCAAGACCACCATCCCCCACCCGGTGGTGGCCAAGTACTGTTCCAGCAAGGTGCTGTTGAAACCTGCGGCTCCTGGTACCGGTGTCATAGCGGGGGGACCCGTGCGGGCCGTTATGGAGTCCGTGGGAGTGAAGGATGTGCTCACCAAATCCCTGGGTTCAAACAACCCGGTGAATGTGGTTAAGGCCACATTCAAAGCCCTCACCATGCTCAGGGATCTGGGAGAAGAGGCCCAGCTCCGGGGCAAGAAGATAAAGGAAATTATCTATTAGTTCGGGGGATGTCATGGCCAAGAAGTTGGAGATCACTCTGGTACGGGGGCTGGCTGGGAAGAACAAGAGGCAGGTTGCCACGGCCAAGAGTTTGGGACTGAAGAAGCCCGGGCAGGTGAGGGTCCACGAGGATACTCCCATGATTCGGGGGATGATTCTCAAGGTTCAGCATCTGGTTAAGGTGAGAGAACTGGAGGATTAGGAGGATAAGCCATGAGGTTGCACGATTTGAGACCGGCACCAGGGGCTATAAAGAAGCCCAAGCGGGTGGGCAGGGGCCCGGGTTCGGGCCACGGCAAGACCTCCTGCCGGGGGCAGAAGGGGCAGCGGTCCCGCTCGGGTGGTGGAGTGGCTCCCTGGTTTGAAGGTGGTCAGACCCCCATTCATAGGAGACTCCCCAAGAGGGGGTTCAAATGCCCTACCAGGAAGGAGTACGCCATAGTCAACCTGGAGGCCCTGGAGATAAAGTTCCAGGCTGGGGACGTGGTTACCCCTGAGATCCTCAAGGAGGCGGGGTTGGTGAAAAGGATGGGACACGGTGTGAAGGTGCTGGCCAGAGGAGAGCTCACCAAACCCCTCACCGTGAAGGCCCACCTCTTCAGCCGTCAGGCCATTGAGAAGATCGAGGCGGCTGGAGGGAAGGCGGAGGTGTTGAAGTAATGAGGGATATAGAGGGCCTCCTCAAGATCCCCGAGCTGAAGAACCGCATCATCTTCACCTTATTGATGCTGGCGGTTTTCAGATTGGGGGCCCATGTGCCTGTGCCCGGCGTCAATGGAGTGGCTCTGGCAGAGTTCTTCGCCAAGATGCAGGGTACCATACTGGGGTTCTTCGACCTCTTCTCGGGGGGGGCCTTCAGGAAGCTCACCATCTTTGCCCTGGGTATCATGCCCTACATCAGTGCTGCCATCATCCTGGAGCTCCTCACCGTGGTGGTGCCTCATCTGGAGGCTTTGCAGAAGGAGGGGGAGCGGGGCAGGAAGAAGATCATCCAGTATACCCGTTACGGTACCGTCTTCATCTCGGCCATCCAGGCCCTGGGGATATCCATCGGACTCCAGGCCATGAGGAGCCCTTCTGGATTGCCCCTGGTCATTGCTCCCGGGTTCAGGTTCATCTTCATTGCCGTGGTCACCATGGTGGCGGGGACCTGTTTCCTCATGTGGCTGGGTGAGCAGATCAACGAGAGGGGCATAGGCAACGGTATCTCCCTCATCATCTTTGCCGGGATTGTGGCCCGTATGCCCAATGCCCTCACCAACACCTTCAGACTGGTGAAGACGGGGGAGCTCTCCGCTTTTGCCCTTATCCTCGTGGGTATCATGGCCTTTGCCGTCATCGCCTTTATCGTGTATGTGGAGATGGGCCAGAGGAGAATCCCCATCCAGTATGCCAAGAGGGTGGTGGGTAGGAAGGTCTACGGGGGGCAGAGTACCTACCTGCCCCTCAAGGTGAACACCTCGGGGGTGATACCCCCCATCTTTGCCTCCTCCGTCATTATGTTCCCCGCTTCCATAGCCCAGTTCATAAACAACCCCATTGCCAAGAAGGTAGCGGCTTACATGAGCCCGGGTTCTTTGGGCTACGTCATTCCCTATGTGGCCATGATCATCTTTTTTGCCTTCTTCTATACGGCCATCATCTTCAATCCCGAGGATGTGGCCGACAACCTGAAGAAGCACGGTGGCTACATCCCGGGCATAAGGCCGGGCAAGCCCACGGCGGAGTATATAGACAGGGTCCTCACCAGGCTCACTTTCGTGGGAGCCATCTATCTTTCTCTCGTGTGTGTCCTGCCCACCTTTCTCATTCGCTACTTCCATGTTCCTTTCTACTTCGGAGGTACGGCTCTCCTCATCGTAGTGGGTGTGGCTCTGGATACCATGGTGCAGATAGAGTCTCATATGATCATGAGGCACTATGAAGGTTTCATGAAGAAAGCGGCTGCGCGTTAAAGGAGGTGGATGGTGAATATCATTATGTTGGGCCCTCCGGGGGCAGGCAAGGGAACTCAGGCGAAGATGCTGGTGGAGAGACTGGGCATCCCCCAGATTTCCACGGGAGATATGCTCAGGGCGGCGGTGAAGGATGGCACGGAGCTGGGCAAGAAGGCCAAGGAGTACATGGACGCCGGCAAGCTTGTGCCCGACGAGGTGGTCATAGGCATTGTGAAGGAGCGTCTGGCCCAGGCTGACTGCGAGAGGGGTTTCATCCTTGACGGTTTTCCCAGGACCATTCCCCAGGCCGAGGCTTTGGACAGGGTCCTGGAGGAGCTGGGCAAGAGGATCGACTATGTGATAAATGTGGCTGTGCCCAATGAGGAGCTCATCACCCGCCTCACGGGCAGGCGTACCTGCCGCAAATGCGGTGCCATGTACCATGTGGTCTTCAATCCTCCCAGGGAGGAGGGCAGGTGCGACAAATGCGGTGGCGAGCTCTACCAGAGGGATGACGACAGGGAGGAAACCATTCGCCAGCGCCTGGAGGTTTACCAGGCCCAGACCGCTCCCCTCATTGACTACTACAAGAAGAAGGGCGTTCTCTACGACATAGACGGCACGGGTTCCATTGAAGATATCTTCCAGAACATCTTGAAAGTGTTGGGTGCATGATCATCATCAAGACCCGGGATGAGATCGAGAGGATCAGAGAGAGCAGCAGAATAGTGGCGGAGGTGCTCCGAAGCCTCAGGGAGTTCATCAGACCGGGGATCACCACCTGGGCCCTGAATAAGAAGGCCGAGGAGGTGATAAAGAAGAGGAAGGCCAGGGCGGCCTTCAAGGGTTACAGGCCCTCTTTTGGGTCGGGGGCCTATCCTGCTGCCCTGTGCGTCTCCATAAACGAGGAAGTGATCCATGGTATCCCCTCTACCAGGAGGGTGGTCAGAGAAGGGGATATCGTGAGCATGGATGTGGGTGTGTGTTATAGGGGGTACTATGGCGACGGAGCCACCACGGTGGCCGTGGGAGAGGTGGACAAGAGGGTGGAGGAGCTCTTGAAGGTTACGGAAGAGGCCCTATATAGGGGCATAGAGGCCGCCCGGGCGGGCAACAGGGTGGGGGACATCTCCTTTGCCGTCCAGTCCCATGTGGAGTCCCACGGCTTCTCCGTGATAAGGGAGTTTGTGGGCCATGGCGTGGGAGTGAAGATCCACGAGGAGCCCCCTGTTCCCAACTTTGGAGAGCCTGGGCAGGGTCCCCTCCTCAAGGAGGGGATGACCATAGCCATAGAGCCCATGGTGGCCATGGGGAGTGGAGATGTGAAGATAAAAGAAGACGGATGGACAGCGGTGACAGCGGACGGTTCCTGGGCAGCCCATTTTGAGCATACCATAGCGGTGCTGGATGAGGGGCCCAGGATACTCACGGAGCTTTGAAAGACTATGGCTAAAAAGAAGAAGGGAGAGACCCTGGAACTCATGGGCACGGTGATAGAGCCTTTGCCAAATGCCATGTTTCGGGTGGAACTGGATAACGGATTGAAGATTCTGGCCCACGTGTCAGGGAAGATGAGGATGCACTTCATCAGGATTCTCCCTGGTGACAGGGTGAAGGTGGAGATCTCCTCTTACGATCCCACCCGGGGCCGGATCATCTACAGGTTCTGACAGGGGGTAGAGAGAGATGAAGGTGAGACCTTCGGTGAAGAAGAGATGTGCCAAGTGTAAGGTCATCAGAAGAAGAGGGGTGGTGCGGGTCATATGCAAGGACCCCCGCCACAAACAGAGACAGGGATAGGAGGTGAGGTTTGGCTAGGGTAGCGGGTGTTGACTTACCCAAGAACAAGAGGATAGAGGTGGCCCTCACCTACATCTTTGGCATCGGTCACTCCAGCGCCAGGAAGATCCTGGAACAGACGGGGGTGGATCCCGACAAACGGGTGAAGGACCTCTCCCCCGATGAGGTGAGCAGGATCAGGGAGGTGATCGACCACGACTACAAGGTGGAGGGTGAGCTCAGGAAAGAGATTGCCATGAACATAAAGCGCCTCATAGATATCGGCTGCTACAGGGGGATGAGGCACATCCAGGGTCTCCCCGTCCGGGGTCAGAGGACCAGGACCAACGCCAGGACCAGGAAGGGACCCAAGAAGACGGTGGCCGGTAGAGGCAAGAAGAGGGGCGCCAAGAAGTGATGGTAGTCAATAGAACAGGGAGGTTTTGACAGGCATGGCCAGAAGGCAGAGGAGAGGCAAAAAGAAGGAGAAGAAGGTGATCCCCAGCGGGATCGCCCACATCCAGTCTACGTTCAACAACACCATAATCACCATTACCGACCCCCAGGGCAACACGGTGACTTGGGCCAGTGCCGGTAGCGTGGGCTTCAAAGGGACCAGGAAGAGTACCCCTTATGCCGCCCAGATTGCTGCCGAGACGGCGGCCAAGAAGGCCGTGGACTCCTGTGGTATGAAGTGGGTGGAGGTGTACGTGAAAGGTCCCGGTCCCGGCAGGGAAGCGGCCATCAGGTCCCTCCAGAGCGCAGGGCTCAACGTCACCCTCATCAAGGACGTGACGCCTCTGCCCCACGATGGGTGTCGTCCCAGGAAGAAGAGAAGGGTGTAAAAAGTGAGGAGGAGGTTGGAGATTGGCTAGGTATACAGGTCCCGTTTGCAAACAGTGTAGAAGGGAGGGGATGAAGCTCTTCCTTAAAGGCACAAAGTGCATGACGGATAAGTGTCCCCTGGAGCACAGGAACTATCCTCCCGGCCAGCACGGTCAGAGGAGGGTGAAGCTCACGGAGTACGGTATCCGTCTCAGGGAGAAGCAGAAACTGAGGCGCATGTATGGTGTGCTGGAGCGCCAGTTCAGGAATTACTTCTACAGGGCCTCCAGGATGCCCGGCCTCACCGGCGAGAACCTGGTGAAGCTCCTGGAACGGAGACTGGACAACGTGGTCTACCGTATGGGATTCGCCTCCAGCAGGAAGGAGGCCCGTCAGATGGTGCGCCATGGCCATTTCACGGTGAACGGGCGCAAGGTGAACATTCCCAGCTATCTGGTGAAGCCCGGAGACGTGATCGAGGTGAGGGAGAAGAGCAAGGATCTGGTGAGGATTCAGGAGTCTCTGGAACTGGCCGAGCACAGGGGAGAATTCCCCTGGCTGGAGGTGGATCCCGAAGCCAAGAGGGGCACCTTCAAGGCCGTGCCCGAATTCGAGGATGTTCCCTTGCCGGTGGATGTCTCCCTCATAGTGGAGCTCTACTCCAAGTAAGAATAGGGGGATTGGATGTTCAGGACATGGTCCATGATGATAAGACCCCAGAGGGTGGAGTTCGATCAGGAGAGCCTCACCTCTCGTTACGGGAAGCTGGTGGTGGAGCCCCTGGAGAAGGGTTTCGGCATCACCCTGGGGAACAGTCTCAGGAGGGTGCTCCTCTCCAGCATTCCCGGGGCAGCGGTGACGGCCGTGAAGATCGAGGGCGTGCCCCATGAGTTCACTGCCATCCCTGGAGTGAAGGAGGATGTGACGGAGATCATCCTCAACATCAAGGAACTGCAGCTCAAGAGCTATGCTGAAGAACCCGTCACCATGTACCTGGAGGTTACTGGCCCCGGTGAGGTGAAGGCCTCCCAGATCGAGACGGGCCATAAGGTGGAGATCCTCAACCCCGACTTGGTGATAGCCACTCTGGACAGCGAAAAGAGCCGGCTGGTCATGGAGATGAAGGTGGAGAGGGGGAAGGGGTATCTCCCCGTGGAGAAGCGCCACGGGGAGGAGTTGCCCATTGGCACCATTCTGGTGGACGCCATCTTCTCCCCCGTGGTGAAGGTGAACTTCTCCGTGGAGAACGCCAGGGTCGGCCGGGAGACGGACTACGACAAGCTCATCCTGGAAGTGTGGACCAACGGAGCCGTCCATCCCCAGGATGCTGTGGCCATGGCTGCCAAGATACTGAAGGATCATGTCACCATCTTTGCCAATTTCGAGCAGGAGCTGGATGACATGGAAGAGGAAGGGGGCGAGAGGGAGAAGGAGGAGCTGGTGAAGAAGCTCAACAAGTCCATTGACGAGCTGGAACTCTCGGTGCGCTCCCATAACTGTCTCAAGAAGATGGGCATCAACACCATTAAGGACCTGGTCCAGAGGTCCGAGGCTGACCTCCTCAAGGTGAGGAACTTTGGAAAGAAGTCCCTGGAAGAGGTGAAGGGCGTTCTGGATGAGATGCACCTCTCCCTGGGAATGGACCTCAAGGGTATAGAAGAAGAGGAAGAGGAGATAGGCTGATGAGACACGGCAGGAAGGTTCCCAAGCTGGGCAGGACCGCGGCCCACAGGAAGGCCATGCTGAGGAATATGGTTACGGACCTCTTCCGGCACGAGAGGATTGAGACTACCTTGCCCAAGGCCAAGGCCTTGGGGCCCCTGGCGGAGAAGATGATCACCCTGGGCAAGAGGGGAGACCTCCATGCCCGGCGTCAGGCCCTGGCCGTGGTGAGGGACAAGGGGGTGGTCCACAAGCTCTTCACCGAGCTGGCCGAGAGGTATAGGGACCGCCAAGGGGGCTATGTGAGGATCTTGAAACTGGGTTACAGGCGGGGCGACAGTGCCCCCATGGCCCTGGTGGAGATGGTGGACGCCCCCGTGAAGGAAACCCCTACCGAGGGAGAGTAGTCCAGGTCTTTGATGGACGTTCTAATCGTTGGAGGCGGCCTCGCCGGTTGTGAGGCCGCCTGGCAGGTGGTCAGGCGGGGGTGCAGGGTCGTGCTCATGGAGATGAGGCCCTCTGCCACTACCCCTGCCCATAAGACCCCATATCTGGCGGAACTGGTCTGTTCCAACTCCCTGAAATCCCTCTCCTTGGATACCGCTTCGGGCCTGCTCAAGAGGGAGATGGCCCTGCTGGGTTCTCTGCTCCTGGAGGTGGCCTGGGAGTGCCGGGTGCCCGGGGGAGGGGCCCTGGTGGTGGACAGGGAGGTTTTTGCCAGAAGGGTGACAGAGCGGCTGGAGGCCCACCCTCTCGTTGAGATGGTGAGGGAGGAGGTGGCTGAAATACCCGTCCATCGACCTCTGGTGGTGGCCACGGGCCCCCTCACGTCTCCCGCCTTCTCCCGGTCCCTGGCCCGACTCCTGGGGGAGGAGTACCTCTATTTTTACGACGCCATCGCCCCCATTGTTCTGGGGGATTCCATAGATTACGAGAGGGCCTTCTTTGCCTCCCGTTACGGTAAGGGGGGAGACGAGGACTACCTCAACTGTCCCCTTACGGAGGAGGAGTACGACAGGTTCTATGTGGCCCTCATGGAGGCGGAGAAGGTGCCTTTGAGGGATTTCGAGGATCCCCGGTTCTTTTCCGGGTGTATGCCCATAGAAGAGCTGGCCAGGCGGGGGAGGGAGACCCTTCTCTTCGGTCCCATGAAGCCCGTGGGGCTGAAGGACCCCAGGACGGGCAGGAGGCCCTTTGCCGTGGTCCAGTTGAGGAGGGAGAACGGGGAGGGGACCCTGTGGAACATGGTGGGTTTCCAGACCCGCCTCAAATGGCCAGAGCAGAGGAGGGTGTTCGGCCTCATTCCGGCACTCAGGGGGGCGGAGTTTGCCCGCTACGGTTCCATCCACAGGAACACCTATATAAACAGCCCTGGCCTTCTGGAGCTGTCTCTGGCCCTGAAGGGGGAGAGGGGCCTCTTCTTCGCCGGTCAGATAACGGGGGTGGAGGGCTACATGGAGTCCGCTGCAACGGGTATTCTGGCGGGCATAAATGCCGCTCGTCTGGTTAGGGGGGAAAATACGGTGGTGCCCCCGGCGACCACCATGCTGGGGGCCCTGGTGAGGTACATCACTTCCCCTGATCAAAGGGCTTTCCAGCCCATGAACGCCAACTTCGGCCTTTTGCCCCCCTTGGAGGCACCGCCCAGGAACAAGGGGGAGAGGAAACTGGCTTACAGTGAGAGGGCCATAAGGGATATGAGGGAGTGGATGGGGGAGGTGGGCCTGTCCCCGGGGTGGGGGGAGGAGGTTCTGGAGATCCGGGTGGGAGAGAGGTGAGGAATGCAGTGGTGGTTTAAGAAGAGCCCTTTCAGCAAGGTGAAGAAGTCGGAGCAGAAAGCCCCCAGGGGGCTATGGATCAGGTGTGACAACTGTAAGGAGATGGTCTACAAGGAGGAGGTGGAGAGGAACCTCAAGGTCTGTCCCAAGTGCAACTACCACTTTCGAATCTCTGCCAGGGAGAGGATAGAGCTTCTGGTGGACAGGGGGAGCTTTGATGAACACGACAGAGGCGTTTCTCCCATGGATCCCCTGAAGTTCAAGGACACCAAGAAGTATGCGGACAGGCTCAAGGACGCCCAGAAAAAGACGGGGATGAGGGACGCCGTGGTCTGTGGAGAGGCCAGGATAGGGGGTTATCCCGTGGAGATGGCGGTCTTCGAGTTCGCCTTCCTGGGGGGGAGCATGGGCTCCGTGGTGGGAGAGAAGATCACCCGGGCGGCGGAGAGGGCCCTGGAGAGAAGGAGGCCCCTCATCGTCATCTCCTGCTCGGGGGGGGCCAGGATGCAGGAGTCTATTCTCTCCCTCATGCAGATGGGCAAGACCTGTGCCGCCCTCACCCGTTTAAGCGAGGCCCGGGTTCCTTTCATCTCCATCCTCACCGATCCCACCACGGGTGGGGTGTCGGCCAGTTTCGCCCTCCTGGGGGACGTGGTCATCTCCGAACCCAAAGCCCTCATAGGCTTTGCCGGTCCCCGGGTCATAGAGCAGACCATCAGACAGCAACTGCCCCCGGGCTTTCAGAGGGCGGAGTTCTTGATGGACCATGGCTTTGTGGACATGGTGGTTGACAGGAAGGACCTGAAGCCTACCTTGGTTAAGATCCTCTCCCTCTTTGAGGGAGTGGGACTATGGCCCGAGGCGAGAGGGGTGGAAGGGGGTTCCATGAAGGAGCAGGCCCATGAGCTTAATTAGAAGGGATGGCCGCCTTCCCGACAAAATGAGGAAGGTGAGACTGGTCAGGGGCTACATAAAGCACGCGGAGGGCTCAGCCCTCATAGAGGTGGGGGACACCCGGGTGTTGTGCACGGCATCAGTGGAGGAGAAGGTGCCCCCTTTTCTCAAGGGCACGGGACAGGGTTGGATCACTGCCGAGTACTCCATGCTACCCCGGTCCACCCATACCAGGACCATGAGGGAAGTGACCAAGGGCAGGCCGTCGGGCAGGAGCCTGGAGATTCAGCGGCTCATTGGCAGGAGCCTCAGGGCCGTGGTGGATCTCAGGGCCCTGGGGGAGAGGACCATCTGGATAGACTGTGATGTCCTCCAGGCCGACGGAGGGACCCGGACGGCCTCCATCACGGGTTCTTTTGTGGCCCTGTACGATGCCCTGGAGTATCTGAAGAAGACGGGGGCCATGAGGGAGAATCCGGTGAAGGACTACCTGGCGGCGGTGAGTGTGGGGATCTACAGGGGGACACCCATCCTGGATCTCACCTACCAGGAGGACTCCGAGGCCGAGGTGGACATGAACCTGGTGATGACGGGCAGAGGGGAGTTTGTGGAGATCCAGGGTACGGCAGAGCACGCCACCTTCAGCAGGGAGAAGCTGGACAGGATGCTGGCCCTGGGGGAAAAGGGTATAAAGGAGCTGGTGGAGTTCCAGAAACGCATTGTGGGAGAGATATGAGCAGACTGGTCCTGGATCTGGATTTCAGGGACGAGGGGGCCTGGAGGACCTTCTTCGGAGAGAGGGAGGAGCACATCCGGCTCATTGAGGAGACCTTCGGGGTCAAGATTCGGGCCCGGGGTGGCACCGTCCAGATCGAGGGGGAGGCCGATGCCCTGGCCCGGGTGGAGACCCTTCTTCGCCAGCTCCTTAGCCTCATCAACGACGGGTACGATTTGAGGAAGAAGGACCTGGAGTTTACTATAAGGATGGTGAAGAACCGACAGGGGGAGAGGGTGAGGGAGGTCTTCTCTCAGGGCATCTACATACCCTCCAAGAAGAAGCTCATTACGCCCAAGAGCTTGCAGCAGAAGGTGTATGTGGATGCCATCAGGAACTACGACATCGTCTTTGCCATAGGTCCCGCCGGTACGGGCAAGACTTATCTGGCCATGGCCATGGCCGTCTCCTGTCTCCTGAAGAGGGAGGTGGAGCGCATCATCCTCACCCGTCCCGCCGTGGAGGCCGGAGAGAAGCTGGGGTTCCTGCCGGGGGACATCCTGGAGAAGGTGAACCCCTATCTCAGGCCCCTTTACGACGCCCTCTACGATATGGTGGACTGGAGCAAGGCGGAGAACTTCCTGGAGAAGGGCATCATTGAGGTGGCCCCCCTGGCCTTCATGAGGGGCCGGACCTTGAACAACTCCTTTGTCATCCTGGACGAGGCCCAGAATACCACTTCGGAGCAGATGAAGATGTTCTTAACCCGTCTAGGGTTCAACTCCAAGGCGGTGATAACGGGGGATGTGACCCAGATAGATCTCCCCAGGGACAGGGTCTCGGGGTTGGTGGAGGCCGAGGAGATCCTCAAGGACGTGGACGGTATCAGGTTTGTCCATTTCACCGAAAAGGACGTGGTGAGACATCCCCTGGTGCAGTCCATCATAAAGGCCTATGAAGAATATGAAAAGTACTGTAAAACCGAACGGGAAAGGAAGGCCCTGGAGCCTGCTGGGTAGTAGGGGGACCTTTCCATCAGGTCTGGATCTATTCTCTTTTCTCCTTGTCTCCCTGGCGGTTGCTCTTATAGTCATGCCCTGGCCCCCGGGGGGAAGGTTCCAGTACAGGGTGGGGGAGGTGGCCAGAGAGGACGTGAGGGCCCCCGTGGCCCTGAAGGTCGAGGACAAGGCCGCCACCAGGGCCCTGGAGGAGAGGGCCAGGGATTCCGTCAAGCCCGTATTTGACCTTGATCTCCGATGGGTCTCCCAGGTCTCTGACAGGATCTCAACCCTGTTTTCCGAGCTCCGCCTCTCTTACGATGAGAGCAACGTAGACAGGGACCTGAAACGCTTCAAGGAGGTCCTGGGTATCAACCTGCCCAGAGGCGTGGTGAGGACCTTCAGACGCTATGGATACGCTCCCTGGGTGGAGGACGCCATCACCACCCTCCTCTTTCGTCTGGGGGAGTACTGGATTCTCTCCCCCAAGCCCCCCGTGGACCTCTACACTCTGAGGAGGGGGTTTGTAGTGAGGGACCTCTCCCTCTCCAAGGAGTTTGAGAGCCGGGGGGTGGAGAAGATCTATCTACCCTCGGAGGTGGATGGGCTCATCAGGCGCCTGGTTCTTGAGAAACTCCCCTACAGGATGGCTTCTCTGAGGAAAGCCGTTATTGTCCTCCTCTCCAGAATCGCGAGACCCAATCTCTACTACAATCCCCGGCTCACCTCGGAGAGGGTGAAGAAGGCCCTGGAGGCCGTAAAGCCCGTCTATATAGAGGTGGGCAAGGGGGAGGTCATTGTCCGTAAAGGGGAGCGCATCACGCCCCGGATAGCCCTGGAGCTCGATGCAGCCAGGTCCCGGCTGGAGAGGAACCCCTTCCTCGTCTTTCTGGGCTATTTCCTGAGTGTGCTGGTGGCCTTGTACGTGGCCACCTTGTGCTGGTTCAGGGTCTACAAGGGGAGGGCAGAGCCTTCCGTATCCTATCGTATCTTCCTTCTGGCCCTGGTCTTCTTCCTGGCCCTCACCAGGCTGGGTTTTATGGTGGGGGATAGGCTCCCCCTCTTCCTCTCGTGGCTGAAGGGGGTGGACAGCCTTGAACTGTTGCCCATAGCTTTTCCAGGGGTCTTTGTGGCCTTCCTCTTCCACTTTCTCCCTGCCCTCATCATGACTTTGGTGGTGGTGGCATGTGCGGCTCTGATGCCGGGGAGCAACCCATGGCTCCTCCTCACCCTCTTGCTGGCCTCGGTGGTGGGAGCCTACACCATAAGGAAGGGGAAGGGTGAGAAGGCCGTTATCCTGGGGGTTACGGCCGCCGCCGTGGTCTATCTCCTGCTGGTGGTGGGCCAGTGGCTTTACAGGGGATGTCCCGGGAATACAGCTTTCCTGGTGGACTTGGGCCTTGTGCCCTTGTCGGCTCTTTTCTCCCTTCTTTTGGTTTTGGCGGCAGTGCCCCTGACGGAGCTCACCTTCGGGGTGGTCACCGATATCAAGCTCCTCTCCCTCATCAACCTGGAACATCCCCTTATGAAGGATCTTCTGGAGAGGGCCCCCGGCACCTACAACCACTCGGTGAACGTGGCCACCCTCTCAGAGGCGGCGGCTCAGGCCGTGGACGCCAACCCCCTCCTGGCCAAGGCCGGGGCCTACTACCACGACATAGGTAAGCTCCGGAACCCCGAGTACTTCATAGAGAACACCGAAGGGGTCAGCCGCCATGATAAGCTTTCCCCTTCCATGAGCCGTCTCGTGCTCATTTCTCACGTGAAGGACGGAGTGGAGCTGGCCGAGGAGCACAGACTGCCCCGGGCCGTCAGGGACATCATCCAGCAGCACCACGGCACCAGCCTTATCTACTACTTCTACCACAAGGCCAAGGAGTCCAGCAGGGAGACCGAGGTGAACGAAGAGGACTACAGGTATCCGGGGCCCAAGCCCAGGACCAAAGAGGCGGCCATTGTGATGATGGCCGATTCGGCGGAAGCGGCCACCAGGGCCCTGGAGGAACCCTCTCCGGCGCGGATCAAGAACCTGGTGAGGGAGATCATCACCAGCATCTTCCTGGATGGCCAGCTGGAGGAGTGTGAGCTCACCCTCAGGGATATCTACAGGATCATGGAGGTCTTCAGCAGGATCCTCATCGGTATATACCACAAGCGAGTGGAGTACCCTGGCAGGGAGAAGAAGAATGGGAATCGTCTTCCTAGATCAGCAGCTTCTCAAGGTGCCTAAGCGGACCCTGGCCCGGGTGGCCCGGGAGGCCCTCCGGCACATGGACAGAGACCCGGGCAAGTGCTCCATCACCTTTGTCCTGGTGGACAATGAGTCAATAAGGGCCTATAACCAGCGTTTCAGGGGAGAGGACGCCGTCACCGACGTTTTGGCCTTCCCAGGGGACGGGAAGTATCTTGGGGATGTCATCATCTCCGTGGAGAGGGCCAAGGAACAGGCCCCTCAGTTTGGCTTCTCCCTGGAGAGGGAGTTGGCCCTCCTGGTGATCCACGGGGTCCTCCATCTCCTGGGTTACCGGGACTATACCCCGGAAGAATCCCGGGAGATGGAGGCACTTCAGGAAGAGATCCTCAGGGAAGTGGAAGAGAAAGGCCTGTGTTGTGGTTGAGTCTTTCTCTTATGAACCGTGGGCGCCGCTGAACCCCTGAGGTCCCGATTCAGATATCGGTTGCCGGGTCTTTTCCTCTGTGGCGAACAGCGGGTGCGCTGCCTCCACTCCGGTATTTCGCATATGTACCCTCCCCGGGGGTTCTGCTCCCGGGCCCTATCCTTGGTGGAAAGTGGAGTCAATGCTTGAGGCCTGGAGCATCCTTGACTTTCAGGAATTTCTCCTCGAAGATTTCCTGTGACAGCTTCTGTTTTGATTTCACTTTAGTGGAGATTTCCTCGAAATTCCCCAGGAGAGTCTTCACAACGAGCTCATCAAGAGACTTGTTGGCAACCTGAGATGTGAGTATGTCTTCAATCTTTTTCCTCTCCAACCCCCTTCTGTATGGCCTGTCTTCGTTTAAGGCAGTGAATACATCGGCGACGGCCATTATCCTTGCACCTATGTTTATTTTTTCTGCTGTAATGTGGAAGGGATAACCTGAACCGTCGAGCTTCTCGTGATGGAAAGCCGCCCATTCTGCTATTAGATCAAGACCGCCTATGGTGTTCAAAACTGTATAGGTGAAGTATGTATGCTGTTTAATGATGTCGAATTCTTCTTTTGTTAATCTTCCGGGTTTTTCCAGGATGGAGTTAGGAACTACAAGCTTACCCAGGTCGTGGAAGTGTCCGGCGATCTCTATCTGGGCTATCTCAGAGTCCGTGAATCCCAGGCACTTCGCAAGCATGACTGCGCATTCCGCCACCCCTGTGGAGTGCGTCGCGGTAAATCTCGATTTGAAGTCGATAATGTGGCGAAAGATAGAGGCGATGGAAGAGACGTCTTTCTGGTAGAGTTCAACCTGCCGAAAGGGGCCGAAATGTAGCAGAAGGGAATATAGACGGGGTGACACCAGATCAAGCCAGAAATCCTCGTGAGATGAGATCTGCATGAATACATCCACTATGTCTGGGTGTATTTCAGATCTGGAGAGGGAGGCCATTTTAGAGGTGAGCTCGGTTGTCTGGTGGAGGATGAACTTGTCGCGTGCGATAGATCTTTCGAGTCTGTCGGCCAAGTAGAGTATTTGAGACTCCAGAACATTGGGGGAATGGATGGGTTCACTCCAGGCTTTCCATGGTTTATGGTGGTGCCGAACGATTTTTGCAGCAGGCCTGAGCAGATGGGACAGTTCGAACAATGCCTCGCCAAGAATACAGTGGGTATCAACGTTGATTCTCTCAAATCCGCTGTGAAGCTGGACTTTTTCCTCCAGGGAGAGTGCTCCTATGTCGTGTAAGAGTGCAGCTAGATAGATCCTTTCGATCCTGTCTTCCGGAAGATCGGCTGCTGAAGCGATTTTCCATGCTATGAAGGAGGTCCTCATTTGATGGGAGGCGATCTGGGGATTTGCCATATCCACTGCATCTGAGAGGGACAGCAGGAAATTGCTGAATTGTATGCTAAATTCATGTAGCATGGCGCTTCTTTCCCACCCTAAAGGTCATCAGACTCTAAAAGCACCAAAGTTACAGATTTATCCCATGTTTTTACCATCCCTGTCAAGGGTAGCATAGGATAAAATGTCTAGAAAGCCGGCTGGGGGCTGACGGTTTGGGCTTCTATCCCGGGAGAATTTTAAGAAGTTTTGAATGCTGGTCGGAACACTGCTCTCCGGGAAGAGTATACTCTTCCTGAAAGATTCTTTTGCACGCTTTTGGGGTGAGTTCCGTCTGTTAAGATGGGGACATGAAGAGAGACGAGGAGCTCATATCCGGTTTCTTGGCAGGATCTGCTCGGGACCTGGAGGATCTGGTGAGGAGGTACGAGAAGAAGGTGTACTACACGGTTCTTCACATAACCGGTGACAGAGAAGAGGCCAGGGACATCACCCAGGAGGCCTTTCTTAGGATGTTCAAGGGGTTGAGGGGATTGAAGAAGGTGGACAGTTTTCCATCATGGCTGTTGAAGATCGCCACCAACCTGGCCCTGGACCATCTCCGTAGCTCCTCTCAAAGTGTTCTGGAGGAGAGGGACGTGGAGGCCATCCCCCAGGACCACAGGGGCGACGTCCTTCAAGGCCTGGTCACTCTGGAGGAGAGGGAGCACCTCCTGGACCTTTTGGCCCTCCTGCCCCCCAGACAGAGAATGGCCGTGGTGCTCAGGGTCTACAACGAGCTTCCCTTCAAGGAGGTGGCGGACATCATGGGCTGCCAGGTGGCCACGGCCAGGAGTCTGTTCTGGGCCGGGGTGAGGGAAATGAGAAGAAGGCTGGAGAGAGAGGGATGAAGTGTGAGGAGTTCCTGGATCGTTGGATGGAGGGAGGGTGGCTCTCCAGGGTGAACTTCTCCCTTTACTTGCACTGGCTGAGGTGCAGGGAGTGCAGGGAAGAGGTGGCCTTCGTGAGGCGCCTCTCCGGGGCGATGAAGGGCCGGGAGAGGGAAGAGGAGGCCTTTTTCCTGGATATGAGGGAGAGGCTCTGGGAGGCGGGGAGGAGAGAAGGCCTTCTTCCCCGGGACCCTTCCCCTCCCCGCTCGGGCTGGGAGATGTCCAGATTTCTCCTTCCTCTGGCCGGGGCCTTGCTGGTCCTGGTGGCGGTCTTGACCTTCCTTCATGGGCACCCGGGAAGGAAGGCCGGGAACGTCTGGGACTATCCGTTGTATTCGGGAGAGGGGATGGTTTTCATCTCCCAGCTGGACGAAAGTACCCTGACTCAACTGGATGCTGCTTTGGAGGGGGCCTTGGATGAGGATCCCTCCATCGTTGCCGACCTTTCCACCGCTCCCTGGGCAGAAGTGGTGGATCAGGTCTCTGCCCATCCCTATTTACTGGATTTCCTCTAGCCCCAGGAGAGGGGAGAGGGGACTCAGAAAAAGGAGGAGGTGTAGCATGAGGTTTTCCCGTGAGAAACTGGTGGCGTTGTTTGTGATGGTGGCGGTTTTGACGGTGGGAATGCCCGGGTGGGCAGCTATGAAGGAGGACAGGGAGGCCAGGGTGGCCGAGAAACTGGAGGCCATCAGAAACTGGAAGCTTATGGATGTTCTGAACCTCTCCCAGGACAGGGCCGAGAAGGTCTTCATGATACTGAGGCCCTTCGATCTCCGGCGAAGGGCTCTCCTCCAGGAGAGGAGGCGGGTGAGGAGGGCCCTTGTGAGGGCTGCCGAGGGAAAGACGGTGAAGGGGGACGTGAGAAGACTGGCCAGGAGGTATCTGGCCATAGGCACGGAGCTGGCCAAGCTCAGGGAGGAAGAGCTCAGGGCCCTGGAAAAGGAGCTCACTCCTAGGGAAGAGGCCAAGTACCTGTTGTTCATGGACAGATTCCGTCTGGAGGTTGTGAGAATGCTCATCAGGGGGAGGAGGGGACCGGGCCTCCAGTTTCCCAGGAGGCCCATGGTCAAGGGGAAAAGGGCTCCAGTCTCCCCCCCACAGTAGGGAGAGGAAAACCGGGCCCCCGGGGAGTTCTCCGGGGACCCGGTTCCTGCAAATCTATTCGCCCTGGGAGGTTTTCAAGCCTTCATGGGCCTTTTCCATCTCCTTCAGGGACGCCATTTGCTACCACCAGGCCACGTCGAAGCGGTCCAGGTTCATCACCTTATTCCAGGCGGCCACGAAATCGCGGATGAATTTCTCTCTGTTCTCATCCTGGGCGTAGAACTCCGCCAGGGCCCGGAGCTGGTAGTTGTGTCCGAATATGAGGTCCACCCGGGTGGCCGTCCACTTCACCTCCCCCGTTGCCCTGTCTCGTCCCTGGAACAGATCCCGGGCCTCCGAGGGGGGCTTCCACTCCGTGCTCATGTCCAGCAGATTCACGAAGAAGTCGTTGGTGAGCCTGCCGGGCTGGTCCGTGAAGACGCCGTGGCGGGACTGTCCGAAGTTGGCATCCAGCACCCGCATGCCGCCCAAGAGCACCGTCATTTCAGGGGCGGTGAGGGTGAGGAGCTGGGCCCTGTCGAGGAGCAGGTCCTCTGCCGGTATGCTGCATCCCTTCTTGATGTAGTTGCGAAAGCCGTCCGCCAGGGGCTCGAGGAGAGCGAAGAATCCCGCCTCGGTCTGCTCCTGGGAGGCGTCGGTGCGTCCGGGAACGAAGGGGACCTTCACGTCGAACCCGGCCTCCTTGGCCGCCTCTTCGATGGCTGCGCAACCCCCCAGGACGATGAGATCGGCCAGGGAGACCTTTTTCCCACCGGACTGGGAGGCGTTGAATTCCCTCTGGACTCCCTGGAGGACGTCCAGCACCTTGGCGAGCTGGGCAGGCTGGTTCACCTCCCAGTCCTTCTGGGGAGCAAGGCGGATGCGGGCACCGTTGGCCCCTCCCCGCTTGTCCGAAGCCCGGAAGGTGGAGGCCGCTGACCATGCCGTGTACACCAACTCGGGAATGGTCAGTCCCGATGCCAGGATCCTGGCTTTCAGGTGGGCGATATCCTTCTCCTCCACGAGCTCGTGGTCGACGGGGGGAAGGGGGTCCTGCCAGAGGAACTCCTCCCGGGGAGTCTCCGGGCCCAGGTAGCGGGAGCGGGGTCCCAGGTCGCGATGGGTGAGCTTGAACCAGGCCTTTGCGAAGGCCTCTGCCAGTTCTTCGGGGTTGTCCCGGAAACGCCGGGCAATGGGCCCGTATTTGGGGTCCATCCTCAGGGCCAGGTCCGTGGTGAACATGATGGGGGCGTGTCGTTTCGAGGGATCGTGGGCGTCGGGCACGAGCTCCCTTGCCGCCGGATCCGTGGGAACCCACTGCCGGGCCCCTGCGGGACTCTTCTCCAGGTTCCAGTCGTAGCGGAAGAGGGTTTCCAGAAAGGTGTTGTCCCACCTGGTGGGGGTGGGAGTCCACGCCCCCTCCAGTCCGCTGGTGATGGTGTCAGGCCCCTTGCCGCTGCCGAAGCTGTTTTTCCAGCCCAGGTTCTGCTCTTCCACGGGGGCCGCCTCGGGTTCGGGTCCCAGGTATTTCAGGGGGTCGGCGGCTCCGTGGGCCTTGCCGAAGGTGTGCCCTCCGGCGATGAGGGCCACGGTCTCTTCGTCGTTCATCCCCATGCGCCCGAAGGCTTGGCGAATCTCCCTTGCCGCTGCCAGCATGTCCGGTTCGCCCCCGGGCCCTTCGGGGTTGACGTAGATGAGGCCCATCTGGGCGGCGGCCAGGGGATGCTCGAGTTCTTCTGCCCTGACCCGTCGCTCGTCACCCAGCCACTCGCTCTCCGGTCCCCAATAGACGTCCTCTTCGGGCTCCCAGATGTCCACCCGTCCACCGCTGAATCCCAGGGTTTTGAAGCCCATGGATTCCAGGGCGCAGTTCCCGGCCAGGATGATGAGGTCTGCCCAGGAGATCTTGTTGCCGTACTTCTTTTTGATGGGCCAGAGCAACCTCCGGGCCTTGTCCAGGTTCACGTTGTCGGGCCAGCTGCTGAGGGGAGGAAAGCGTATGTTGCCGGAGGTTGCTCCACCCCGGCCGTCTATGATGCGGTAGGTCCCCGCACTGTGCCATGCCAGGCGGATAAGCAGTGGGCCGTAGTGCCCGTAGTCAGCCGGCCACCACTCCTGGGAGTCCGTCATGAGTGCAAAGAGATCCTTTTTCAGGGCTTCCAGGTCCAGCTTCTTGAACTCTTCGGCATAGTTGAAATCCTCCTTCGTGGGTTTCACCTGGGGGAGGTTCTGGTGAAGGATCCTCAGGTTCAGCTGGTCCGGCCACCAGTCCCTTATGGACTGGCCGCCCAGCCTAGTGGGTCTCCTGCTCTCGGCCGATAGCTGGCCCTTGTCCTCTTTGTTCATAACAGTCCTCCTTCTGGGATCTAATATAATCATGCTTTTTTAAGAATATTTATCATATACTCGTTATTGTCAAGACATTTTTCCTTTACCCACAGCTTTCCCACTGATTAATGGGCTGAACCTATTGAAAGGACTGGAATTAAAGCGATAGAGCCATTTGAAACGGGAGGTGGGGACCCGCCCTTTCACCGGGCAGGATCCCGAATAGGGCGATTTCCCCCCTGTTGCGGGGGAGTTATAGGAACCTTACCTTCTTCCCCGTGCTGGCTGCGTAGTCGGCCAGCTCGGGCCCCATCTCTTCCAGGGTGGGATCGAGGGCCGCCCCTGCCTCCAGGATAAATGATTTCCTGAAGAGCATGTTCTCCTCGTTGATGACCACCATGACCAGCTCCGGGTCCCCGGCCAAGAGGAGCAGGGCCTCTATTTCCGTCACGGGGTTCCCTTCTCTGCCACGATCCCTCGCCAGGCAGTAGAGGATCTCTTTGTCCGTGGCTGTTGCCTCAGACTGCAGATTCTTCAGTTGGGGGTTTTGCCAGGTGCTCCAGGGGAGTACCTGGACGGTGGGGAGCCGGGAGACGGAGGTGCCGGACTGGGCGGCCAGGAGCTCCAGGGCCAGCTCTCGAAAAGCATGGTGGGCCTCCCCACCCATCCCCAGGGCCTGGTTGTGCTTCTGGGCGCCTTTTCGAAGCATCTTCAGAGCCTTGGAAGGTGATTGCCTGGCCTTCTCCCGCACCTCCCCGATGAAAGACTCGGCCCTTGCTGTTCGTTCCTCTTCCGTGAGCCTGCCGGAAGAACTTGAGAAGAGACCCATTTTCCCCTCCTTTCCTACGTCTTGCTTACCCTTGCCGTGTGGCCCGGTTCCTCCAGCCTCGGTTGTCTGTGGTACTCAACTTGTATCTCCAACATGCTGGGCCGCTTATCCATGGCCGGTTTGAAAAGCTGTCTCATATTTGCGCTGCAGCTGTCAAGGGAGGGCAGATGAAAGAGGGGTTACCTGTAGACGTTCCAAGATTACCGGTAGTTTTGGTCAACCGATGGGGGGCATCTGATAGTTGGTGGCTATCACAAAATTGCCAAATTCAGGACCTGCAAGACCTGACCCCGGAGGTTCAATCCTTTAAGCCCCTATTGAGTGTCCTCTAATTCCTCCAACTTCTCCTTACATTTCTTGTAAATTCTCTCTGCAACCATAAGCAATCTATTGGTATCCTGAATTGTATGACCTATCCGTCTACTTCTTCGGTTTCTTCGGGGAGCCGTAAAATCAATATCCAGTTCATGAACAATCCTGTTTCTTTCTCTAAAGACCCTCTGAAGATCATCGCTCCGTACATTTTCTTGGTCAAACACTTCAAATAATCCAAGTGCATTCACTGCTTTGTATAATGCATCCACTGACTGCAAGCTATTTCCTGTTAACTCATCAACATATTGCTCTATCAAACTTTCTTGCACGTTCTCAGCCGTTAGTATAAGAGATAAGAACTTTTCTCTTCCATCCCCCTTCAGTTTCCTTTCAACAAACTTTTGAAAGGAGGACTTCACTTCTTCATCTTTTTTACATAAAGGCGGAAGCACGCTCCGCAGGATTTCTTTTGTCATAGCGTCAAGACCCGAAGCCGCCATAACTAACATGGCACGTAAAAGGTCTTGTTCTTCATCGGTCAATGCCCCACGACCAGCCCTCCTCTCCTCCCTCACCTTTCGCAAAGCTTCTAACAATGCACGGGCCGAATCATGAGTGTATTGCAGTATCAAGTAGGCCCGCTCGAGCAAAGGGTTTCGAGGGGCTTCTAAGTCAAGGCTCCTTACTCGTTCATCGGAAAGGCTCACTTCTCGTCTCCTCCATAGATCGCAATAAACCCAACGATAGCGTCAGCGGCGCGGCGTTGCCGTCCCAGTCTACGGCGGGCGCATGATTTTGGGCTGTGCCACTCTATTCCTTCATCCTCCTGCGGCACTTTCTTCGCCGCTTCCCCAAGCACTTCCAACGCTCTCACCACCGCGTATTGGGTCTTCTCATCCGCCACAAACTCCCGCGCTTTCTGAGCACTCTCCAACATGTCCGCTACATAGTCCGCATAATCCCTTGGCCCACTCATACCTTTTGCGCCTCTTCCAGAATATACTTCCCTATCCTCGGCTTCAGCGCCTCTTTCATCACTAAATCTACTTTTACTCCCAATTCATCGCTCAAGAACTGCTCCAATGCCACAAACTGAAGCAGTGTTGGTGCCTCTTCGAAAGTAACCAGCAAATCCAGATCGCTTCCTTCTGCCTCCTCCCCTCGCACATACGAACCGAACACCTCCAGATTCCTCACGCGGTACTTCTCCCGCAACAAAGGGAGCAAGGCGCGAAGTTTATTGAGAATATCCTCTAATTTGGTCGGTGGCGCTTTCATGTTTACATTATACAGCACCTACGAGTGCACTGTTTCATGTGTCTCTCCGTGATGGTGGTTTTAGGCTAAATTGCATAGAAATCTCCTCCTTTGTCAATTCTTTAAAGGAAGGGAAGTCCTTAATCTCCCGGCTTCAGAGATTTTGGCCGTGTTGGGGTGATGGCATCCAGAGAGGAGTGGGTTTTTGGGCTAACCAAGCCCCAACAGGTTGCAGAGGAGGGGGGCTACTTTGACTCCGGCTATGACAAAGATGGCAACGATGAGGGTTTCCACACCCGCCCTGAGGCCCACTCCCGCCATGAAGGTTGCCGAAATCAGGTCTGTCAGGATGCAGAAGGCCAGGGCTCCCACCACTCCCCACTTTCCAAATATGAGGGCCATGGCATAGACCAAGGGCAGGGACGCCACCGTACCCAGAACCACCACGGTGGGAATGGACACCCCCGTGTTTTTGGAGATGATGTGGATCATCCCCGCCATCCTGGGACAGACCACAAAGAAGGCAAAGGCCAGGGCCGAAAGAACAAAACTCTTCATGGTAAGCTCCTTTCTGAAGTTATGGGGCGATTTCTCTTAACTGGGCCCATAGGGCCGGAGCTGAGGGGAGGGGTACGGCCAGGATGAGCAAGAAGGCTCTTTGAATCATCCTCTACCTCCCTCTTTTTTTCTTCTTTGAAAGTCTATAAAGAACTGGTGCAGGGAGTGGGTTGTGGTCAATGGGAGAGCCGGTAAAGCCTCTAAAGCCGGTGGTTAGGGTCGCTTATCTCCGATATATGTCTTTCCTGTGGCCGATATGGAGAATAGTCAGGGATTTTTCGCGGTCGTTGATTTCGTATATGACTCTGTAGTTGCCTATGCGGATTTTCCAGCCATCGCGGCCTGTCAACTTTGAGCATCCCTTGGGTCTTGGATTGTTGGATAGGCTTAGGATGGCTTCTTTTATTCTGAGGTAATCTTCGCCAGTAATGTTTGACAGTTCTTTCTGGGCCCTTCTGAGAATAAAGATTCTGTAGCTCATTCCCGGGATTTTTCTATTTCTTCTATGGCCTGCTCGAAGGGTATGGCTTCACTTTTTGAGGCCTTGGCTGCGTCGTATGCTCGTATGGACTCCAGCTCTTCCAGCTGCTCACAGATCCGCTTGTATTCTTCTATTGGTAGGATCACGGCTATTTTGTTGCCCTTGTCGTCTGATATGAACTGAAGAGGCATTATGTTCCCTCCTGTTGTGGATATAATTTGTTACAAGCGTTGGTAGTAACATTCTATTTCCTGTCCCCATTGTCAAGGGGCGGTGGTTGATAACCCTTTGAAAAATATGGGTCCATGCTTGACTGATACCCTCCGGGTGGACGTTTCCCGAATGTATAACCACGGTCGATGGCTATCACAAGATCGCCAGATTCAAGGCCTGATTGTCACTCCCATAAAGCCCAATGATGGACCCCTGGTCATCTTGGAGCCTATCCCCTGCTGGCAGGCGGAGCCTAAGAAGTGCTGGCAGGCCCTTGAAAGAGGAGACTACGACTGGTCCCACACCGCCATGAACTACTGGCCGGAGCGGGTGAAGGAGAAATGCCGGACAAATAAATCCTTTGCCATAGCCCATGGGCTGGAGTGACTTGACTCTGATGCTGCCTTACATATCCTTAGAGGTAAGGAAAAAGACGTGAGGTAATGAGAAATGGAAGCCATAGCCAAAATAACGTCCAAGGGGCAGGTCACCATTCCCAAAAAGATGAGGGATATGCTGGGCAGCGATGTGGTCAGATTCAAGGTTGAAGGTGAAAGAATTGTTCTGGAACCGGTGAGGGACCTTGGGGGGGTCTTCAGGAAGTATGCCAGGGGTCGTATCCCTTTTGAAAAGGAGAGGGAGATTGCCTGGGAAAAGGTGGCCAGTGAGTACAAAGAAGATTCCTGATACCAATGTGATCCTCCGCTATCTCCTGGCTGATAACGAGGAGCAGTACCGAGAGATCTCTCCATTCTTCACGGAACTCAGGGACGGAAGGCAGAAGGCTGTCATACCGGCAGAGGTGATACTGGAAACCTTCTATGTGCTGACCAAGGTTTACGCAGTTCCCCCCAGGGAGGCGGCAGGAGCATTAAGGGACCTCATGCTTTACAAAGGCGTGGAGAATAAAGACAAAAAGCTGATCCTCGAAGCTCTGGACCGCTTTGACCGAAATCCTGGACTGAGCCTTCTGGACTGCCTCATCTGGGTTAAAGCCGAAGCCTACGGGTGCAAGCTTTTGACCTTTGACAGGAAGCTGAGGGAGGCAGCTGGAGGGCAATGAGTGTGGGGGAGCGGTTTGCCGTCTGTTCTTATTCACTAGGATACCAACCGGCTCCTTGTTGTATAATTTCGTTTGTCCAAGCGAGTAGGAGGCACAAACCCAAATTTTCTACGCCCCATTTTCTACGCTCGTTCCCTGCATAGCTTTCGTATATTTGATACATTTGTTCGTGGTAATATTCAACGAAGCTCGAATAAGGGCCATCAGAGGTATAAAGACTGAAATCTGAATCACCTCTAGTAGTTTCTGCTAAATATGGAATAACTCGTTTTTGCTCTATCGCTTTATGAGCATCTTGGATAGTTATGTGATTGTATTTTCCAGTATCGATAAGATGATTTATCTCTAATACAAGAAGAGTTAGAGCCGTCAACTTAATTTTTGGCAATTCTCTAATCGACTCAATTTGCTTCTGAATGGCTTTAGCCAAAGAAGCGTATTCTATGGCATCTTCTTTTGTGATTTCTATTTCACCCGAACGAGTTGCCTGATTTTTTAATGATTGCAGCTCACGCAATGTCCTTGCAATGGATGGAGGAAGTGCTCCTGTATATTCAAGATAGACTAAGGGTCGGCGAAGAGCATTTTTAAATTTTGTCTCTTTGGGGGCAAGTTCTTCAACTTTTCTTCTTGCACAAGTTTCCAACTCTTTCCATACTTCAATAACCGCCGACGTAGGAGATATTTCTACTAATTTGTATATCTCTGTTCTTTTGTCAATTTCAGTTTCAAATTCAATTCCAGCCTCTTTTACTTCTTCCCTAATTAGAATTAATTCTTTCCTGAAATTAACC
>JALUVF010000159.1 GCA_027020915.1 bacterium
GATGGCTGGGGGAATCAACATCGCGGCCCATGCCAGGAATGGTCTCTACAGCCGGGAGAAGGTTCTGGAGGCGAACCCCGATGTCATCCTCATTGTCACCATGGGTATTGTGGGTCAGAAGGAGAAAAAGGCCTGGGAGGAGTTCAAGACTATCAGAGCGGTGAGGGAAGGGCGGATCTATGTAGTGGACTCCTACAAGTTGTGCAGCCCTACTCCCGTCACCTTCGTGGAATTCTTGGGCAAGCTGGCCAGGCTTCTCCATCCCGGGCTGGAGGGGAAAGCTTTGAATACATGGCCTGGGGAGAGAGGGCAGGGAGGGAGTCTTGGAAGATAGGCTGGTGAAGTGGTTTCTCTGGACGGTCTTTTTCCTCTTCTTTCTCCTGGCCGTGGGGCTCTTCTCCCTGGCCGTGGGTTCTACGGGGCTGTCCCTGAGGGAGGTGTTTCTCTCTTTCTCCCGGAAGGGAAGCGTGGCTCACTCCATTGTCTTTCAACTTCGCCTGCCCAGGATTTTGCTGGGTTTTGCCGTGGGAGGAGGGTTGAGCCTGGCGGGGGTGATTCTCCAGGGGCTCTTTCGCAATCCTCTGGTGGAGCCCTACACCCTGGGGATATCGGGAGGGGCGGCCCTGGGGGTCTCCCTGGGCATGCTCCTGGGGCTGCCCCGGAGCATGGGGCTGGTGGCCCTCCCCCTTTTGGGTTTTTTAGGGGCCGTGGTGGTCATCGGGCTGGTCTATGTTTTGAGCACCCGGAAGGGGGTGATGAGGATCCAGGGCCTGCTGCTCACAGGGGTGATGGTGAGTTTCATCTCCTCGTCCCTCATTATGCTCATCATGGCCGTATCCCGGCTGGAGGACCTCCACAGTATCGTTTTCTGGATCATGGGCTTTCTGGGGGAGACGGACTGGTGGATGGTGACTCTCATGGGAGGAGTATCCCTGGTGGCCCTGGTCCTTTCTTACTTTTTTGCCCTGGATCTCAACGCCCTGGCCCTGGGGGAGGAGGAGGCCAGGCACCTTGGAGTGGAGGTGGAGAAGAGCAAGAGGCTCCTCTTTCTTCTGGCCTCGGTGGTCACCGGCCTGTGTGTCTCCGCGGCGGGCATCATAGGTTTCGTGGGCCTGGTGGTGCCCCATTTCGTGCGCATGGTGGTGGGCCGGGACCACAGGATACTCCTGGTTGCCTCTTTCCTGTGTGGGGCGGCCTTCCTGGTCCTCTGCGACACCGTGGCCCGGGTGGCCGTGGCCCCCATGGAGTTGCCCGTGGGGGTCATTACGGGGATCGTGGGGGGTGTCCTCTTCATCTATGCCCTCACCAGGAACGAGGCCGGGGTGAGGATGTAGGGGGGGTATGGAGACCAAGGGGCTGTCCGTTCTTTTTTGTTTTTCCCTCTCCTCTGCCTGGGCTTCGAGGAGGAGGGGATGCTGAGGGTCAGGGGGCTTGTCTGCGGGTACCGGGACGGCTTTCAGCTGAGGGACGTGGATTTGGCCGTGGCCCCGGGGGAGTTTCTGGGAATCATTGGCCCCAACGGCTCGGGTAAGACCACCCTGGTGAGGGCCCTGGCCCGGAGCCTCAGGCCCCTGGCGGGAGAGGTACTCCTGGAGGGTAGGGATATCTGGAGCATACCTCCCAGGGAGTTTGCCCGACAGGTGGCCGTGGTCTCCCAGGGGGGACATGGGGGACCCATGAAGGTGGAGGAGTATGTCCTTCTGGGCCGCATTCCCCACTATGGACCCTTCCAGTTTCTGGAGTCCTCCAGGGACATGGAGGTGGCCAGGAAGGCCATGGAACTGACAGGGATAGCCCACCTGAAGGGGCGTACTCTGGAGGAGATGAGTGGGGGGGAGAGGCAGCTGGTCATGCTGGCCAGGGCCCTGGCCCAGGAACCCCGGCTTCTCATCCTTGACGAGCCCACGACCCATCTGGATATTGCCCACCAGGTGGCTGTTCTGGATCTGGTGCAGAGACTCAGGGAGGAGCTGGGCATCGCCCTGGTGGTGGTCCTCCACGATCTCAACCTGGCCAGTGAATACGGCCAGCGTCTTATGCTCATGAAGGGTGGCAGGGTGAAGGTCCAGGGGAGTCCCCATGAGGTGATCAGAAGGGAGCTCCTGCGGGAGGTGTACGGGGTGGAAGTCGTGGTTGAGAAGCATCCCCTGTCGGGTCGACCCTACGTGGTGGTGGTTTCAGGGAAGACGGAGGTGGGATCGTGGCGGAGGTGACTCTGGTTACAGGAGGCTCCAGGAGCGGAAAGAGCAGGTACGCCATGGAGCTGGCCCTGGAGTGGGAGAGGAGGGTCTTTATCGCCACGGCCCAGGTGACGGACGGTGAGATGGAAGAGCGCATTGAGAGGCACCGCAGGGAGAGGGGTGACCTCTTCGTCACCGTGGAGGAGCCCCTGGATCTGGCCGGGGCCATAGGCTCCCTGCCATTGGACACGGGGGTGGCCCTGGTGGACTGTCTCACCGTGTGGCTGGGGAACCTCTTTCATCACCTGGGGGATGTGGATCTGGAGTCTCCTCAGATAGGGGCTTTCCTGGAAGTCCTGGAAGATCCCCCCTGTGCCCTGATCCTGGTCACCAACGAGGTGGGCATGGGACTGGTCCCCCCGGATGCCCTCTCCCGCCGTTTCCGGGATGTGGCGGGTCTGTTGAATCAGGAGGTGGCCCGCCGGGCCCATAGGGTGGTCTTCACCGTGTGCGGCATCCCCATGGTGGTCAAGGGCTGAAACTCGGACTAGAGGGTGGAAGGCCGGGCATTTCTCCCCGGACGATTTTTGGGGTTCTACGTTCAACGTTAGAACCTGGAACCTAGAACGTAGAACCTGGAACTTAGAACGTTGAACTTCCTTCAACCTCAGCCTCAACCTGTTCTTCATGTTTCTTCCCCTTCTGCCACCCGGGCCTCCTGGAAGGTGGCCATGTCGTGGAGGATCTTCTCTCCCAGTTCCATGAGCCACATGCCTATGGCCGCTCCCGTGCCTTCCCCCAGGCGCATGTCCAGATCCAGCAAGGGGCGGCATCCCAGCCACTCCAGGGCCGCCTGGTGGCCGAAGGCTGCGGACCTGTGGGCGCATACCATGTAGTCTTTGACCCTGGGGCACAGGGCCGCGGCTATCATGGCTCCTGCTGTGGATATGAAGCCATCCACCACCGTGGGGATGGAGAGGGCGGCTCCTCCCAGGATGAGGCCGGCTATGCCCCCGATCTCCAGTCCCCCCACCTTGGCCAGGACATCTATAGGGTCTGAGGGGTCAGGCTGGTTTATCTCTATGGCCCTTTTCACCACTCGGATTTTCCTGGCCAGGGCTTCATCATCTATGCCCGTGCCCCGTCCCGTCACCTCCTGGGGGGATCTGCCCGTGAAGACAGAGAAGATGGCGCTGCTGGGTGTGGTGTTGCCTATGCCCATGTCCCCGGCGGCAAAGAGGTTGTAGCCCTTCTGGGCATACTGGAAGGCCACCTCTACTCCCATTTTTATGGATTCCAGGGCATCTTCCCTGGACATGGCAGGTCCTTTAACCATGTTGTTGGTGCCCTTTCTCACCTTGGCGTGGAAGAGTCCAGGGGCGGGCTTGAAGAAGTGATCCACTCCCATATCTACCACCACCACGTCGGCCCCCACCTGGCGGGCCACCACGTTTATCCCTGCCCCTCCCCGTAGGAAGTTATAGACCATCTGGGCTGTGACCTCTTTGGGAAAGGCGCTTACCCCTTCTTCCACCACACCGTGGTCCCCGGCAAAGACGAAAACCACCTTCTTTTTCACCCTGGCCCCCAGGTCTCCCCTGATGGCCACGAACTGCCTGCCCAGCTCTTCCAGCCTCCCCAGGCTCCCTTTGGGCTTGGTGAGGTTGTCCAGCCTCTCCTGGGCCTTCTCCAGGACGTCCTGATCGATGGGTTTGATGTTCTCCAGCAGGTGTTCCAGCCATTCTTCCATATCGAGTCCTCCTGAGTAGATTCTGGTTTTTATTTATCCCACCCCCTCTCATTTTTTAAGAGGAGGGTTTCTCTACCACGGCCATGTAGAACCCTGTGGTGCCGTGGGTGTGGGGAGCCAGGCGTTCCTGGGAAACCAGGTTGGCCCGGGGATGGCTGGTCAGGAAGCCCTGGATCACCTCTTCGTTCTCCTCCCTCCACAGGGAGCATGTGGCGTATAGGAGGCGGCCTCCCGGTTTTAGCATGGGGAAGAGGGCCTCCAGCATCTTCCCCTGGACCCGGGAAAGTTCTTCCAGGTCCTGCCCCCTGGAGAACCACCGTCGCTCGGGATGGCTCCAGAGGGTGCCCGATCCCGAGCATGGAGCATCCAGGAGGATGTGGGAGAAGACTTCCTCTTTGAAGGGAGGTCGAGTGGCGTCGGCTGCCATAATGGAGGCCCGGTGTTCCAGACGATCCAGTTCCTCCCTGGCCCTGGCCAAACGGGAGAGGCTCAGATCCATGGCTACCAGGATGGCCCGGGGAGCCAGTTCCCTCAGGTGACCCGTCTTCCTTCCCGGGGCGGCGCAGGCGTCCAGGATGGCCTGAGGATGACCCTTCTCCAGGAGGCGGGCCACGGCAAGACCCGAGGCCTGGTCCTGGATGGTGAAGAGCCCTTCCCGGAACTCCTCCAGGCGCATGACGGGGTGGGACGACTCCAGGACGAGGAAGCCCTCCGCCAGGATGGAGGGCCTGGTGGTTATCCCCTTTTCTGCCAGTCTCTGGGCCAGCTCTTCCCTGGAGATCTTGAGCCTGTTGGCCCTGAGGGTGGTGGGGGGCTTTTCCTGGTTCACAAAGGCCATGAAATGGAGGGCCCCTGATTCCCCGTAGAGGCCTTTTAGCTTTTGGGCCAGCTCTGGAGGAAAGAAGTAGGTCCAGAAGGCGTGTTCTGGGAAGGTCCCCGGCCGGGGCAAAGGAAAGTTGGCCACCCTTTTGAGCACCCACCTGATGCGGGGGATGATCCGGGAGGAGGTCCTCTCTTTCAATGCCTCTCCCAGGGCCTGGCTCACCTCCAGGGGATTCTTGCCCTGCCATAGTACTTCTATGGCCCCCACCCTCAGGGCCGCCCTGAGAAGGGAGGTGGAGTGGGAGAGGCTTTCCCCCTGGACCTCCTCTAAAACCCGATCTACCACTCCCCACCGTGCCGCCAGGGTGTAGGCCAGGCCCGTGGCCATACCCCGGACCTGGGAGGGCAGGTCTTTTGAGAAGGCTACGTCCAGGGACTGGTGCAGGTCTCCCGTGGCCTCCAGGTGGAGGGCAATGGCCAGGGCCCTCTCCATGGCCTGGATATATTGGGTACGGGAGGTGGCTCTCCTCTTCCCTCTGGTCCCGGGTTTCATACAGGCCAATTTAGCCTTTGTTTCATTCCGGGTCCAGGCTAAAGCCCTTGCTCCTGGAGACGGGGGGGAGTAGGGAATTGGAGAGTTTGTTCTCCGGGAGGTGATCATGTTCTACCGGGATTTGAAGAGCAGGTTTTTGGATTTGCTGGGGGACAGGGGATTGGAGAAGGAGGAGGTGGTCATTGAGACCCGTATCCTCAAGGCCCAGGAGGCCATAGGAAGTCCCGGCAGGAAGGACTTTCCCCTTCTCAAGGGGAAGGAGGTTCTCATGGAGGCCACCTTCCTGGGGGCCAGGGGCCAGGCCTATACCCATGCCCCCTCGGAGTTCCGGGGGCCTTTGGGAGAAATCGTGGAGCTTTCCCTGGAGGACACCAGGGAGCGGGCCCTCTTCATTGCCGCCTTGAACGCCGTTATGAGGTATCTGAATCCTCAACTCCTCACCGTCCACTGCAGGGACGAGGAGCCCGAGGAGTGTGCCCGGGAGATGGCGGCCTTTGTGGAGGCATTGAACCCCGGGAAGGTGGGCTTGATAGGCCTTCAGCCCGCCATACTGGAGAACCTGGTGAAGGTCCTGGGACCTGAAAGGGTGTTGTGTGCCGACAGGGACGAGGAGAAGAGGGGCTCGGTGAAGTTTGGAGTGCCCCTGCTGTGGGGAGACGAGGAGGGGCTGGAGAGGATTATGGAGGAGTCGGACGTAGTCCTGGCCACGGGCTCCACGGTGGTGAACGGCTCCATTGTGGAGATCCTGGCCTCGGCCGGGAGGCACGGAGTTGGCCTCTATTTCTACGGCGTCACCATTGCCGGGCCAGCGGAACTTATGGGACTGAATCGCCTCTGCTTCAAGGCCCACTGAGGTGGGTCATCGGGCAGACGGGGCCTTCATTCTCAGGTGGACCTTGGGCTTCCGGGTCCTGGGGGACGGATGCTTCTCCTCTTTGAAGGGTCCCAGGGTGAAGGTGATGGGTTTTTTGGCCCGAAGGACGGTGATCTGGATGGTGTCCTGGGGTCTCTTCTCCAGGAGGATGGTCTTGAGATCCCCTATCTCTCTTACGGGTTTCCCATCGGCAGCCACAATGATGTCTCCCTTCTTCAGGCCCCCCCTCTTGGCGGGGGTGTTGGGCACCACCATCTTGATGAGGAGTCCCTTGCCCTTTTCTTCCTTGATGATCACTCCTATCCTGGCGGAGAAGGGGGGCTCCACATAGGGAGGTGCCAGGAGATAGTCTCCCATGTCGGGGTCCATCTCCTGGTCGTTACCCAGGATCACTATGGAGCATGATTTGATGTCCCGTCTCTCCACCCGGGAGGGGATGCCGTAGCCGTAGGCCACGTGGCCCTTGCCCACAATGACCACCATTTGGGTCCGGGGCCTGTCCTTTAGGTAGTCCACAATGGACTGGGCCATGCCCTCGTCCCAGAGGATCTGGGACTGATAGAAGGTCTCGAAGTCCTTCACGTCTTTCAGGCTGTTTCCATGGGCCTGGAAGACCTTCTTCAAATACTGACGATAACTCTCGTTGGAGAG
>JALUVF010000160.1 GCA_027020915.1 bacterium
TTCATGAGGATGAGGCCCAGGATCCCTGAGATTCCCAGAGAGAAGCCTATGGGCACCTCCAGGATGATAAGGAGGATGAAGGCCAGGAGCATTATGAGGGCTGCTGTGCCCGGGTTCATTCTGAGGCTCCTTACGAGGCCAGGGTCTGGTGGATGTTTATTAGGGCGTAGAAGATGATAAGGCCCCCCGATACAGGCACGGCCAGGTTCACCCAGGTGAGATTGATGTTGGCGGCGGGAGAGGTGACGAAGCTGAACATCCTCACGTATTTGGCCCCGGGCACTACCATGATCAGGGCGTAGGCTATGACGATGAGTTGGGAGAAGATCCCGAGGACCTTTCCCACCCAGGGGGGGGTTCTCTTGGATATGAGGGAGAAGGCGATGTGGGAGTTTTCACCCACCAGGTAGGCCGTGCCCACCAGGGTGAACCAGACAAAGACCATGCCCGCCACCTCTTCGGGCCAAGAGAGGGCGCTCTCCAGGACGTATCGAAAGAAGACCTCTATACCCAGGAGCAACAGGAGAGCACCCCCTTGAAGGACCAAAAAAGCCCTTAGGAGCAGGTCAACTCCCTCCCTGAATCTCTTCATGGCAGGCAGACCGGATCCTGCTCTATTTCTTCATGGCCTCATCCCTGGCCTTGAGAACCATCTCCAGGGTCTCCTTGCCGATCTTACCCTCGAACTGCTTGTAGACGGGTTTCACCATCTCCATGAAGGGTCGCTTGTCCGGCACTTCGTTCACCTGCATTCCCTTGGCCTCAAGCTTTTTGATGAGGTCCTGGATGATGGCCTCTATGGTCTGTCTCTCGTACCGGGCGGCCTCTATGGCGGCTTTCTGGAAGGCGGCCCGGTCCTGGGGAGTGAGCCTCTTCCACAGGTTGCCCGATACCATCATGATGAGGGGGGAGTAGGTGTGGCCCGTGAGGGAGAGGTACTTGGTCACTTCGTAGAACTTGTTGGCCCAGATGACAGGGATGGGAATCTCCAGGCCGTCCACCACGTGCTGCTGGACGGCGGTGAAGACCTCGCCCCAGGGCATGGGCACGGCGTTGGCTCCCAGGGCCTTGAACATGGCCAGGTATACGGGGGCCTTCATCACCCTGAACTTTATCCCTTTGAGGTCGGCGGGAGTTCTGATGGGCCTCACGTTGTTGATCATGTGGCGGAATCCACCCTCGGCGAAGGCCAGACCCTTGATGTTGATCTTGTCAAGCTTGGAGAGCAGGGCCTTGCCCGTGGGGCCATCCAGGACTTTATGGGCTACCTGGTAGCTGGGAAAGATGAAGGGCATATCCAGGACCATGAAGGAACTGACGAAAGAGCCCGTGGGAGCATTGGTGATGACCCCCAGATCTTGGGTGCCCACCATGATGTTGCGGATCATGTCGCTCTCGTTGCCCAGCTGGCCGCTGGGGTAGAGGGCCACCTTGTACTTGCCGTGGGTGTACTTCTCAATAAGCTCGGCCCACTTTTTGGATGCGATGTAGTAGGGGTCCTTGGGGTCTGCCGCCGTGACGAATCCCAGCTTAAGGGTGGTGGCGGCTTTGAGGGTGGTAATGCCCGAAAAGGTCAGAAGCAAGGCCACCATGATTAGTGATGAGACAACACCCTTCAGGGAGAATCTCACACCTGCCATATCGCCCCTCCTTAAATAAGGATTTTTAAATATTGAATAAATTTAATATGTTGTGTTCAGAATACGGAAGTCAAGAACTAAGTGTATCATAATGATCTTTAAGGAGTTATCTTTGGGGTGCTTCTTTGCAGAAAATTTTTTTGAGATGAAAATCAAGTTACTTTTAACCTGTCAAGGGAGGGGATGGCTAGGTTTGGAGAATCCCCTTTCAATACGCACCTTCTCCTTTAACCAGGACTTTCACCGTCTTGAAGAGGATCACTATGTCCAGCCACAGGGACCAGTTCTGGACGTACCAGGCGTCCAGAATGAGGCGTTCCCTGAAGGGGAGCTCATTTCTGCCGCTCACCTGCCATAGGCCCGTGATGCCCGGTTTTGCTACCAGGATGGTGGAGAAGTATTCTCCCATGTCTTCCTTTTCTCTGGGCAGATAAGGACGGGGGCCCACCAGGCTCATCTCCCCTTTGATGACGTTCATGAGCTGGGGAAGCTCGTCCAGGCTGGTCTTTCTCAGGAGCCTGCCCACCCTGGTGACCCGGGGGTCGTATCCCTTGAGCTTCTTGAACTCTTCCCACTCCCTCTTGGCATGGGGATGCTCCTCCAGATAGTGCATCAATTTGGCGTCTCCGTCCTTGTACATGGTCCGGAATTTCATGCATCTGAATATGCTGCCCTTGCGCCCCCATCGATCCTGGATGAAGAAGGGACCTCCAGGGGACTCCAGGGTTATGGCCAGGGCCACAAGGGCCATAAAGGGGGCCAGGATCAGAAAGATGAGGCTTCCCACAACGAGGTCGAAAGACCTTTTGACGGCCCTGTTTAGTGGGGATTTGAGGTTGTTCCTCAACTTGAGGATGAAGAGTTGTTCCATGAAGAGGGGGATAATCTGGGCATTCAGGAGGGTGATCCCTTTCAGGTCGGGGACCAGGAGAACCTGGTGGGTGAGGAGGTGAACCTTCTTCACCATCTCTCTGAGCCTTTGGACGCCCAGGGAGGGCATGGCGATGGCCACCGTCCTCACGTTGATCTCTTCCATTTTCTCTTTCAGGGAGGAGATGGGACCCAAAACGGGGTAGGAACCCTGGAGGGTTTCGACCCGTTTTTTGGAGGGGTCGTCATCCAGGAAGCCTGCAATGGCGTAGCCCATGGTCTTCTCCCTCTCCAGACCGTGGGCTAGGGCCTTTCCGGCGTTGCCTGCTCCAAGGATGAGTATCTTCTCCTGCCACAGGCCCCTGGAGACCAGGATCCTCTTGCCCCACAGGCGAAAGAGGGGAAAGACAAAGAGGGAGAAGAACCACAGGGATAAAAGGACCAGTCGGGAGATCTTGGGGCTCATCTTTCCCAGGCTCACCACGGCCAGGATAACCAGGGTACTTGCGGTGAGGGCCTTGATGATTTTCAGGGCCTCGTCCCAGAAGGGGAATCTCTGGGTGTAGAGCCTCTCATAGGCCATGAAAGAAAGGATGATCAGGGGAATCCACCAGAGAGAGAGGTGGTATAGGAAGGTGAAAGGGAACTTGGGGGTGGGCAGAAAGCGGGGAAATAGCTTCACTCTGGCCCCATAAGCCAGGAGCAGGGAGCATAGGTATGCTCCCAGGTCTATGGCCATAAGGTAAATGGCTCCTCTCATGCTTCTTATGTTTCCCTTACCGGTGGGAAAAAGCAAGGAACCCCTGGAATTTGAGGAGTGGGTCAGGGGGCGGAGAGCCCCGCCCCCTGACCTTCGGACCGAGAATGAGAACTCAGTAGTCCTCCAGCTTCCACTGGCCGTTGACCACCTTGACAATGATCATGGAGTCCACCCCCAGACCGTTGTGGTCCTGGGGGGTTATGTTATAGATGCCGCTGATTCCCACATAGCCTTTGGTCTCCTCAATGGCGTCCCTGAGCTTCTCCCTGTCCGGTCCCGCCTTGTTAAGGGCCCCGGAGAGGATCATGAGGGCATCCCAGGCGTAGCCCGAGTGGGTGTTGATGGGGAAGTCTTTGTTGTAGTGGTACACGTCGTTGTAGAGGTGGACGAAACGAGCGATAACGGGTTTCTGGGGGTCTTTGTCCGGGAGCTGCTGCCAGGCCATGAGCTTGGTGGAGGGCATGATGTTTCCGTTGGCGGCGTCTCCCGCCAGCTCCACGTATTTGGGTCCGGGCAGGCCGTGGCACTGGACCAGGGGTACCTTGATGCCCAGCTGCTTCACGTTCTTGGCCACGATGGAACCTGCGGGGCCGATGGTCCAGCACACAATGGCCTGGGGACCTTTTGTCCTGATATTGGAGAGCTGGGTGGTCATGTCCGTGTCCCTGGGATTGAAGGACTCCTGGGCCACTATCTCCAGTCCATACTGGGGGGCCAGCTTTGTCAGCCATCTCCTGCCGTCCCTGCCGAAGCCGTCGGAGGAGGTGAGGAGGGCGATCTTCTTGATGCCTTTCTTCTGGAGGTACATGTAGATCCTCTTGACGGCCGTGCTGGACCGCTGGGGGGTCTTGAAGACGTACTTGTAGGAGCCGAATTTGCCCCCCATGATGACGGGATCGCCGCCGACGGTCATAATGGTGGGCACGTGGGCCTGCTCCACCAGGCGCTTCACCGCCATACCCGTGCCCGTACGGGTGGGCCCGATGATGGCCACCACCTTGTCCACGTAGATGAACTTCTTGGCAATGGCCACGGCCTTGGTGGGGTCACCCTCGGTGTCGCCAAAGACCAGCTGGATAGGCCTGCCGTTGATGCCTCCCTCCTTGTTGATCTGGTCCACGGCCATCTGGGCCACCAGCTTGGTGGGGGTACCGATGAAAGCGGCGGGCCCTGATAGGGCGAAGAAGGCCCCGATCTTGATGGGTTCCTTTTTGACCGGTGTCTTATTCTCCGCCAGGGCAGGCTGGATCACCAGCCCCAGGAAAACCAGTACCAGTAGCAACTTCTTCATCTTTCCCTCCTCTTTCGTATTTCTTTCTTTTGTCTTCTGTCTTCATCCTTCCCTCTTCCTTTCCACTCCCACTCGTCCATAACCATCACCTCCCTTTTTTGCCCAAATAGGCCCGTTGGACTTCTTCCCTGTCCAGTAACTCCCGGGATGGCCCCTCCATTATCACCCGGCCTGCCTCCATGACGTAGGCCCTGTCTGATATAGACAGGGCTGCCCGGGCGTTCTGTTCCACCAAAAGAATGGTACCGCCGTCTTCCCGAAGGCGAAGGATAATCTGGAAGATCTCTTTCACTATCATGGGAGCCAGACCCAGACTGGGTTCGTCCAGGGCCAGAAGCCTGGTTTTACCCACCAGGGCCCGACCTATGGCCAGCATCTGCTGTTCGCCACCGCTCAGAGTCCCAGCCTGCTGGTGGAGTCGCTCCTTCAGAATGGGGAATAGCTCCAAGACGTATTCCAGGTCTTCCCGGGCCCTCCTCTTCTCTTCAGGGCTGTTCCTGAGATAGGAGCCCAGCTCCAGGTTCTCCAGCACAGTGAGAGGGGCAAAAATGAGGCGACCCTCAGGCACCTGGTATAAGCCCAGCTCCACTATCTGGTGGGGTTTGAGTCCTCTGATGTCTCGGCTCGTGAAGGTGATGGTGCCTTTTTGGGCCTTTACCAGGCCCGAAAGGGCGTTGAGGAGGGTGGTCTTTCCCGCCCCGTTCCTGCCGATGATGGCCACTATCTCTCCTTTCTTCACCTCCAGGTCCACCCCTTTCAGAGCGTGGAGGCCCCCGTAATAGACGTGGAGACCCTTGACCGAGAGCATCAGAACCCCTCTCCCAAGTAAGCCTGGATGACCCTGGGATCATCCTGGACATCTTGAGGAGGACCTAGAGCGATTCGTTCCCCGTGATGGAGGACCAGGACCCGGTGGCAGAACCCCATGATGAGGTCCATGTCGTGCTCTATGAGCATGATGGTGATACCCATGCCTTTTATCCTGTGGATGAGCTCACCCATCTCCTGGGTCTCCTGTTCGTTGAGCCCCCCGGCAGGTTCGTCCAACATGAGAATCTGGGGTTGGCTCACCAGGGCCCGGGCAATGACCACCTTCTTTCTGTCTCCGTAAGGCAGGGCACCAGCAGGCCAGTCCCTCTTGGAGACCATGCCCACCAGGGCCAGGGCTTCCAGGGACAGATGTGTGCTCTCTTTCTCTTCTCTGGTGACACTGGGGAGGTGGAGGAGGGATGCTATGAAGCCGGTGCGTCCTCTGGTGTGGAGGCCCGCCTTCACGTTCTCCAAGACGGTCATCTCGGGAAAGATCTGGATGTGCTGGAAAGTGCGGGCCACCCCCATCTGGGCCATGCGATAGGGGGGCAGGCCCTCCACCTTTTTCCCCTTGAGAATGATCTCCCCCGAGGTTGGTCTGTCTATGCCCGATACGAGGTTCACCAGGGTGGTCTTTCCTGCCCCGTTGGGGCCTATGATACCCAGTATTTCTCCTTCCTTGAGGTCGAAGGAGATGCCCCGCAGGGCTTTCACCCCGTTGTAGTTCTTCACCAGATTCCTGACCTCCAGAAAGGTCATGTCAACCCTCCAACTCTCTGAGGCGGCTTTCCAGCCGCTTTTTCCTGTAGAATCTAGTCACTTCTCCCACCAGGCCGTCGGGAGAGTAGATGAGAACCCCCATGAAGATGGCCCCGTAGATGATATCCTTGTACTCCTCGAAGAAGTGGAGGAGGTAAGGTAGAGGGGTGAGAAAGGCCGCTCCCAAGAGGGCTCCCCACAGGGAACCCATACCCCCGATGATAACCATGGCCACCACCTCAATAGAGTAGAAGATGTCGAAGGTCTTGGGACTGATGAAGGTCATATAGTGGGCATAAAGAGACCCTGCCAGAGAGGCCATGACGGCGCTGAGGACGAAGACCCTGGTTTTGTATTTCCACGTCTCTATGCCCAGACAACTGGCGGCCACCTCACTCTCCCTGATGGCCATGAGGGCCCGTCCCACCCTGGAGTGGATGAGATTGATGGAAAGGAGGAGGCCTGCCAGGGTCACGCTCCAGATGAGCCAGTAGCACCTGAAGTCCGTGGCCAAGACCATTTTGCCTATGGTGTAAGAGGGGATGCCGGGTAGACCCGAGGGTCCCCCCGTGATGTCGTCCAGTTGGACCAGAAGAATGTAGACAATAAGGTTGAATCCCAGAGTGGCCATGACCAGGTAGTGACCTCTGAGGCGCAGGGTGGGGATCCCTATGATGGTGGCCACCACCCCTGTGATCCCCATGGCTATTATGGTGGTGATCCAGGGACTCCAGCCCAGATGGATGGCCATGAGGCCCGAGACGTAGGCTCCCATGGCGTAGAAGGCTCCGTGTCCCAGGGAGATCTGTCCCGTGTATCCGATGAGAAGGGTGAGGCCCGCTACCACCAGGGCGTTGAGGGCCACGATGTTGAGGACGTTGAGGTAGTAGGGGTTCTTTATCACCATAGGCAGGGCATAGACCACCAGGGCCACGAACAGGAGGACCAGCCTGTTCACTCTGAGGCTCCTCATACCCTCTCCCCCTCGCCCCTGCCCAGAATGCCCCGGGGCCTGATGAATAGGACCAGGAGGAGGATGACGAAGGCGATGACATCCTTGAAGGTGGAAGAGACGAGTCCCGCTCCCAGGGACTCCATGACCCCCAGGAGGAGGCCCCCCACCACGGCCCCCATGACGTTGCCGTATCCCCCAAGGACGGCGGCGGCGAAGCCTTTGAGCCCCAGGACCACTCCCATATCGAAGGTCATGGTGGTGATGGGGATGATAAGAACTCCGGCTATGGCCCCCATTCCCCCTGCCAGGGCAAAGGAGAGCATAACCATCTTCTCCACGTTGATGCCCAGAAGGGCGGCGGCCCGACGGTCGTAGGCCACGGCCCTCATGGCCTTTCCATAGCGGGTGTTGCGGTAGAAATAGTTGAGGATGAGGAAGACCAGGATGGTTACGGCTACGATCCATAAGCTCTGGGGCAGGATCCTGGCTCCCAGAATGCCCACGGGATTGTCCCCTGAGAAGTAGGGGAGGGACTTGGGGCTTTTGCCCCACAGGATCTTGATGGCTCCCCGAATGAATATGGAGGCCCCGATGGTGATGAATACCAGGATCACCGTCTCCTTGGACCTGGCGGGGCGAATGGTGAATCTCTCCATGGCTACTCCCACCAGTGCTGTAGCCCCTATGGCCAGAAGGACGGCGAGTATGAGGGGCACGTGAAGGGCGTGAAGAAGGGTGAACATGAACATGCCCCCCAGGGTGAGGAAGTCACCCTGGGCAAAGTTCACGATTTTAGTGGAGTTCTCGATGATGCAGAAGCCCAGGGCGATGAGGGCGTAGATGGCTCCTGTAGCGATGCCCGAGAAGAAGAACTGGCTCAGGTTGTTTTCCATATCATCCCTCACCTTCCAACAAAAAAGGGGCTGTGAGCCTGCTGCCCACAGCCCTCATATCCTTTGGGGCCGTGGGCTTCTGGCCTGCCCACGGCCCCGAGCCTGTCTCAGGCCCGGAGGGGGCAGACCAATCCCTGCCACCACCACCAGGCCTGATTGATGTTGAAACCCTTCATGATCCCTTTATCTAAGGGAGGGGACTTTTGGCTGTCAAGGGCTTGAGGTCAGTTGATTTGTGACTCTTTCCTGTAATAAGCTGTCTGCCCTGGAGTATCCGGAAAAAAACCAAATAGCTGTTGGAGGAAGGATGAAGGTAACGGTAGAAGAACTGGCCCCCTGCAAGAAGAAGATCCACGTGGAGGTCTCCAAGGAAGAGGTGGAAGCTAAGTTTCAAGAGCTCTATCAGGAGCTTAAAGAGAAGGCCCAGCTCCCCGGCTTCCGTCCCGGGAGGGCCCCTCTCACTCTCCTCAAGGCCAGGTTTGGTGGCTATGTGAGGGACCAGGTACTGGAGAAGCTCCTGCCCGAGACCTACGAGAAGGCTCTGGAGGAGGCCAAGGTGAAGCCCGCTTTGGAGCCCAAGGTGACCCAAGTGGAGCTGGAGGAGGGCAAGGAGTTCACCATGGTTATGGAGGTGGAGACGGAGCCCGAATTTGAGCTGGACCATAGATATACGGACCTTAAGGTGGATGAGAAGAGTTACACTCCTTCAGAAGAGGAGGTGGAGGGGTTCCTGGAACGCATGAGGGAGCAGAAGGCCAATCTCTCTGATCGGGAGGACGGTGTGGCCCGGGAGGGGGACCTGGTGGTCATAGACTACCAGGTGGAGCTGGATGGTGAGCCCGTGGAGGGCAAAAAGGGCGAGGGCATGAGTCTTATTCTGGGCAGAAAAGAGACCATTCCCGGTTTCGAAGAGGGGATTCTGGGCCGCAAGGTGGGCGAGACCTTCTCCGTGGAGGTGGAGTTCCCCGAAGACCATTATGACAAAGACCTGGCAGGCAAGAGGGGAGTCTTTGTGGTCACCCTGAAAGAGGTGAAGGAAAGACAGCTCCCTGAGCTGGACGACGACTTTGCCAGGTCCATGGGTTTCGACACCCTGGAGGATCTGAGGGAGAGTGTCAGGAAGGACCTTCAGGCCGAATACGACAGGAAAGCCAGGGAAGAGATGGTGGAACAGATAAAGGAGCAACTCCTGGAGAGGTACCAGTTTCCCCTGCCTCCCAGCCCTGTGGAGGAGAAGGCAGCCAAGAGGCTGGACGACGAGAAGTTCCAGTACAGACTCAAGGGGGTGGACCCGGACAAGGCTGACATAGACTGGGAGGAGAAGAGGAAGGAGATAGAAAAAGAGGTGGAGAGGGAGGTCCGATTCTCCTTCATTCTGAGCAAGATCGCCAAGGCGGAGAACATACAGGTTGGTGAGGATGAGCTCAGAGAGGAAGTGGAGAAGGTGGCCCAGCGTCTCCAGCGCCCCCTGGAGGAGGTGGCGGATCTCATGTACAGGTCAGGCCGCCTTCAGGGCCTCTCCCTTGACATGCTTCACGAGCGGGTATTAGATTTCCTGCTGGAGAAGGCCAAAGAGTCCCCTTCTCAGGATGAGCCGGATACTGAGGGAGAGCCCAGCCAAACAGAAGAATCCAGCCAAGAGGGTGAGGGAGAATAATATGGGTTTGATTCCCATCGTCATAGAACAGACGGAGAGGGGCGAGAGGGCTTATGACATCTATTCTCGCCTGTTGAAAGACCGGATCATCCTGGTGGGCACCCCCATCAACGATGAGATGGCCAACCTCATAGTGGCTCAGCTCCTCTTTCTTGAGGCGGAAGACCCTCAGAAAGACATCTACATGTATATAAACTCTCCGGGAGGCATGGTGACGGCGGGCCTGGCCATATACGACACCATGCAGTATATAAAACCCGATGTATCGACCATTTGTGTGGGCCAGGCCGCCAGCATGGCGGCTGTTCTGCTGGCAGCGGGGGCCAAAGGAAAGCGCTTCGCCTTGCCCCATGCCAGGATCATGCTTCATCAGCCCATAGGAGGGTTTGAGGGCCAGGCTGCAGATGTGGAGATCCAGGCCAAGGAGATTCTCAGGCTTAAGGAGATTTTGGAGAGCATCCTGATGAGGCATACCGGTCAGTCCCAGGAGAGGATAAAGGCCGATACCGACAGGGACTTTTTCATGGATGCCCTCCAGGCCAGGGAGTATGGTATAGTTGATGGTGTCCTGGAGAAGAGGGGAACCAAGGCCCAGAAAGGCAAGAGGGTATAGGGGATGTTTAGAGAGGGCGATTTGAGGTGTTCCTTCTGTGGCAAAGGGCAGAGGGAGGTGAAGAAGCTCATTGCCGGTCCCGGTGTCTACATCTGTGACCGGTGCGTCTTGCTATGCAACAAGATCATCAAGGAGAGCGACGTCCAGCGCCAGGAGGGCTTCCAGGATCTGCCCACACCCAAGGAGATCAAAGAGTTTCTCGATGAGTACGTGGTGGGCCAGGAGAAGGCCAAAAGGGTCCTTTCCGTGGCTGTTTACAACCATTACAAGAGGATATCGGCCCAGGATTCGGAAGGGGTGGAGATCCAGAAGAGCAATATTCTCCTGATCGGGCCTACGGGTTGCGGAAAGACCCTGTTGGCCCAGACCCTGGCTAGGTTCCTGGATGTCCCCTTTGCCATAGCCGATGCCACCCCTCTCACGGAGGCGGGCTACGTGGGGGAGGACGTGGAGAACGTGCTGGTGCGCCTTCTCCAGGCGGCCGACTACGATGTGGAGAGGGCAGAGAAGGGCATCATATACATAGACGAGATAGACAAGATCGCCAGGAAGAGCGAGAACCCCAGTATCACCAGAGATGTTTCGGGAGAAGGAGTCCAACAGGCCCTTCTCAAGATCATCGAAGGGACCGTGGCAAATGTTCCCCCTCAAGGTGGCAGGAAGCACCCTCAACAGGAGACCATCCAGGTGGATACCACCAATATCCTTTTCATCTGTGGCGGGGCCTTTGTGGGTCTGGACAAGATCATCGAGAGGCGCATCGGCAAGAAGGTGATAGGCTTCGGGGCTGATGTGGATGCGAGAGACAGGGCCAAGGTGGAGGAGATCCTCTCTCTGGTTCAGCCCGACGACCTCATAAAGTTCGGACTCATCCCCGAGCTGGTGGGGAGGCTTCCCGTAGTGGCCACCCTCAGCGATCTGTCCGAAGAGGATCTGGTAAGGGTCCTTACGGAGCCTGCCAACTCCCTGGTGAGGCAGTACCAGCGGATGTTTGAGCTGGAAGGGGTGAAGCTCACCTTTACCCCTGGGGCCCTGCGGCACATTGCCCGGGAGGCCATGGAAAGGAAACTGGGAGCCAGAGGGTTGAGAGCCATCATGGAAGAAGTGATGCTGGACATCATGTATGAACTGCCGTCGGGCAAGCACGGTATCAAGGAATGCATAATAAATGAAGACGTGGTGAAAAAGAGATCCGAGCCTATATATCTATTTGAGAAGGCTGGATAGGTAGGGAGGTAAACAACCGGATATGTTTTTCAAAGGCGAGGATACGGTATACCCTGTAATACCTTTGAGGGATCTGGTGGTCTTTCCCCACTCCATCACCCCTCTCTTTGTGGGCAGACCCCAGTCTATCAAGGCCGTGGAGTATGCCTTAAGAAGGGACAAGAAGATCTTTTTGGTGGCCCAGAAAGACTCCAACGTGGACGAGCCCCAGGAGCAGGACCTTTACGGGGTGGGCACAGTGGCCACCATCATTCAGCATGTGAAGCTTCCCGATGGCACCATCAAGGTTTTGGTTGAGGCCCTTCACAGAGCCAGAATCCTGGAGTTCCGGGAGGACGCCTCCTTTATAGAGGCACGGGTATTGCCCCTGGAAGACTCCTTCCTGGTCACCCCTGAGACCGAGGCCTTGGTAAGGGCCATAAGGGAGGCCTTTGAGAAGTACGCATCTCTGAACACCAAGGTGCCTTCGGAGGTGGTCGTCTCCCTGGGGGCCATGGAGGATCCCGGGAGGTTTGCCGACACTGTGGCTTCCCACATCTCCCTGAAGACCAGGGAGAAGCAGGAGATTCTGGCCACCCTGGACCTTAGGGAGCGATTGGAAAAGATCTTTGCCTATCTACAGCTGGAGAACGAGATTCTGGAGGTGGAGCACAGGATCAAGGATCGGGTCAAGAAACAGATGGAGAAGAACCAGCGGGAGTACTATCTCAACGAGCAGCTCAAGGCCATCCAGAAGGAGTTGGGACGGAGTGACCTGAACGAGATTGAGGAGTTGAAGGAGAAGATCAAGAAGGCCAGGATGCCCAAGGCCGTGGCCAAGAAGGCTGAAGACGAACTCAAGAAGCTGGAGCTCATGCCCCCCATGTCTGCCGAGGCCACTGTGGTCAGAAACTATCTGGACTGGCTCATCTCCCTTCCCTGGAGCAAAAGGACCCGGGACAAGCTGGATCTGAAAGAGGCTGCCCGTATCCTGGATGAGGACCACTATGGTCTGGAAGAGGTGAAGGAGCGGATTCTGGAGTACTTGGCTGTTCGCCACCTGGTGAAGAAGAACAAGGGTCCCATTCTCTGTTTCGTGGGACCTCCCGGTGTGGGTAAAACTTCCCTGGGCAAGTCGATAGCCCGGGCTATGGGGAGGCGCTTTGTCAGGGTGAGCCTGGGAGGTATCAGAGACGAGGCCGAGATCCGCGGCCACAGGCGGACCTATGTGGGGGCTTTGCCAGGCCGCATCATTCAGATGATGAAGAAGGCGGGGACCAAGAACCCGGTGATGCTCCTGGACGAGATCGACAAACTCAGTTCCGACTTCCGGGGAGACCCGGCTTCCGCCCTCCTGGAGGTTCTAGACCCGGAGCAGAACTCGGCCTTCAGCGACCACTACCTGGGGGTAGAGTTTGACCTGTCGGAGGTCTTCTTCATCACCACGGCCAACGTTCTGTACTCAATACCCCGTCCCCTCCAGGACAGGATGGAGATCATTCGCATTCCGGGTTACACCGAGTATGAGAAGAAGATGATTGCCCGTCACTTTCTCCTGCCCCGCCAGATCAAGGCCCACGGGATCCCCCAGGATAAGCTGGTGGTGGAGGATTCGGCCATCATGTCCATAATCCGGGAGTACACCCGGGAGGCGGGAGTGAGGAACCTGGAGAGGGAGCTGGCCAAGGTGTGTCGCAAAGTGGCCAGGAGACTGGTGGAGGGGGTGGAAGAGCTGCCTATCAGGGTTGCGGCGGCCGACTTGGAGGAGTACCTGGGGGTGCGCAGGTTCCGCCATGGAAAGGTAGAGGCCCAGCCCGAAGTGGGTGTGGTCCAGGGATTGGCCTGGACGGAGAACGGGGGGGAACTCCTCACCACGGAAGTGGCCGTGGTGGAGGGCAAGGGAAACCTCACTCTCACGGGTAAGCTGGGAGAGGTGATGCAAGAGTCGGCCAAGGCGGCTCTCACCTTCGTCCGTTCCCGGGCCAAGGCTCTGGGAATACCTGTTGACCACTTCCAGAAAGTGGACATCCACATTCACCTCCCCGAGGGAGCCATCCCCAAGGACGGTCCTTCGGCGGGCATTACCATAGCCACGGCCCTGGCCTCTGCCCTGGCCCATATTCCAGTGAGGGCCGACGTGGCCATGACGGGCGAAGTGACCCTGAGGGGCAAGATCCTGCCCGTTGGCGGCGTCAAGGAGAAGCTCCTGGCTGCCAAACGCAGCGGTATCAAAGAGGTGATCATCCCCGAGGAGAACAGGAAGGATCTCAAAGAGGTACCGGAAGAGATCCGTAGGGGTTTAGAGATTCTTCTGGTGGAGCATATGGATCAGGTACTGGAGGTGGCCCTGGTGGGGTGGAAGTGGAAGGAGAAGGTGGAGCCGCCTCCTGCCAAGGTCTATTCCCCCGTCCAAGAGAGGGTCCCCCTCACTTCATAGTGAGTGGGGGGTCCTGGCCAGCTCTTCCAGCCTCTCTATATCCTCCCTCATGCCCAGAACCACCAGGAGATCACCCTTTTCCAGCTTCAGACTGGGCTCGGGACGGAGAATGTTGGAGGTGTCTGCCTTCCTCACGGCCACCACAATGGCCCCTGTATCCTCGCGGATCTTGGATTCCTTGATGAGGACCCCGTCCAGGGCGGATCCCTTCTCTATCACCACCTCTTCGAGAATGAGGGTGACGGGTCCCAGCCGGGTGGTGAGTTCTATGAAATCGGTGACGGCGGGTTTTAGGGCAGCGTGGACCAGCATGTTGGCCCCTACATCGTAGGGGGAGATGACCCGGTTGGCTCCGGCCTTGTAGAGCTTTCTGGTGGCCTGGGGGTCCTCCACCCGGGCCACGATGTGGAGTTTGGGATTCAGTTCCCTGGCCGAGAGGGTGATGAAGAGGTTGTCGGCATCGGAACCCACCACGGCGATGAGGATCCTGGCGTCCTTTATGCCCGCCTTTTCCAGGATCCCCTCGTGAGACGAATCGGCCTCTATGTAAATGTACCCTTTCTCCTCTGCCTTGGTAATTCTTGCAGGGTCGTTCTCCACCACCACGAAGGGAATGCCTTTTCGATATAGCTCCTCCGTCACTTTCTCCCCCAGGCGGCCGAAGCCGCATACAATCACATGGTCCTTAAGTTTTCTCATCTCCCTCTCCAGCCTCCTTTTATCAAAGACTCTTTTGAGTTCTCCCTCCACCAGCAACCTGGAGAAGGTTACTGCTCCGTATGTGAAGACCCCTACCCCTGAAGTGATGAGGAACATGGTGAAGATCTTACCCGAGGGGCTCAGGGGGTGGACCTCTTTGAAACCCACCGTGGCCAGGGTTATGACCGTCATGTAGAGGGCGTCCACGAAGGGCCACCTCTCCAGATACATGAAGCCCACCACTCCCAGGACCACCACGGCCAGGCCCAGGAAGAAGAGGGTGATGGCCTGGTTGGTCAGGGTGGAGAGGTAGGTCTGGGTGGTCTTGTCTCTCATGGTTCCACGCAACGCCCTTCCCGGAGGATCTCTTTCTCCTGGTCTTCCATGATCACCTTCACCGTGGGCTTGAAGAGAACAAAGTCCTGGTGGAAGGGTACTTTCACCCGCCCTCCAAAGGTGGAGTTGTCTCCCAGGGCCAGGTGGATGGTGCCGGCGATCTTCTCGGCCTCAAGGATGTTGTCAGGGCGGGAGGCCCGGGGGTTGGTCCCCACACCCAGCTCTGCAACGTTTCTCGACTGGGGGTACCTTTCAAAGATCTCCTCGAGGAACTGGACCAGGCCGGGGTCTCCCTCTGCTTTCACCACCTCTCCTCCCTCAATGTGAAAGAGGGTAGGGGTGTCCAGCTTTCGGGTGGAGCCCCATTCGGCTACGAAGACCCCCCTGGCTGACCCTTCCATCGGGGCGATGAAAGCCTCGCCGGCCGGCAGGTTTCCGAAGGCACCGGGACGGGTGAGGTTGCCCGTGTCTGCGGTGGCCCGCCTTCCTTCTATGGAGAGGGTGATATGGGTGCCGTTGGGGGCGGTGACTTCCACTTCCCTTCCATCCTCCAGGATCCGGGCTATCCCCAGGGTGACCTTCTCCAGCCTTTCCAGGTCCACGTCCAGGGAAGTGTTGAGCATCTCCACGTCGAAGAGGGGCATGCTGGCGTATCTGGCTCCCAGTTCAGTGAGGAGTTTGCGGAAGGAGGTGTGGGAAGTGGAATAGTTGGCCAGGGCCACCACCACCTGGACCACGTCCCTGGCAGCCCCTTTCAGTACCTCCAGGGCCCGGGAAAAGATCTGGTGGTCCTCCTTTTTCAGGAGAGGGGCGAGAATTCCCATGTCTTTGAGAGCCTTCACTCCTTCCTCACCGAAGGCCAGTCTCCACAGGGCTTCAGGGGGTTCCAAGCCGTGGTGTCCCAGAGCCTTATACTCATGGTACATCACCTCAGGGGTGATGGAACGGGCTGCTTCGGCCACCTGTTGGGCCAGAATCCTGGACTTCTCCCTCCTGGCAAAGTGGTGGGGGGCCAGACGGGGTTCCCTGTTGGATATGCGATCTGTGAAGACCAGAATCTTCTCCCCTTCGCTGAGACCCAGGTTTTCCAAGAGTAGCTTCAGGATCTTGTCCTGCATCCTTTTCCTCCTGTCTGGTTCGAACTTAAGGGGAAGACTGGCAGAGAAGGGGAGTATGTGTCAACGGATGACGGGGATGCCGGCACTTTTTGAAACGTAATTGAAAGGGCCTATCCCATCCTTTATAGATCTCTTTGAAGTCCTAGGGGGGAGGAAGGTTATGATGGAAGGAAAGCTTTTTATCAACGGAGAGTTTGTGGACGCTGAAGAGGGTGCCACTTTTGAGTCCATCAATCCCGCCAATGGTGAAGTCATTGCCAGGGTGGCTGAGGCCAGGGAGGCAGACATTGACAGGGCGGTCCAGGCTGCCCGTAAGGCCTTCCATGAGGGGCCCTGGTCCAGGATGTCTGCCACCGACAGGGGCCGTCTTTTGAGACGGATCGCGGACCTTATTCAGGAGAAGCGCAAGGAGCTGGCCCGTTTGGAGACCATGGACGTGGGTAAACCCATCAGGGACTCCAGCAAGGTGGATCTGCCTCTGGCGGTGGACTGCTTCGAGTACTTTGCCGGCATGGCCGACAAGGTCATGGGGGAGACCATTCCTGTACCGGGCAAATTTCTGGACTTCACCCTCAGGGAGCCCGTGGGGGTGGTGGGGCAGATCATCCCCTGGAACTACCCCCTGCTCATGGCCGCCTGGAAGATGGCGCCGGCCCTGGCGGCGGGATGTACCGTGGTCTTGAAACCCGCGGAGCAGACCCCCGTCACGGCCCTGGAGCTGGCCAGGATCTGCCAGGAGGCCGAGGTTCCCCCTGGGGTGGTGAACATCTGTCCCGGATTCGGCGAGCCCGCCGGTGCTGCCCTGGCGTCCCATCCCTACGTGGACAAGGTGGCCTTCACGGGCTCCACCGCCGTGGGCAGGCTCATCATGGAGATGGGGGCCAGGAACGTGAAGCGGGTCTCTCTGGAACTGGGAGGCAAATCCCCCAACATCATTCTGGACGACGCCGACCTGGAAGAGGCCATTCCCGGGGCCCTATTTGCCATCTTCCTCAACTCCGGTCAGGTGTGCGCCGCAGGAAGTCGCCTCTTCGTCCACGAGAAGATCTACGACGCCTTTATGGAGGGGTTCCTGGATGGGGCCAGGAAGATCAAGGTGGGCGATCCTTTGGACAGAGAGACCCAGCTGGGGCCCCTGGTGTCCGCCGAGCAGCTGGAGAAGGTGGAGAGCTACATCAAAATCGGTCTGGAGGAGGGAGCCAAACTGGTCCTGGGAGGCAAGCGTCCCGACCGTCCCGACTTGGCCAGGGGGTTCTACTTCGAGCCTACGGTTTTTGTGGACGTGGACTACAGGATGCGTATTGCCCAGGAGGAGATCTTCGGCCCCGTGGTGGTGGTTATCAGATTCTCCGACGAGAAGGAGCTCATAGAGATGGCCAACTCCACCATATACGGCCTGGCAGCGGGTATCTGGACCACCAACGTCAAGAGGGCCCTTAACCTGGCCAGGGCTATAAGGGCGGGTAACATCTGGATCAACACCTACAACATGATCCCCAACCAGGCTCCCTTTGGAGGATTCAAGCAGAGCGGGGTGGGAAGGGAGATGTCCCGCCACGTCATGGAGCTTTATACCGAGGTGAAGAATGTCATGGTCTATCTGGGCAAGGGAGGGGTGAGATGGTTCGGATCGTGAGAACGTCTGCAACTTTTCTATCATGACATGAGGGGGCCCTGGCTTCGGCCAGGGTCTTTTGATGAAGGGGGGAGCCTTTGGAAGAGTTTCGAGTGCTCCACACCAACATGCACAAGGGAGGCTGGGGAGGACAGCCCAACCGCATCCTCACCGTGGCCAGAGGGCTCCGGAAGCGGGGCCACTACGTGGTCATTGCTGCTCCTAAGGGTGCCACCCTTATAAAGAGAGCCCGGGAGGAGGAGATTCCCGTTTTCGACGACCTGCGCCTGCCCAAGAAGTTCAACCCCGTCACCTACGTGCGGGAGGTGGCCCGCCTTCGCCGTCTTATAAAAAGAGAGAAGATTAACGTAGTCCATACCCACGGTTCCCAGGACACCTGGGCCGCCGCAGTGGCTGCCTGGCTGGTGAGGCCCAGGCCTCTGGTGGTGCGAACCCGCCACAACATCTTTCCCGTGAAGAACCACCTCTTCAACCGCGTTCTCTACCGCCGCCTCATAGACGGGGTCATAGTGGTTTCCGACGCTGTGACCCAGGTCTTTCGCCAGACGGGGGTCCTGGGAGAAAAGGTGGACCAAGTGGTCACCATCCACAGCGTTGTGGATGCCCTGAATCGCTTCAATCCTGAAAAGGTGGACCATTCGGGAGTGAGAGAGGAGCTCAGGATACCCCCCGACGCCCCGGTGGTGGTGAAGGTGGCTCGCCTGGCCAGGGAGAAGGGCCATGTCTATTTCCTGGACGCTGCCAGGGGTATCCTGGAAGAGGTGCCCGATGCCTTCTTTCTGGCCCTGGGGGAGGGTCCCCTCAGGGGCTTTCTGGAGAACTACGCCAGAAAGCTGGGCATAAAGGACCGGGTAAAGTTTCTGGGGCTGAGGAAGGACGTACCCAGGATCCTGAAGACCTCCCACGTCTTTCTCTTCACTCCCATAGCTGGAGAGTCCCTGGGCACGGCGGCTCTGGAGGCCTTGGCCATGGAGGTGCCCGTGGTGGCCTTCGACGTGGGGGGCATCAAGGCTTCCGTGCGCCACGGGGAGACGGGGTTCCTGGTCAAACCCGAAGACGTGGGTAGTCTGGTCGGCCACGCAGTGACCCTCCTGAAGGATCAGGAGCTTCGCCGCCGTATGGGCCGCGCTGGCCGCCAGTGGATGCTGGAGGCCTTCAGTGAGAACAGCCTGGTGGAAGGGAATCTGGAGTTTTATCGAAGGCTCATGGAGAAGAAATCTCCGGAAAGATAGGGAATTGGCGTCACTCCCAGCGGTTGTAGTTGCTCACGGCTGCCAGTTTGGCCTGGAGCTTTCTCCTGTAACTCCGGCTACCATTGTATCTCCAGACGTGCTGGGAACCGTGCCTCACTATCACCCTCTTCAGGTAGAAGGCCGTGAATGCAATGTTTCGCCTCATGTCCAGCAGGTCGGCGGGGTTCAGGCCGAAGCTTTTTGCCGTTCGGTTGTTCACCTGTCCCAGACCCACGTCGAAGGTGAAACCTCGAGCCTCCAGGACCCTGATGACCTTCACACCGTCTACCCTGGAGCGGGGGAATATGGCCACCCTGCTGGGTGACATCCTCTTCACGGTGAATCCGGCCACTCTGGAAGCCTCCTTCAGGGCGTTCCAGAGCCCGGGGTTCCTGTCTATTCCTATGACGTAGGGGGACGCGAAGTTGGACTCTACACCGATGACGGCCCAGAGGAGGAGGGGACTGACACCATACTCCCTGGCCGCTTCCAGGATGGTGTCCCACTGTTCCAGGTATTTCTCCTTCACCAGCCTCTCCCCTCCCAACAGAGGAGAGGCGAACACGAATAGCACCATCACCACCACCACCAGGAACCTCAACTTCCTCACAAAACCTCCTGTAAAACCTTTTGTCCCTACCAAAGTCCGCCCCAATACACCCCAAGGAATTGATTTTCAATAGGTTTCCGGGGAAAATTTTGGTAAAGGTGTTAGACTTTGGAGGTGTTGGTTTTGGAGCCGCCTCTCTTTTGGCGTGCATGGGAAGACTTCCTTGACCGGGACCTTCCTTCTAGGGCATTCTCTCCACGCTTGCCTGGAGGGGATGGGTGAGGAGAACGGTTCTTTACATTCAAGGAGTTGCCCGTTATGGGGGGGCACCGGAGAGTCTCTACCGGTTGACGACACGACTCACAAGATACAGGCCCCTGGTGGCTACCTCCCGGAAGGGAGAGCTTACCAGGAGGTTAGACCAGTCAGGGGTGGAGTTCTTCACCGTGAGGATGGGGATGTGGCGCAAGGCCAAGACTTGGCCACGGCTTCCCATCACCCTCCTTCACCTTTACAGGAGGAGCCGGAAGGAGAAAGTGGCCCTCATCCACTGCAACACCCTCTGGGACTCTCCCTACGGGGTCACTCTGGGCAGGCTGCTGGGAGTACCTGTAGTGACTCACGTACGGAACACTTTTGAAAGGGAGAAGATAGAGAAGTACATGCTGGACAGGGTGAATATGGTTCTTGCCGTCAGCCGGGCCGTGGCCGATCCTCTTAGGGAGTGGGGGATCCCCTACCAGGTGGTATACAACGGTGTGGATCTGGAGGTCTTCTCCAGAAAGGCCCTCTCCGGGGAGGGGGTCAGGAGAGAGCTGGGAGTGGGAGAGGCGCCTCTCCTCCTTTTGCCGGGGCGGGTGGACACCACCAAGGGACAGAGGGAGGCCATTATGGCCATGAAGACAGTGGTAAAGGAGGTGCCCCAGGCCGTCCTGGTGGTGGTGGGGGAGACCTCCAGGCAGGAAGAGGGCCTCACAGAGGAGTTGAAGGCCCTGGCATCCCGCCTGGGAGTGGGGGAGAGGGTGATCTTCCCCGGGGCCAGAAAGGACATGCCCGCCTTTTATGCTGCTGCCGATGTGGTTATCATGCCTTCCCTGGAATCGGCCAGGGAGGGATTTGGCAGGGTGCTTATAGAAGCCATGGCCATGGGTAAGGCCACGGTGGCCACCCGAACGGGGGGGATTCCAGAGGTGATGATGGAAGGAGAGACGGGCCTTCTGGTGCCCCCTGGGGATGTGGAGGCCCTGGCCAGAGCCGTTGTTGACCTCCTCAGAGACGAGGAGAAGAGGAAAAGGATGGGGGAAAGGGGATACGAAAGGGTCAAGAGGTTCTTTGACTTGGAGAAGACGGTGGTCCAGGTGGAGGAGGTGTATGAAGAACTCCTCTCCCCTTAGGATCCTCCATCTTGTGGCCATCAGGGGCAAGGGTGGTACCGGAGCCAGCACTCTGTCCCTGGTGGAGGGGCTGGCAGACAGGGGGCACAAAGTGGCCGTGGTTTGCTTCAAGCGGGGACTTCTCTACAAGTCCCTCAAGGATAAGGGGAAGGTGGAACTCATAACGGGGATAAAGATGGCTCCCGGTCTTCGTGTTCACCACTGGATCAAGGACCTATTGAAGTTGAAGCCTTTCGTAGATGAGTTTAAGCCCCATCTCATCCACTGTCATTCCTCCCCCGATTACTGGCTGGGGTTCCTTCTCTCCCTGGTCACTGGGGTGCCCCTGGTGAGGACCAGGCACGTGCCCGTGCCCCTCAAGCCCCATGCCTTCAACCGTTTCTTGTTCTGGAAGACGGCGGCGGTGGTGGCCGTATCCCATGCCGTGGGGGACAGGTACTTTACCGGCGTCGGCTGGAGGCCGGAAAAGGTGAGGGTGATTTACGATGGGGTGGATACCCGGCGCTTCAATCCCAGGGTGGATGGGGAAGAGATAAGGAAAAAGCTGGGGATATCCAGGGAAGAAATTCTAATAGGAAGCATAGCCAGGTACTCTAAAGTAAAGGGTTTGCCTTATTTCCTGGAGGCTTTGGAGAAGCTCATGGCAAAGTATTCTCGTGTGAGAGGCCTGATTGTGGGGAGGGTGAAAAGCAGATCTCTCTATGAAAGGCTAAAAGAGCGGCTGGAGGAAAGGGAGCTGGAAGAGAGAGTTACTCTTTGGGAGCACCAGGACAGGGTTGAGGAGATTTCAGCTGCCCTTGATATAGCCGTGCTGAGTTCAGTGGGCTCCGAGGGCTCCAGCAGGGTGGCCCTGGAGGTGGGCGCTTCGGGAAAACCTCTGGTGGCCACTAGGGTGGGGGCCTTGCCTGAGATAGTGGTGCTTGGAAAAACGGGATACATTGTGCCTCCCAGGGATGTGGAGTCCCAATTCAGGTTCTTGGAGCTACTGTTACCCCCTTTTCCAAGAAAAGAACTGGGCCTCAACGCCAAAAGGAGGGTGGCCGGGTTGTTCCCGGCGGAGAGATTTGTGGTAAAAATGGAAAGCCTGTATCGGGGGATTTTGGAAGAATCAGAGGACTTAGGTTAAGAAATGCCAGGATTTCCCGGGGGAATCTCTACTGGCCAGTGATGTAAGGAGCTTTGGTAAAATTACAACTAAGGAGTGATAAAGAATTTTGGAATTACAGGGCAAAAAGGAAGGGTTGAAGCTGGCTTCTAAAAGGAGCATCTTCTACTTCTTTTTTCTTTTCCTGCTATCCTGTTATCTCATGTTTTTTAGACTGGGTTCCTCAAGCCTGAAGGGAGGAGAGGCGAATCACGCTGTAGTCTCTAAACACGTGGCAGACACGGGAATACTCTATCCTTTATACATGAACAGTATCGATCCAAGGGCCAAGGCCAGGTACTATTGCATGAAGCCTCCTTTAAAGATATGGGCTGAAGCTCTGGCCTTTCATTACCTTTCTTATAACGAGTTTGCAGCACGGGTAGTGGATGCCCTGTTGGGAGTTTTAACCATTCTACTGGTCTATACCATGGTCCTTCTCATATTTGAGAGTTCCACTATGGCCTTCTTGGCTTCCATGTTAACCCTTGCTTTTCCTCCCATAATCATCAGCCACTGCTTTAGACACGGCAATCAAGACTCAGCCCTGGTCTTCTTTTATACTGCTGCTATATTATTTTATATGTACTACAAAAAGAAGGAATCTTCCTTGGCTTTCCTTTTATCAGTTGGTTCAGTCATGCTGGGTTTATTGGTTAAGGATGTTTTTCTACTTTTCTTTGTCTTTTCGGTTGTTGTGGGGGAAGTATTGATATTCAAGAAAAGTCCACGGTCCCTCTTTAGTATCAAAAACATCTTTTTTATAGCGGTTCCCTTGGTTTTTTACTTGTCCTTTAAGATATATAGCGGCGTGGCCACCCATGGGGTATGCTTAAGCCGATTTTTGAAGCCCCCTTTTATTCTATCTCTTGGGGAGCATAAGCCAAGATACATAAAAGGTTTCTTCTATTATTTCAACATATTGTTCAAGTTCTATGGAGTATTTATCCTTCTAACCTTAATAGCGATACTGAAGAAGTATGTTTTTAGATCTCCTTTAGATGATAGTGGCAGTGTGGAACACTCGGATCTAAATTGGAAGATAGCTTTGTTTGTTCTGTTCATCTGTCTCCTTTATGTCTTTGCCATATCTATACCCATATACAAAGTTAAAAGGTATATATATCCAATAATACCGGGTCTGGCTGTGTCCATGTCGTTTTTTATATGGACGCTGTTTAAGACTGATAAAAATTTCAGATGGAAACTGCCCATAATTCTCCTGCTTGTTGTCCTTGTGTTTTTGCCCCTTAGATATGAAAGCTCTAAAATAAGAAAAGTAAAGGTGAATCCTTATCATGTTTTGATGGAACACTACAATCACCTTAAAGGAGACAAAGCTTTCCTGGTCGATTTGTCTAGATCAGAGGTTTTTGGAACTTACGACTCATTCTACTTTTCCAGACTCTCTGATCCCATAAAATGGTACCAAGAGCCCAAACTTCTATCCTTTTTAAGGGGTTTCCATGGTAGGGCTTTCGTTGTGGTTTCTGAACCCGGCCCCTTTTTGGAACTCTTGAAAGAGAGTAGAGATGCTCTGGTGAAGATATGGCCATTAAAACACAGAAAAAAGCAGATTCCCAAAAACTTTGTCATAGAGCTTGATATACCCCAAATTGAGAGGGAAAAGGAGTAGTGAAAATCCTCCATGTGGCCACCCATGGCTCTGTAACCCGGGGGGGAGCCGTCCAGATGGTGAGACTGGCCAGGGCCCTGGCATCCCGGGGGCATAGGGTTAAGGCCGTCTTTAACAGGGAAAAAAGGGAAGAGATAGAGGGCATCTCTATTCTGGAGGAAAGAGGGGTGGAGGTGGAGGCTCTGCCCCTGGAGCCCATGAGACTGAAAAACCTTGTCTCCTTTAGAAAGATGGTGTTGAGGGAGGGTTTCCAGGTGGTTCATGCCCACAGGGACCCTGCCCTGAGGTTTGCCTACTTCTCCCTCTGGAACACGGGAGTGCCCCTGGTGGCCCAGAGGGGCACCACCTACCGGCCCAAAGGGGTGATACCCTTCATCTTGAGGAGGGGGGGAGTGGCCGGGATTGTGGCCGTGGCCCATGCCGTCAAGACCTCCCTGGTGAGAGTAGGGATACCCGAAGGGAAGGTGAAGGTGGTCTATGGCAGCGTGGACATCCACCGTTTCCATCCTGCCCTTGGGGGCACCAGGGTGAGGGAGGAAGTGAAGATCCCTATTCGGGCTCCCGTGGTGGGCATGGTGGCCGCCCTGGTGGGGAAGAAGGGATACCCCCTCTTCCTGAAGGCCTGCCAGGATGTAGCGGCGGTCTTTTCCGGGCTCCGTCTCCTCATGGTGGGGGCGGGGAGGCCTTCCAAGTACGGGAAAGAGGCGGCCCCCTTGAAAGAAAGGGCCATATTTGTAGGCCACCGGGAGAAGGTGGAAGAGTATATGGCTGCCATGGACGTGGTGGTGTGTGCCTCCACCAAAGGAGAGGGGCTCACGGGTTCCCTGAGGGAGGCCATGGCCCTGGGTAAGCCTGTGGTATCCACGGCCGTATCGGGGAACCCGGAAGCAGTGATACCGGGGAAGACAGGACTCCTGGTTCCCGTGGGAGATCCGGCATCCATGGCCAGAGCCATTCTTGTTATCCTCTCCAATCCCTGTCTGGCCAGAAGGCTGGGTAACAACGGAAGGAGATGGGCTTCCCGGGTCTTTCCCGACGACAGGAGGGTCGGGATAATGGAGGAGCTGTATAGGGAGTTGGTGGAATGAAGGGGATTCTCCTGTTTGCCAGAGTGCCCATGAATGTGGTCTGCCTGAGGCCCATCTACAAGGCCCTCAAGGATGAAGTCCCCTTTTGGGGAACGGTGAAGCCCCCCAAAGGGCAAAAAGGGGGAGATCTCTTCTCCCCCCTGGGTCTCAGGGTAAAGAGGGTGCCCCCCTGGCTGGCCTCAAAACTTCCCCTGGATCTCTACCTATCCCCCGACATCATGGTGGTGGGGAAGGCCTGCAGGTGGAGGGTCCATACCTTCCACGGTGCCTCTTTTAAGGGCAGGGCCTACACCCCCAAGGTGCTGGAATACCACCGCCTCTTCATCATAGGGCCTTACATGGAGGAGAGATTTGTCAAGGAGGGCATCCTCAAGGAAGGAGACCCTCGTATTGCCCGGGTGGGAATGCCCAAACTGGACCCCCTGGTGGACGGCACCTGGACCAGGGAGAAGGCCCTGAAACACCTGGGTTTGGCAGGTTTGGAAGGCCCCGTGGTCCTTTACGCCCCCACCTGGGGGGCAGGTTCCTCCCTGGAGGCCATGGGGGAAGCGGTGGTGAAGACCGTGCTCACCATGGGTCTCACCCTGGTGATAAAGCTCCACGACCACACCTTCCGGGATCCACGCTGGAAGGAAAAAACCCGGGCATGGGAGAGGGCAGGGGCCCTCATCTATAGGGACCCTGACATAGTGCCCGCCATGGCCGCCAGCCATCTCCTCATCTCCGATTTGAGCTCCGTGGCCAACGAGTATTTGGTCCTGGACAGGCCCATAGTCTGTCTGGCGGCCCCTGACTACCAGAAGCGCTACGGCAGAACCATAGATCTGGAGACCTGGGGGTTTGCCGCTGGGCCTCTGGCGGATGGGGAAGACCAGCTAAAAAGGGCCCTCCTGGAAGCCCTGGATCAGCCCGGGGCCTACTCGGAGGTGAGGCGGAAAATGGCCTCACACCTCTTCTATAACCCCGGCCAGGCTACCCAGAAGGCGGTGGATGTGATAAGAGAACTCATCCATTAAAAGGGGGGTGAAAAGAAGCCGATATGGGCCTCAAAGGGGTGATACTGGCGGCAGGGCAGGGGAAAAGGCTTCTGCCCCTCACCCGGGAAATCCCCAAAGCCCTTTTGCCTCTAAACGGCTCCACGGGCCTCACCATCCTGGAGCACCAGGTGAAAGTCCTAGAGGAGGCGGGGGTAGGGGAGATCCTGGTGGTGGCGGGCCACGGCAGGGAAAGGATAGAGGCTCTTCTGGGTCCTCGGGTCTCCTACGTGCTGAATGAAGAGTACTTTAGGACCAACTCCATCTACTCCTTTTATCTCACCATGGATCGGCTGGAAGATGGGGCCCTCATCGTCAACGGGGATGTGCTGTTTCCCAGGGAAGTGGCGGGAAGGCTCCTGGAGTCGGAACATGACGGTGTTCTTTCCGTGGACACGGGAGCCCTCCTCGACGAAGAGACCATGAAGGTGGTCTTGAAGGGCTCCCTGGTGGTGGACATAAGAAAGGATCTCTCCCCCCAGGAGGCCCACGGAGAGAACCTGGGTGTTGTCCTCTTTCGTGGGAAAGCCCTGGCCACATTAAAGGAAGTTGTGGCAGAGATGATTGCCAGGGGAGAGGTGAACCGGTGGATCCCCGCCGCTTTCAGGGAGATGCTCTCCCTCCATCCCATCCATGCCATTGATGTAAAGGGCCTTCCCTGGATAGAGATAGACTTTCCTCAGGACCTGGAGAAGGCCCAGAAAGAGATATACCCTAAGATTGTCAGTGGAAGTGTTTGATGAGCAATTATAAGCCAAAGGTGGCGAGAATAATAACTTATCTTCCAGTAGGAGGAGTAGAAAAAAGGATATTAGCTGCTCTGAAAAAATTAAAGAATCGTTTTGAAGTAGAGGTTATATGTATCCATTCTAAGGGTAAGTTAGCCCGGTTTTTTGAGGAAGAAGGGATCCCGGTTTCTTTGATTCCATTCAGGAGCGGACTACACCCCTACAGCCTTTGGCGGTTGGCAAACTATCTAAAGAAAAGAAAGATAGACATTGTACATACACACATGTATGAAGCAAACATATCTGGGGTTTTAGCAGCTAAGATGGCAAGAGTTCCGGTGATTATTTCGAATATTCATAATATAGATCAATGGGATAACAAGAGAGAGAGATTGATTGATAGGATTTTTTACCGTATGAGAGGCAGAACAATAGCTGTCTCCCATGCCGTTAAGAATAATTTAATTAAGGTGGGAAAGGTTCAAGCTGATGATATCATTGTGATTTACAACGGGATAGATACAAAAGAGTTCGATATTGAAGGTGCAGGTATAGAAAGATGTAAAAACGAATTTAATATATCCAAGGGCGAGTTTATAATTATAATAATAGCAAGGATTGTACCGAGAAAAGGGCATAAGTACCTTTTTAGAGCGGTGAAGGAGTTAGAGAGATATAATAAAAAAATTAGAGTCCTAGTGGTCGGAGACGGCTTTTACAAGGGAGAATTGAAAAAAAAAGTTGCAGATCTAGGATTGGGAAAATGCATCAATTTTCTTGGAGAGAGAAATGATGTAGCAGCGTTACTGAAAATT